>NZ_CP088252.1:2812500-3177500 GCF_021117385.1 Frateuria soli
GTCGCCGGAACTACTGAGGCAGAGCGCCGCATTGCGCGTTCCACGGGTGGCGATCGGTGGCATCACGCCGGAAAATGGCGCGATCCTGGTCGATGCCGGTGCCGACTATCTTGCCGCCGTTTCCGCCATCTTTGGCAGCAGCGACGTGCGGGCAGCCGCCCGCCGCCTGGCCGACCTTTACCGTCCTTCTCCCAACGAGTTCCTCCATGACCACCAACCATGAGCTTTACCAGCGTGCAAAGCGGCTGATGCCCGGCGGCGTCAACTCGCCCGTACGCGCCTTCAAATCGGTCGGCGGCGAGCCGTTCTTCACCGCGCGCGCCGATGGCGCCTACCTGTGGGACGTGGAAGGCACCCGCTATATCGACTACGTGGGTTCATGGGGACCGATGATCGTCGGCCACAACCACCCGCACGTACGCCAGGCCGTGGAGCGTGCGGTGCGCGATGGCCTGTCCTTCGGCACCCCGTCGCCGGCCGAAGTGACCATGGCAGAGGTGATCACACGCCTGGTGCCCTCGGTGGAAATGGTGCGCATGGTCAACTCCGGCACCGAGGCGACGATGTCCGCGATCCGGCTGGCGCGCGGTGCGACCGGCCGCGGCAGGATCGTGAAATTCGAGGGTTGCTACCACGGCCATGGCGACAGTTTCCTGGTCAAGGCCGGTTCCGGCGCATTGACCTTCGGCGTGCCGACCTCTCCGGGCGTACCCAAGGCCGCCGCCGACCTGACGCTCACCCTGCCCTACAACGACCTTGCCGCGGCCGAGGCGCTGTTCGCCCAGCAAGGTGCCGACATCGCCGGCCTGATCATCGAGCCGGTCGCCGGCAACATGAACTGCATCCCGCCGGAGGACAACTTCCTCAAGGGCCTGCGCGAGCTGTGCACGCGCCACGGCGCGGTGCTGATCTTCGACGAAGTGATGACCGGCTTCCGCGTGGCGCTGGGGGGTGCGCAGGCGCATTACGGCGTGAAGCCGGACCTGACCACGTTCGGCAAGGTGATCGGCGGCGGCATGCCGGTAGGCGCCTACGGCGGACGCCGCGACCTCATGGAACAGATCGCGCCAGCCGGCCCGATCTACCAGGCCGGCACGCTTTCGGGCAATCCCGTCGCCATGGCGGCGGGCCTGGCGATGCTGGAACTGGTCCAGGCGCCCGGCTTCCACGAGGCACTGGCCGCCAGAACGCGGCTGTTGTGCGACGGATTGCAGGCGGTGGCGGATGCCGAAGGCGTGCCGTTCAGCACCAACCGCGTGGGGGGCATGTTCGGATTGTTCTTCACCCGCCAGGCGGTAACCAGCTACGCACAGGCCATCGCCGCGGACACGGCCCTCTTCAACCGCTTCTTCCACGGCATGTTGAGGCGCGGCGTCTACCTGGCGCCGAGCGCGTTCGAGGCGGGTTTCCTGTCCAGCGCGCACAGCGAGCAGGACATCGCCGACACGCTGGAAGCCGCCCGCGGCGCATTGCGCGAAGCCCGGCGGGAGGCGTGAGCTGCCTGCCGGCTGCCGCGGCAGCGCCGCGCGGCAGTCGGAGCCCCAGGCCGTCCGCTTCTTCCTACCAGCTGCCGGTGTTGGGCATCGATGCCCATGGCTCCTGCGGCGGCAGGTGGCCCTCCTGCAGCAGCTCGATCGAAATCAGGTCGGGCGAGCGCACGAACGCCATGTGGCCGTCGCGCGGCGGACGGTGGATGGTGTAGCCCATGTCCTTCAGGCGCTGGCAGGTGGCGTAGATGTCTTCCACGCGGAAGGCCAGGTGGCCGAAGTTGCGTGCCGAGCCGTAGTCCTCGTCCGAGCCCCAGTTGAAAGTGAGCTCGAGCTCCGCCTCGGGGCTGTCCGGCGCCGCAAGGAACACCAGGGTGTACTTTCCATCCGGAACCTCCCTGCGGCGTGCCTCGCGCAAGCCCAGCCCGTCGCAGTAGAAGCGCAGCGACGCGTCCAGGTCGCGCACGCGAACCATGGTGTGCAGGTATTTCATGGCGTGTCTCCGGCTGGAGTGGCGAGGAAGGCCGTGAATGCCGAGCGCAGGCGGTCAACGCCCTCGGCCAGTTCCTCGTCGGTGATCGTCAATGGCGGCAACAGGCGCAACACGTCGGGCCCGGCCTGCAACAACAGCACACCGTGGGCCGCGGCGACGTCAAGGATGGCGCCGGCCTTGCCGCGATGAGGTTCGGCCAGCGCCGCGCCCAGCATCAGGCCACGCCCACGCACTTCCTCGAACAGGCCCAGTTCCTCGTCGATCGCGGCCAGGGCGGCTCGCAGCTCGTTGGCCTGGCGCTCGACGTTGAGCAGCACCGCCGGCGAGCCGAGCTTGGCCAGCGCCACGCGGGCAACCGCTGCAGCCAGCGGATTGCCGCCGAAAGTGGAACCGTGCGCGCCGACCTGCATGATCTGGCCCACCTTCGGGCCGGCCAGCATGGCGCCGATGGGAAAGCCCGCGCCAAGCGCCTTGGCCAGCGTCACGATGTCCGGCTCCACGCCGTCCTGCACATGCGCGAACAAGGTCCCGGTGCGCCCCATGCCGCACTGGATCTCGTCCAGCACCAGCAATGCGTCATGCCGGTCGCAGAGCTCGCGCGCGTGGCGGAGGAAGCCCGCTGCCGCCGGACGCACGCCGCCCTCACCCTGCACCGGCTCGACCATCACCGCGGCCACGTCGCCGTGCGCGAAAGCCGCTTCCAGTGCACGCTCGTCGTTGAAGTCGATGTAGCGAAAACCGCCCGGCAGCGGTTCGTAGCCTTCCTGGTACTTGGGCTGTGCGGTCGCGGTGACGGTGGCGAGCGTACGGCCATGGAACGAACCGCGGAAGGTGACGATGGTGCGTCGCTCGGGTCCACGCCCCTGCGTCGAGGCCCAGCGGCGCACCAGCTTGATCGCCGCCTCGTTCGCCTCCGCGCCCGAGTTGCACAGGAACACGCGCTCGGCGAAGCCCGATGCCTCCACCAGTTCCTGCGCGAGCCTCAGCGGCGGCTCGGTATAGAACACGTTGCTGCTGTGCCACAGCTTGTGCGCCTGCGCGGTGAGCGCGGCGAGCAGGTCCGGGTCCTGGTGACCCAGGCTGTTGACCGCGATTCCGGCGCCGAAGTCGAGGTAGTCGCGCCCCTGCGTGTCCCACAGCCGCGCACCACGGCCATGGTCGAGCACCAGCTCGCGCGGGCGATACACCGGCAGCCAGTAGCGCCGGGCCAGATCGATCAGGGAAGCGTCTTGCGTGGACATGGCCTCTCCGGCGGCGCACGGGCGCCGTCGCAACATGCTGGGGAATGCGACCGGGCGTCGCCCGCGCATGCTAGCACCGTGGCTCGGGGGCTCCGCTGTAACAGCCGCACAGGTGTATCGCTGCTGTTACACCACGCGCCGGAGCCCGGCTGCACGCGGGCTGCAGCTCTTCACAGGCGATCTCCACGCCGCCCGCTGTAACACCCGACGCGCGGGGCGTTCAGGCGCCGGGAGCCGGGAGGCCGCGCTACGGCGCGGTTTGGCCACTCCGTCGGGGGTTGGCACGGCGCTTGCCATCAGGGCAATCACCGAAGGAACGAGCCCACGCCATGGAACCCGCATCTGCCTTTCCCCTCCGCCGCTGCCCGCTTCTGCCGCTCGTGGCCCTGGCGGCGCTCGTCGGCATGCCCTTGGCCGGTCTCGCAGCGGACGCGCACCGGGCCGTCGCGGCCCAGCCGGGCGACATCGTGGTGCTGCGCACCGTCTCCACGCGGCCGGCGGCCCGGCCCGCGCCGCCGGGCATGGCGCTGATGGTGTCGCCCTCGCCACGACCGGAAATCCTCGCCTCGCTCGGCAACGGCGAGCTTTCCGACCAGGACATCGCGCAGATGGGTGCCTCGCCCTCGGCCGGGACACAACTGCAACCGACCGCCGCACGCACGCTCGACGGCATGCTGGTGCGCGACAACAGCGGCACCACGGTGGCCGGCAATGGCGTGAGCAACACCGTCGCAGCCCCGGTCGGGGCCGTCGGCAACGCGACCGGCACCATCGCCGACCAGGTGCAGGGCGCGCTCACGCAACTGCCTTTCGGCAACGGGCATTGAAGCCATGTGCCGCACGACCCTTCTTGCCTGTCTCGCCGGCCTTGCGGTGCTGGCGCTGCCCAGTACCCGCGCCCATGCCCGCGATGACGACTACGCGGCCATGCTCGGCTATCTCACCAGCAGCCATCTGGATGGCCATGTGCTGCAGGGCGCCGAAGGCAGCATCACGGTGAATCTGGCAGCAGGCGATCTCAACAGCCAGGCCAACCTGCGTGCGTTCGCCACTGGTCCGGATGCGCAGGCCTGGATCGATGCGCGCCAGCGGACCGCAGGCAACCAGGCCAACGCGCCGCTGGATGCGCAGGCCACCATCGCCGGGCAGGTGCTTGCCGGCGCGCACGGACTGGTTTCCATCAACCAGGTCAGCGGCAGCGCGAACACGCAGCTCAATGCGGTCGCCGCGGCGCTGGCCAGCCAGGGCATACGCGAGACGACGGACGGCTCCCTGTCCGCCGCCGTCTCCGCGTCGGCAGAAATGCAGCCGGGAACGGAACCCGACGCACCGGGCGAAGGCACGCGCAGCGTGTCGGTCGCCGCGGGCGCCATGCAGGGTTTCCGTGGCGTGCTGCAACTCAACCAGACCGCGGGATCGGGCAATGCCACGGGCAACATCCTGTCGCTGTCCGTGTCGGACCTGCCGCGGTGAACCGATAAAAACCGGAGAGAGGACACCATGAACGCTTCCACGAAGAAGACCCTGATCGCCCTGGCGGTCGCCACGCTGTTCGGCAGTTCGATGGCCTATGCCAGCGAGGGCGAAGGCCACGACCATCATCATTCGAAGATCGACTCGGCGGCCATCGCTTCGGTCGACAACAGCCAGTCGGTGACCGGGAATGTGGCCGGCAACGACAAGCTGAGCAACACCAGCACCATCAAGGACCGCACCGCCGCCCGTGCCTCGGGCAACATCGGCATGAACGTCGCCGCCGGTGACAACAACGCGCAGGACAACGCCGCCGCGCTGGCCGCGACCGACGCCAGCTTCACCTTCGGCATGGCGGACTCGGAGGTCTACGTTGGCCAGTCGGGCATGGGCAACCTCGTCGTCAACCAGGGCGTCACCAACAGCGCCGGCGTGACCGACAACGCGTTCCGGAATGCCTCCGGCAACATTGGCGTGAACGTCGCCTCGGGCAACAACAACGAGCAGAAGAACGCGCTGGCCGCGGCGGTCGCCACCACCAAGTTCGCCCACGCGGGCGTCGATGCCAACCAGGTGTCCTCGGGCAACGTCGTGAGCAACGCCGGCCGCGTCGAGCGTTATGACGACACCACCACCGTCCGCCTGCGCGGTACCGTCTCGGGCTATTCGCTCGGCTTCGGCATCGGCGGCTACGAGGGCAGCACCAGCGGCAGCTACTCGGGCAGCACCTCGTCCGACAGCCGCGGCAACGCCTACCAGGCGAGCAATCTCTATCCGGATTCCTGGACCGGCGACTCCCATCCGGGTGGCTTCTCCACCGGTCACGTGGACTTCGACAGCGAGACCCAGGGCGCGGTCCAGAATCCGTACCGTCCGGGCGTCGGCGGCTTGGGCTTCGACACCGACAGCCACTCCGCCGGCAGTGAGAGCGGCAGCATGCAGGGCAGCGAGTCCGGTCTGCTGGGCTTCGCGGAGATCTCGTCCAGCGAGCTGTTCGCCGACCTGTGCGGCACCGTGACCACCTCGCGGTACGTGGTGGTGGACGCCACCAACGACGCCAGCCTGTCCGGCAACGCCTTCCAGAACGCAACCGGCAACATCGGCGTGAACGTGGCCTCCGGCACCGGCAACCTGCAGGCCAACAGCCTGTCGATGGCCGTGGCGCAGCCCACCCCGTAAGACTTCGGCCAAGGCAGGCCAACGAGGGCGGTACCCGGCTGTCCGCAGCCGGGTTCCTATGGAACCCCCCGGCCCGGCCCCTGCGGGCCGGGGGGACTTCCTTCCAGTGGTGGAAACCCATGCGACTGATCACACGGACCTTCCTGCTGTGCGGCCTCGCGATCGGCGCCCTGGCGTCCGCGCGCGCCGGCGAGGTGCGCTTCGGCGGCGTGTTGCCGAACGGCGGGCTGTATGTGCACCCCGTCGAGAGCATGCAGGAAGCACGCTTCCGCAACCTGGTCCGGCAGGAGACCGACTACAGCTGCGGCGCCGCCGCGCTGGCCACCATCCTGCGCTACGCCTACCACCTGGACGTGGACGAGGCGGTCGTGATCCAGGGCATGCTCGGCGTGTCCGACGAAAACCTGGTCAAGCAGCGCGGCTTCTCGCTGCTTGACATCAAGCACTACGTCGAAGCGCTGGGCATGCGCGGCCGCGGCTACCGCGTCGATGAGTCGCGCCTGCGCAGCCTGCGCGTGCCGGGCCTGGTGCTGATGGACGTGCGCGGCTTCCGGCATTTCGTGGTGCTCAAGCAGGTCCACGGCGACACCGTGGAACTGGCTGATCCGATGCTGGGCAACCGCAGCATGACGCTCGCCGATTTTCTCCAGGGATGGCCCTCGCGCGCCGTGTTCGTGGTGATCGGCAACGACTTCGACCGTCGCACCGTGCTGCTGCAACTCGAAGGCAAGGCCAGCGCGCGCGCGCTTTATGCCCGACAGGGACCGATCACTGACGCCGAACTGCTCGATTTCGGATTCAGCAACGCTGATTTGTTCTGAGGTACCCATGCCATGTTCCGCCGTCCCTACTCCCTACTTGCCGCCGCGTTGCTGCTGACCCCCGCGCTCCACGCGCGCGCAGCGGACGCGCCCGGCGCCGGCCTGCACGAGCTGGCCGATCCCGAGCTCAATGCCATGCGCGGGCGCTACACCATCGACGACCACACGATCGCCTGGTTCGGCGTGACGATGATCTCGACCTGGCAGACCGCCTCCGGCCAGCTGCTGCAGGGGACGCTGGCCTTCGGCATGGATTTCAGCAGCGGCAGCGGCCAGCCGACGCTGACCTTCACGCCCAGCGTGACGCTCACCCGCGCCGACGCCCCCGTACCGATGCCCGCCAGCGGCACCCGCAACGTCGACGGCAGCGGGCTCGCCAACGTTGGCGGCCTGCTGCAGAGCGTGCAGGTGGCCGGCGACGGCAACCTGGCAAGCAACGTGACCCGACTGACCATCCGCAACGGCGACGCACCTGCCACAGGCATCGCAGGCATCGCAGGCAGCGGCACCAGCGGTGCCAGCGCGAGCGACGGCAACGCCAGCGTGTCGGTCGGTTTCGACAGCCAATCCGCCGGCGTGCGACTGGCCATCGCCGGCCAGGGCACGGTGCAGCAGTGGATCCGCGACGGCAGTCTCGGCCAGAGCGTACAGCTCACCGCGGACGGCCAGAGCGTGAGCAACCGGCTGGAGATCGACCTGATACGCCAGGTCGCTCCCGCCAACGCACCGCTTGCGCTCAACGTGGCGCAGGCGATCGGCCTCACCCGAGGCATCGCAACGTACTGAGCGCGCGCCACCGCCCGGTGCGCGTCCGGTCCCAGGGGAGATCACACACATGCAAAAGACCTTGTTAGCCACCGCGGTGGCCTGCGGGCTGTTCGTCGGCCTGCCCTTCGACCTTTCCGCCCAGGCGGCGCCCACGTTGCAGGACGAGGCCCAGGTGCAGACCCTGATGGCCCAGTTGCAGGCGCTGAAGGCCAGCTACGCGCAGCAGGTGCGCCAGTTACGCGAACTGGACATGCAGGTACAGGCCTTGCAGGCCAAACTGGCCGGCAAGAGCGCGCCGTCCAGCCTGCCCGCGCCGGGCGGTACGCCGCCACCGGCACAGGTGGCCCAGGCCACGCCTCCCGACGAAGGCAACCACGCCGGCAGTGCCGCCGAGGCGGAAGCCGCGCGCCAGGAGACGCCCACGCGCAGCCTCAAGGATGCGCTGCAGCAGGAGCACGCGCTGTTCGACCGCAAGTTCACGCTCGAGAACAGCATCAGCTACGCGCGCTACGACCGCAACCAGATCACGCTCAACGGCTTCCTTGCGCTGGATGCGATTTTCCTCGGCAACATCGCCATCGAGGACGTCAAGTCGGACTCGCTCACCTACAACCTGGCCGCGCGCTACGGCGTCAGCCCGCGCCTGACCCTGAACCTGGACGTGCCCTACCTCTACCGCAAGACGGTCTACCAGAAGGGCGGGGCCGGCGGCTCGGCGGCGGCGATCGCGGAGGAGGACACCACCGGCGCAGGCCTGGGCGACCTCGGGCTGAGCGCCAACTACAAGCTATTCGACGAGACCGGTACGCGGCCCGACACGGTGTTGACCCTGGGCATCACTGCGCCGACCGGGCAATCGCCCTACGGCATCGACTGGAAGGTGCTCCAACGCGACGACGACCAGTACATCCGCTTCGCCGTGCCGGAGAAACAGCCCACCGGCAACGGCGTATGGCAGGCAAACCTGGGCCTGTCGGCGGTCAAGACCATGGACCCGGCGATCATCTTCGCCAACCTCGGCTACATCTATTCGAAGTCACGCGACTTCGACGACATCAATACCGATCCGGAAACGCAGAACCCCGGCTCGGTCAAGCTGGGCAACAGCTATTACTTCGGTGCCGGCGTGGCCTTCGCATTCAACGAGCGCACCAGTCTGAGCCTGTCGTTCAGCGACAAGCTCACCGCCAAGGCCTCGTTGCGCTACAAGGGCTCGCCCTGGGCCAAGGTGATCGGCTCGGACGCGAACGCCGCCACCTTCAACATGGGCGTTACCCACGCCCTGAACCAGCACACCACGCTGGTCTCCATGCTCGGCATCGGGCTGACCCCGGACGCACCGGACTTCAGCCTGACCTTCAAGATCCCCTACATGTTCTGAGCAGGTTCAAGACGTGGCCTGGGCCAGCTTGTCCAGCGCCACGCCATGCTTTTTGCACAGGCGGTAGATCGTGACCCGCGCGACGCCCAGCCGCCGCGCGCATTCGCTGACGTTGAAGCGGGTATCGCGCAGGCAGGCGACCAGCGCGTCGCGCTCGGCCGTCACGCGCACGCGGTCCAGCGCCGCCGGCGCATGACCGGGGCGCACCGGCAGGTCCAGGTCGTGCACGCTGATCAGGGAATCTTCGGCCACCACGGCCGCCCGCTGCACGCGATTGATGAGCTCGCGCACGTTGCCCGGCCAGCTGAACGCACGCAGCGCGCGGCGCGCCGCCGCGCTGAAGGCCTGCGCGCGACATCCGTGCTGTTCGCGGAAGACGTCCAGGAAATGCTGTGCCAGCAGTTCCACGTCGCCGCCGCGCTCGCGCAGCGAGGGCATCTGCACGCGCAACACGTTGAGCCGGTAATAGAGGTCCTGGCGGAAGCGCCCGGCGGCAACGGCCTTTTCCATGTCCACATGGGTGGCAGCCAGCACGCGCACGTCCGCGCGCAGGCTATGGCTGCTGCCGACCCGCACGATCGTGCCCTCCTGCAGGAAGCGCAGCAGGCTGGTCTGGGCATCCAGCGGCAGGTCGCCGATCTCGTCCAGAAATACAGTGCCGCCGCTTGCGCTCTCGATATGGCCGATGCGGCGGGTGGTGGCGCCGGTGAAGGCACCGCGTTCGTGACCGAACAGTTCCGATTGCACCAGGTTGGCCGGCAGCGCACCGCAGTTGATCGCCACGAACAGATGCTCCGCCCGTGGCGACAGCTGGTGGATGACGCGCGCGGCCACTTCCTTGCCAGTGCCCGTCTCGCCGGTGACGAGCACCGGCAGGTCCACCGGCGCGTACTTGCGCAAGCCGACGCGCAAGGTGCGCATCGCCTCACTGGCGCCGACCAGCCCCGGCATGTCCGGCTCACTGCGCGCGGGCACGCCGCCCTGCGCCAGGCGATCCAGCGATTCGCGCAGCCGCGGGAAATCGATGGGGCTGGTGAACACCGCCATGCAGTCGCGCAGGATCGAGGTTGCGCGGGGTTCGTGGGCGGGCGTCTCGGGCGAGACCAGGGCGATCCAGGGCACGCCAGGGTGCTCGGCGACCATGTCTTCCATCGCCTCCAGCGTGTCGGGATCGTCCTGGCGCAGGTCGGCCAGCGCAACCACGACGTCGCCATTGCGGGCACCCACGCCACTTGCCTTCACGTCGGCCACGCGCACGGGCCACCCGGAACGGGCCAGTCCGTTGCGTTCCATGTCGTCGGGTCGTCCGAACCAGACGACGCAGCGTCTGGGTAATGTCAATGCCGCGTTCATCGCCACCTCCGCCCCTGACGGAATGTCCTGTGTCGATCAGCCGGTGGGTCCCAGCTGCAATGCCGCCCTTCCGGGGCGACGGACTGTGATCAATATCACAAAACCGGGTGGAAGAAGTAACGACAGCGGGCGTGAAGGCGAGGTCAATGCAGAAAAAGGTCCGGAAGCAGCGGCGCGCCGGGCTGGACCGCGTAGCGGTCGAAATCGACCACGCCCTGCTCTCGCAGCAGGTCCTCATCGAGGGCGAAATGGCCGCTGTACTGCCGGGCCGGACGGGTCAGCATGGCGTGCGCCGCATCGGCCACGATCTCCGGCCGGCGGCACTGTTCAGCCCGCACGCCCTCGATCATGCCGATGGCGGCCGTGGCGATCACCGTACGCGGCCACAGCGCATTGACGGCGATGCCGAGCGGGGCAAATTCGCCGCTCATGCCCAGTACGCAAAGGCTCATGCCCATCTTGGCGATGGTGTAGGCGGTATGCGGGGCGAACCATTTCGGATCCAGGCTGGGTGGCGGCGCCAGCATCAGCACGTGCGGGTTGGCGGCGCGCTTCAGGTGCGGCAGGCAGGCCTGGGTGACCAGGAAGGTGCCGCGCGTGTTGACCTGGTGCATCAGGTCGAACCGCTTCATCGGCGTGTCCTCCACGCCGGCCAGCCAGATCGCGCTGGCGTTGTTGACCAGGATGTCGATCCCGCCGAAGCGCTCGGCCGCCTGTGCCACGGCCGTCCTGACCTGATCTTCCTCGCGAATGTCCACCTTGAGTGCCAGCGCCTTGCCGCCGGCCTCTTCCACGGCGGCCGCCGCGGTATGGATGGTGCCGGGCAGCCGCGGGTTGGGCACGCCACTCTTGGCGGCGATCACGATGTTGGCGCCGTCGCGGGCCGCGCGCACGGCGATCGCCAGGCCGATGCCGCGCGAGGCACCAGTGATGAACAGGGTCTTGCCGGCCAGCGTGTCAGTCATGGCGGTGCGCGCCTGTATGGGAGAAGGGCAGGATACTCCGGCGCACCCGCTGCCCCCGGATGACAACCATCACTGGACGCGCGCGCCGCCGGCCTCCACAGTGTCCCGGTCCGGACCGGAACCGCTGCCGATGGCCACGCTGCTGCCCTTTCCCGCCTCTTCCCCGATGGCCCGCGCCACGGTCGAGCCGGTCCTGCGCGTGCGGGGTGTGCGCAAGGCCTTCGAGGGACGCGAGGTCTTGCGAGGCGTGGACTGGGAGGTCCCGGCCGGGCGGGTGGTCGGCCTGCTCGGCCGCAACGGCGCGGGCAAGACGACCCTGCTGCGCTGCCTGCTCGGCCTGGCGCCGATCGACGCCGGCACGGTCGAGCTGCTGGGCGCGGCGATGACCGAGCCCGGAGGCGAGCGCCTGCACCGGGTGGGGTTCGTGCCGCAGAATTTCGAACTGTTTCCCTGGATGAAGGTGCGCGCCTACCTGGACTTCACCGCGGCCTTCTACGCGCAATGGAACCACGCACTGGCCGCGCGCCTGCTGCAGGAGTGGGAGCTCGACCCCAGGCAGAAGATCGGCCGGCTCTCGCAGGGACAACGGCAGAAGCTCGCCATTGTGCGCGCGATCGCGCCGGAGCCGGACCTGCTGGTGCTGGACGAGCCGGTCGCCAGCCTCGATCCGCAGGCGCGGCGCGCGTTCATGGCCGAGCTGCTCGCGTTGATGCGCGGACCCGGCAAGACGGTGGTCTTCTCCACCCACATCACGGCCGACCTCGAACGTGCCGACGCCGACATCGCGCTGCTGCGCGACGGCCACATCCAGTTCACCCGGCCGCTGGCCGAGCTCAAGGCGCGGCTGTCCCACGCGGTGCTCAACCGCCCAGCCGGCTGGACCACGACACCGACGATGGCCGGGGTGGTCAAGTCGCGCATCACCGGCGCGAGCCTGCACCTGCTGCTGGAAGACGTGCCGGCCGAACGACTGCACCAGCTTGCCAAGGACGAGGACGCCAGCCTGCGCATCGAGATGCCCACGCTGGAAGACCTGTTCGTGGAACTGGCATGAGGGCAATTGCCCAGCTGTGGTTGCTGCCCAGCCGGCAGATGCCGCTGCTGGGCGTGCTTGCACATCTGCTGTGGCTGGGGGCACTGGCCTGCCTGGTGTGGATCACGCCACATACCGACGGCGCGGCGCTGGGCGCCGGGCTGTTGGCGATGGGTAGCTGGTTCTGGCACCTGGGCCTGGCCACCACGCTGCGCAGCGCGTGCCAGCCGGAAACCTTCCTGCTGCCGGGGTTCCGTCATCGGCTGGCGATCTTCGGCCTGCTGGATGCGACAGCCTGGGTCGGGCAGCCCGCGCTGCTGGCGCTGGCCTTGGGCGTACCGTACGTCGCGCTGGGCGGCGCGCTGTTGCTGCTCGCGGCGGCAATGGGCTTCGCCATGGGCGTGGAGCGCTGGGTGAGCCTGCTGTTCTGGCCGCTGCTGGTGCTGGCCGGCTGGATGCCGGGGCTGGTCGAGGCGATCGTGCAGGGCGCACTGCGCTCGCCGCTCACGCTGCCGTTGCTGCTGCTCCTGGCCGTGCTGCTGCTGCGACTGGCGCTGCACCCGATGCTGCAGGTGGCCGATCGGCCGCCGGATACCTCGCCGCTGGAAGGGCTGAGCATGGGGCGCGGCACCGGCGCAGGGACGGCACCGCGGCGCAGCGCGCTCGGCCGGCGCTTCGAGGGCTGGTTCGACGCGATCGCGCAGCAGGCGATGGATCGCGCCCTGGCCCGTTACCGCGGGCAGCCGTCCGCCGCGCGACGTCGCGCGCTCGTGCGCCGGCTGCTGCTGCCGCACGACAACGCCGCCGCGATCGCGCTGCGCATCGCGATCATGGCGGTGTTCGCCACGCTGTACGTGGTGGTGGCGCTGCACCGGAAGCATTTCAACGCGACCGTGGTGGGCGCGTACGCCGTGCTGATCGCGCTGGCGCGTTTTCCGCAGATCGGCCGCGGCATGCAGCGCATGCGCCCCAACCTGGCCGACCTGTACCTGACGCTGGCGCCGGCCACGCGCCGCGACTATCAGCAGACGCTCGCCGACGCCCTGCTGGTGTTGGTGCCGATCGGCACGCTCACCGCGCTGGCCTATACCGTGCTGGGCATCGTGCTCACCCACGCCACGCAACCCGGGCTGATGCTGCTGGTCACGCTGGTCGTGGCCACCGGTGGCGGCCTGGTGGCGCTGGCAGTGCACCTGATCGGGCCGCAGAACGCGGTCGGCCGGCAGTTGGTCAACGCGGCGGTGCTGGTGGGCACGATGGCGATGTACTGGGCGGGCGTCTGGCTGGTCGACGCGCTGGGCTACGCCTTCGGCGGCGGTCTGCTGGCGCTGCTGACGCTCGGTTTCGGACTGGGTGTGTGGCTCGCCGCGCAGCACGAGTACCAGCGGCGCGAGCCGTGTTTCGATGCGCCGTTGGCGTGAGATCCTGCGCCGCTCCCTGCGGCGGGAGGGCCTGGGGCGTCAGCCGAGCGCTTCCACGAAGCGACGCGGTGCATTCTCGAAACCGCCGTTGGACATGAACACCACGTGGTCGCCGGGCCGTGCCTGTGCATGCAGCGCTCCAATCAGCGCATCGACCGTGGACTCGGCCCGCCCGCGGCCTTGCAGCGCCTCGGTCACGCGGGCGGCATCCCAGGGCAGCTCCGGGCGATGCAGGAACACCACCGCATCCGCGTCCACCAGCGATGGCGCCAGGCCCGCCGCGTGCGCGCCCAGGCGCATGGAGTTGGAACGTGGCTCCAGCGCCACCAGGATGCGCGCCTTGCCCACCTTCGCGCGCAGGCCGGCCAGGGTGGTCGCGATCGCGGTCGGATGGTGCGCGAAATCGTCGTAGACGCGCACGCCGTTGACCTCGCCGACCAGTTCCATGCGCCGCTTGACGCTCTGGAAGCTGGCGAACGCCGGCAGCAGGTTGCGCGGATCGGCGCCGGCCGCGCTGGCCGCAGCCAACGCGGCCAATGCATTGAGCACGCTGTGGTTGCCCAGCAGCGACCAGCGCACCTCGCCGATCGCCTCGCCGCGGTAGTCGACGGTGAAGACCGAGCCGTCCGGCTCGACCAGCCGCGCACGCCAGTCGCCCTGGCCGATGCCGAAGGTTTCCACCGGTGTCCAGCACCCCATCGCCAGCACCTCGGCCAGCGCGGCGTCTTGCGCGTTGACGATCAGCCGGCCGTTGCCCGGCACGGTGCGCACCAGGTGGTGGAACTGACGCTGGATCGCGGCCAGGTCCGGGAAGATGTCCGCGTGGTCGTACTCGAGATTGTTGAGGATGGCGATGCGCGGGCGGTAGTGGACGAACTTCGAGCGCTTGTCGAAGAACGCCGTGTCGTATTCGTCGGCCTCGATAACGAACGGCGCAGTCCTGTCGCCCAGCCGCGCGGACACACCGAAGTTGCCCGGAACCCCGCCGACCAGGAAGCCGGGCGCCAGCCCCGCGTTCTCCAGCAGGTGCGAGAGCAGGCTGGTAGTGGTGGTCTTGCCATGGGTGCCGGCCACCGCCAGCACCTCGCGCCCGGCCAGCACCGTCTCGCCCAGCCACTGCGGGCCCGACACATAGCGCAGGCGCGCATTCAGCATGTGTTCGACCGCGGGGTTGCCGCGCGTCATTGCATTGCCGACCACGACCAGGTCTGGCGCGGGCGTGAGGTGCTCGGACGTATAGCCGTCCATCAGGCGGATGCCGAGGGCCTCGAGCTGGGTGCTCATCGGCGGATAGACGGCCGCATCGGAGCCTTCCACCACGAGGCCGAGTTCGCGCGCGAGCGCGGCGACGCCGCCCATGAAGGTGCCGCAGATACCGAGGATGTGCAGGCGCATGTGTCTGGAAAACCCTGCCTCTCGCCGGATGGGTTCCCCCTCTCCCGCCGGGAGAGGGGCCGGGGGTGAGGGTACGGGTCTTGCAGGAAGCGGGGGCCGGGGGAGGCGACTGCTCTCGCTCCGGTCGCCCCTCGCCCCATCCCTTCTCCCGGCGGGAGAGGGAGCCGGTTTTCCGTCAGCCGTTGGCCGCGGCCGACTCGCTCTGCAGCGCGCGCTTGATGCGCGCGGTCACATCGTCCAGGTCGCCGACGCCGTCGACGACCTGCAGCTTGCCGCGCCTGGCATAGAAGTCGGCCACCGGCGCGGTCTGTTCGGCATACACACCCAGCCGCTTGCGCACCGTGTCGGGGTTGTCGTCGGCGCGGTTCTCGGCCTGGAAGCGTATCTGGCAGCGGCCGATGATGGCTTCGTTGGGTACTTCGAGCTTGACCACCGCATCCAGCGGCTGGCCGATGCGCGACAGCAGGTGGTCCAGCGCGTCGGCCTGCGCCAGGTTGCGCGGATAGCCATCCAGGATGAAACCGTTGCGCGCATCGTCCTGCGCCAGGCGCTCTTCCAGCATGCCCAGCAGGATGTCATCGGAAACCAGCTGGCCGGCGTCCATCACCGCCTTGGCCTTCAACCCCAGCGGCGTACCCGCGGTCACCGCGGCACGCAGCATGTCGCCAGTGGAGATGTGCGGTACGTTGAGGTCGGCCTTCAGCCGCGCGGCCTGCGTGCCTTTGCCCGAACCGGGCGCACCGAGTAGGACGAGTCGCATAATGCTCCAGGGCGTGTGGTCCGCACGCACGCTGCGGCGGTTCGTCAGATTTCACCCGAGGACCGTCAAAGTACCGTCTGGACCCCGGCAGCGTCAAACCGCGCCGCGGCCGGATGCGTGCCAAGTCTCTGTTTCGCAAGGGCACGCACCTGTACCTGCCAAGGAGATCACCATGAGTCCTGCTATCCGTTCCGGCCGCCTGCTGTACGCCCAGTCCGGGGGCGTCACCGCGGTGATCAACGCCACCGCCGCCGGCGTGATCGAGACGGCGCGCGCGCAGGGCGTGCCGGTGTACGCGGCGCGCAACGGCATCCTGGGCGTGCTGCGCGAGGACCTGATTGACACCACCAGGGAGCCGAAATCCGCGATCGCCGCCTTGCGACACACGCCTGGCGGCGCGTTCGGCTCCTGCCGCTACAAGCTCAAGTCGCTGGAGGACAACCGCGCAGAGTACGAGCGCCTGATCGAGGTGCTGCGCGCGCACGACATCCGCTGGTTCCTCTACAACGGCGGCAACGACTCGGCCGACACCGCACTGAAGATCTCGCAGCTCGGCAAGGCGATGGGCTACGACATCCGCTGCATCGGGGTGCCCAAGACGGTGGACAACGACCTGGCGGTGACCGACTGCTGCCCGGGCTTCGGCTCGGTCGCCAAGTACACCGCCGTATCGGTGCTGGAGGCCAGCCTGGACGTCGCTTCGATGGCCGATACTTCGACCAGGGTGTTCGTGCTGGAGGTCATGGGCCGCCACGCCGGCTGGATCGCCGCCGCCGCAGGCCTGGCCGGCGAGGGCCCGGATGCGCCGCCGCACGTCATCCTGTTCCCGGAGAACGTGTTCGACGAGGCTGCGTTCCTGGCCAGGGTGAAGGCCACGGTCGAACGCGTGGGCTGGTGTACGGTGGTCGCCTCCGAGGGGGTACGCGATGCGGCCGGCCGCTTCCTTGCAGAGGGCGGCACCCGCGACGCCTTCGGCCACGCGCAGCTGGGCGGCGTGGCGGCGGTGCTGGCGCAGCTGGTCAAGGAAAGGCTCGAGTACAAGGTGCACTGGGCATTGCCGGACTACCTGCAGCGCTCGGCCCGCCACCTGGCCTCGGCCACCGACGCGCTGCAGGCCTACGCGGTGGGGCGCGCGGCGGTGGAGTTCGCGCTGGCCGGCATGAACGCGGTGATGCCGGTGATCGTGCGCACCTCCGAGGCGCCCTACCGCTGGAAGATCGAACCGGCGGAACTGAAGAGGATCGCCAATCGCGAAAAGAAGCTGCCCAGGAGCTTCATCCGCCGCGATGGCTTTGGCATCACCGACGCCGCGCGCCGCTACCTGTCGCCGCTGATCCGCGGCGAGGCGCCGCCGCCCTACGGCAAGGACGGCCTGCCCGCCTACGCCTCCCTGCGCAACGTGGCGGTTGCCAGGCGCCTGCCTGCCTTTCCCTGAGGCGACAGACCTCCGTTTCCTTGCTGAGCGTCACGTGAAGTCTGTGTGCAGGGCGGCTACCATCCGTTCAGTCGCAGATTCCTACGCTGCGTTTCACCCGGGCCCCGCGCCCGGCCATGGGAGACACATGATGAAGTTGCTGCTGAGCGTCCTGTTCGCCCTGCCCCTGCTTGCCGCCAGCGGCGCGGCGCTGGCCGACCATGATCATGGTCGCGGCCACGGGCGCGGCCACGACAAGCACGGCCACGACGAGGGCTGGCGCGGCGACCGCCACCATCACTGGGAGCGCGGTCACCGTTATGACGGCCGTGTCATCGTCGTGCACGACTACGAGCGCGTGCGCCTGCGTCCACCGCCGCGTGGCTACCACTGGGTGCGCGACGACAACGACGATTACGTGCTGGTCGCCATCGCCACCGGCATCATCCTGGACTACGTGCTCAACTGAGTTGCGTGGTTCATCTCGCGGCCGGAGTGGCGACGCTCCGGCCGCGTGCTTTCCGGGACCCTGAAGCCTGGAAGCACCTGTCCCGGCGAGGTTGGCCCGGCCGTCGGGCCAGCCCGTCGGGGGGAACGCAGATCGAGGGGCGACGGCCCATTGGCCTCCCCTCTCCCGGCCGCTGCGGGCATAGGGCTGGTTTTGCAGCCCCGCCGCTGCGGCGCACAACAGTCAATCACGTCACCCCTGCCTATACTCGCCGAGGCCGCTGTTTCAGCGGCCGGGGGCGAGCTGCCCGTGAGGCAACCCGCCTGTGGCGGTATTCACTCACCTGGGGAGGCACCGAATGCAGCAGCAGGACGGTATGTGGTTGTGGATCGCGCTGGGGTGCGCGGTTCTCGCGATTCTCTATGGCTTGGTCTCGGTACGCTGGGTTCTTGGCCGCTCGGCCGGCAACGAACGCATGCAGGCGATCGCCGCGGCCATCCAGGAAGGCGCCCGCGCCTACCTCAACCGCCAGTACGGCACCATCGCGCTGGCGGGCATCGTCCTGCTGGTCCTGATCGGCTTCTTCCTTAACTGGTACACCGCCATCGGCTTCCTGGTCGGGGCGGTGCTCTCCGGCGCCACCGGCTACATCGGCATGAACGTCTCGGTGCGCGCCAACGTGCGCACCGCCGAGGCCGCACGCAGCGGCATGCGCGCGGCCATGGATGTCGCATTCCGCGGCGGGGCGATCACCGGCATGCTGGTGGTCGGCCTGGCGCTGCTGGGGGTGACCGGCTACTGGATGGTCCTCAACCACCTGGGCGTGCCCGATCCGCTGCATCCGCTGGTCGGCCTGGCCTTCGGCAGCTCGCTGATCTCGATCTTCGCGCGTCTCGGTGGCGGCATTTTCACCAAGGGCGCGGACGTCGGCGCCGACCTGGTCGGCAAGGTCGAGGCCGGCATTCCCGAGGACGACCCGCGCAACCCGGCGGTGATCGCCGACAACGTCGGCGACAACGTGGGCGACTGCGCCGGCATGGCGGCCGACCTGTTCGAGACCTATGCGGTGACGGTGATCGCCACCATGCTGCTCGGCGGACTGATGTTCACCGCCGATCCGCACGCCGTGCTCTATCCGCTGGTGCTCGGCGGCGTCTCGATCATCGCCTCGATCATCGCCACCTTCTTCGTCAAGGTGCGCGAGGGCGGCTCGATCATGGGCGCGCTGTACAAGGGCGTGATCGTCTCGGCGGTGCTCTCGGCCGTCGGCTTCTGGTTCGTCACCCGGGAGTTGCTGCCCCAGGGCCTGTCGGCCGACGGCGGCGCCATCGACAGCATGTCGATCTTCTGGTGCGCACTGATCGGCCTGGTGCTGACCGGGCTCATCGTGTGGATCACCGAGTACTACACCGGCACGCAGTACAAGCCGGTGCGGCACATCGCGCAAGCCTCCACCACCGGGCACGGCACCAACATCATCGCCGGCCTGGGCGTGTCGATGAAGGCCACCGCCTGGCCGGTGATCGTGGTGTGCGCGGCGATCTGGGGTGCCCACTATCTGGCCGGCCTGTATGGCATCGCGATCGCGGCGACATCGATGCTCTCGATGGCGGGCATGATCGTGGCCCTGGACGCCTACGGCCCGATCACCGACAACGCCGGCGGCATCGCCGAGATGGCCGACCTGCCGCCGGAAGTACGCGGGATCACCGATCCGCTGGACGCCGTGGGCAACACCACCAAGGCGGTGACCAAGGGCTACGCGATCGGTTCGGCCGCGCTCGCCGCGCTCGTGCTGTTCGCCGACTACACGCACAACCTGGCAGTGAACAACGCGGGCACCACCTTCGCCTTCGACCTGTCCGACCACATGGTCATCATCGGCCTGCTGATCGGCGGCCTGATCCCCTACCTCTTCAGCGCCATGGCGATGGAGGCGGTGGGCCGCGCGGCAGGCGCGGTGGTGGAAGAGGTGCGCCGCCAGTTCCGCACCATCCCCGGGATCATGGAAGGCACCGGCAAGCCGCAGTACGACAAGGCGGTCGACATGCTCACCCGCTCGGCGATCCGCGAGATGATCGTGCCTTCGCTGCTGCCGGTGGTGGTGCCGATCGTGATCGGCCTGTTGCTCGGACCGAAGGCGCTGGGCGGCGTGCTGATCGGCACCATCGTCACCGGCCTGTTCGTGGCCATTTCGATGACCACCGGCGGTGGTGCCTGGGACAACGCCAAGAAGTACATCGAGGATGGCAACCACGGTGGCAAGGGCTCGGAGGCGCACAAGGCGGCGGTCACCGGCGACACCGTGGGCGATCCGTACAAGGACACCGCCGGTCCGGCCGTCAATCCGCTGATCAAGATCATCAATATCGTGGCGCTGCTGTTGATCCCGCTGCTCTGAGCAACCTCGGCCCAAGCTCCCTCTCCCCTCCGGGGAGAGGGTTGGGGTGAGGGGCCACTCTTGCGAATGGCCACCATCGAAGGCCCCTTGCGGGGCCTTCGCTTTGTCCAGGGCATGAGCGGAGTTCCCCGCGAGCCCCCCACCCCGGCCCTCTCCCCGGTGGGGAGAGGGGGCAAAGCAGGCGCTGACTTTAGTCACAGGCAGTCCACCACTCCACCCTCCACACTCATCCGTTCCACAGGGGACAACGACATGACCCACACCTCCCGCTGGCTCGCGCTCGCGCTGGGCCTCACACTGGCAGGCATGACACACGCACGGACCTCCGCGCCAACCGGCGCACACACCACCGACGACGCGTATCTTTGGCTCGAGGACATCGACGGCACCCGCGCGATGGACTGGGTCAAGCAACAGGACGCCACCACCATCGCCGATTACGCCCAGTCGCCCGAGTTCAAGCGCCTGGACGCCCGCCTGCTCGAAGTGCTCGACTCGGACGCGCGGATCCCCTTCGTCGAAAAGCTCGGCGATCACTACTACAACTTCTGGCGCGACAAGGCCCATCCCAAGGGCCTGTGGCGGCGCACCACGCTGGCCGAGTACCGCAAAGCCCAGCCGGCCTGGGAGACCGTCCTCGACCTCGACGCGCTGGCCGCGGCCGAGCACGAGAACTGGGTCTGGCACGGCGCGCAATGCCTGAAGCCCGACTACCGCCGCTGCCTGCTGTCGCTCTCGCGTGGTGGCGCGGACGCCGACGTGGTGCGCGAGTTCGACCTCCACGACAAGGCCTTCGTCGAGGGCGGCTTCACGCTGCCCGAGGCCAAGAGCCAGGTGGCCTGGGCCGACCAGGACCACATCTTCGTCGGCACCGATTTCGGTCCCGGCTCGATGACCGAGTCGAGCTACCCGCGCATTGCCAAGCTGTGGGCCCGCGGTACGCCGCTGGCGGAGGCGGTGACGATCTACGAAGGCAAGCACGACGACCTGGCGGTCAGCGCCTACCGCGACCTGACCCCCGGCTACGAACGCAGCTTCGTGCAACGCGCACTGGCCTTCTACGACAGCGAAAGCTACCTGCTGAGCAAGGACGGCAAGCTCACCCGCATCGAGGTGCCGACCGACGCCGAGACCAGCGTCGAGCGCGAATGGCTGCTGATCGAGCCGCGCAGCGACTGGACCGTCGGCGGCCACGCGTACAGGGCCGGCTCGCTGCTGGCGACGAACTTCGACGATTTCGTTGCGGGCAAGCGCGACATCACCGTGCTGTTCGAGCCGACCGACACCACCGCGCTGGACGGCTATTCCTGGACCCGCCACCACCTGATCCTCAACGTGATGGAGGACGTGGTGAACCGGCTCGAAGTGCTCACCCCGCAGCCGGGGGCCTGGAAGCGCCAGCCGTTGCGCGGCGCGCCCGCGCTGTCGGCGATCGACGCCGGTGGCATCGATGCGGACGCGAGCGACGACTACTTCCTCACCGTCTCCGGGTTCCTGCAGCCGACCACGCTCTACTACGGCACGCTGGGCCAGGGCGAGGCCGAAGCGATCAAGCACAGCCCGGACTTCTTCGACGCCTCGACGTACGCGGTCAGCCAGCACTTCGTGCGTTCGAAGGACGGCACCCGCGTGCCGTATTTCGAGATCGCGCCGAGGAACCTGAAGCTCGATGGCGCCAACCCCACCCTGCAGTACGGTTACGGCGGCTTCGAGATCGCGCTGCAGCCGAGCTACAGCGGCAGCATCGGCCGCGCCTGGCTGGAACACGGCGGCGTCTACGTGATCGCCAACATCCGCGGCGGCGGCGAGTACGGCCCGCGCTGGCACAAGGCCGCGCTCAAGGCCAACCGGCTGCGCGCCTACGAGGACTTCGCCGCGGTGTCGCAGGACCTGATCCGGCGCAAGGTCACCTCGCCGGCGCACCTGGCCGCGATGGGCGGCAGCAACGGCGGCCTGCTGATGGGCAACATGCTCACGCTCTATCCGCAGCTCTACGGCGCGATCGTCAGCCAGGTCGCGTTGCTGGACATGAAGCGCTACACGCACCTGTCCGCCGGTGCGTCGTGGATGGCCGAGTACGGCGACCCGGACAAGCCGGCCGAATGGGCGTGGATCCGGACCTTCTCGCCCTACCAGAACGCCCAGCCGGGCAAGCCGTACCCGCCGGTGCTGTTCACCACCTCCACCCGCGACGACCGCGTGGGCCCCGCGCACGCGCGCAAGATGGCCGCGAAGATGCAGGCGATGGGCTACGACGCGGACTTCTACGAGAACATCGAGGGCGGCCATGGCGGCGCGGCGGACAACAAGCAGTCGGCCTTCATGCACGCGCTCGAGTACACCTGGTTGTGGCAGCACGTAAAATGAGGTTTCCGGCGGCCGCCCGGCCGCCGCAACCTCCCGCACGCAACGCATGAGAGCTTCTTCCGGCAGCATTTCCCCCCAGTTGCGCGAATGGATCATGACCACCGCGCGCGCAGGCCACGGCGTGCCGGAAGTGCTCAAGCTGCTCAAGGAGGCCGGGTATCCACCGGCGCAATGCCGCAGCGCGGTCGCCGAGGTGCTGAAGATTCCGCTGAGCTCGATCAATGCCAGCGCGCCCGGCGGCAGGCGCACCCGTGCGCCTGCCGCGCCGCGGGTAGCGGTCGACGGCCGCGAGGTCCGCGTGAGTGCCGGCATGGAGGCACCGATCGTGCGCGTACTCGACGGGCTGCTCGACGCGGACGAATGCGCCGCGCTGATCGATGCCGCGCGGCCGCGGCTGGACCGCGCGAAGACGGTGGCCGAGGACGGCAGGCACCAGATCGACGAGCGGCGCAGCAGCGCCGGGATGTTCTTCACGCTGGGCGAGACGCCGCTGGTGCGCGGCATCGAAGCGCGCCTGGCGAAGCTGCTCGACCTGCCGGTGGAACACGGCGAAGGCCTGCAGGTGCTGCACTACCTGCCCGGCCAGGAGTACGAGCCGCACTACGACTGGTTCGACCCCACCCAGCCAGGCTACGCGGCGGTCACCGCGCGCGGCGGCCAGCGCATCGCCAGTGTCGTGATGTACCTCAACACGCCCGAGGAGGGCGGCGGCACCGCGTTTCCGAACGTCGGGCTGACGGTCACGGCGCTGGCCGGTTCGGCCGTCTATTTCGCCTACGAGGGCGGCGATGCCAGTTCGCTGCACGCCGGCCTGCCGGTGATCCGGGGCGAGAAGTGGATCGCCACCAAGTGGTTGCGCGAGCGGCCGCTGCGCTGACCGCACCCGCCACCGCCCACCACGCACCCTCCGGGACCCGGCGTGCCGCGCCCCGAGACTCGGCGGGGCATCTTCCCTCAGGCCATGCGACCCGCCGGGGGAGAGCGACAGGAGGCGCACGGCTCCGAGCGGGCCGTGAGGATAGCCATCCGCTAAACACCCGCCCTGTATTTCGCTGCATTGCAACAGCGTTTGCCGTATCCTTTCGCGCCTCGCTTTTTCCGCCTCCCCCAAAGGATTCCCATGGGTCTGCATCACGTTCCCGCCGGCCGCAACGTGCCGGACGAAATCAACGTCGTCATCGAGATTCCCAAGGATGCCGAACCGGTCAAGTACGAAGTGGACAAGGAAAGCGACGCGATCTTCGTCGACCGCATCCTGTCCACGCCGATGCGCTATCCGTGCAACTACGGGTACGTGCCCGGCACGCTGGGTGGCGACGGCGATCCGCTGGACGCGCTGGTGATCCTGCCGCTGCCGCTGATTCCCGCCTCGGTGATCCGCTGCATTCCCGTTGGCATGCTGAAGATGAGCGATGAGGCCGGCAGCGACGAGAAGCTGGTCGTGATCCCCGCGCCGAAGATCTTCCCGGGCTATGCGCACATCAGCGACATCAAGGGCGTCTCGCCGCACTGGCTCGAGCGCATCGGCCACTTCTTCGAGCACTACAAGGACCTGGAGAAGGGCAAGTGGGTGAAGGTCGACGGCTGGGTCGGCGCCGAGGAAGCCAAGGCGGAGATCCGCGCGGGCGTCGAGCGCTACGCGGCCGCCAAGTAAACCGCGTTGCCCAAAAGCGCACCGCCATGGAGGCGGTGCGCCTTTTTCATGCCTGCGCGCCGGAGGCGCGCTCCCACGGCGGCACCTCGCCCAGCCGCTCGGCCAGGATGCGGGGTTTCGCGCGGGGCGAGCGCGTGTACTACGCCGGCGATGCCACGCGACCGGGCAGCAACGCGCAGTTCCAGGCCGTCGACGCGCGCATCGTGGCGCACGCACCACGCACGCTCGATGCCGCGCAGGCGGCGGCACTTCCGCTGGTCTCGCTGACCGCCTGGGAGCTGCTGTTCCAGCGCATGCCGTTCGACAGTGCACACGGCGGCCAGGGGCGCACGCTGCTGGTGATCGCGGGCGCCGGTGGCGTCGGTTCGATGGCGATCCAGCTTGCGCGGCGGGCGGGTTTCCGCGTGATCGCCACCGCCTCGCGTCCGGAGACGGCCGCATGGTGCCGCCAGCTCGGCGCCGCGGAGACGATCGATCATCGGCAACCGCTGGCGCCCCAGCTGGCCGCGCTCGGCCTCGCGCAAGTCGACGCGGCGATAAACCTGGCCGATACCGATCGTTACTGGGAGGCCCTGGGCGAGCTGGTCGCGCCGCAGGGGCATGTCGGCCTGGTCGTGGAGCCGCGCGGGCCACTGCCGCTCGGCGGCCCGTACAAGGCCAAGTCGATCGGCATCCACTGGGAGTCGATGTTCACCCGCACGCGCACCGGCGCCGCGGACCTGGCCGCACAGGGCCGCATCCTCGCGCGCGTGGCGCAACGGGTCGATGCCGGCGAGCTGCGTGGCATCGCCCGGGACGTGCTCTCGCCGATCAGCGCGGCGAACCTGCGCGAAGCCCACCGGCGCATCGAGGCCGGCAGCAGCATCGGCAAGCTGGTGCTCGCCGGCTGGTGACTCAGTGCTGCCTGCCGGAGCCGGAGCCGGCCCCGGCGGACGACTGCGCCGCGGGCCGGGGCTTCGCCGGTTGTTTCGGCTCGGCCTTCTCGCCCAGCTGCGCAAGCAAAGTCGCCATGTCCTCGGCGTGCTCCTCTTCCTGCGCCAGCACCTCTTCCATGATCCGGCGGGTGGTCGGGTCGTCACCACCGATGTACTCGATGATCGCGCGGTAGGTATCGATCGCGATGCGCTCGGCCACCAGGTCTTCCCTGATCATGTCGACCAGGTCCGCGCCCTCGGCGTAATCGGCGTGCGCGCGGCTGAGCAGCCCGTCGGGGTTGAAGTCGGGCTTGCCGTCCAGTTGCGTGATGCGTTCGGCGATGCGGTCGGCGTGTTCCTGCTCCTGCTGCGCGTGCTCTAGGAACTCGGCCTTGACCGCCTGCGACTGAATCCCCGAGGCCATGTAGTAGTGATACTTGTAGCGCAGCGTACAGACGATCTCGGTGGCCAGCGCTTCGTTGAGCAGTTTGATCACGGTCTCGCGATCGGCGGTGTAACCGGCGGTGATCGCACCCTGGTCGATGTGCTCGCGGGCGCGCTTGCGGATGGCCTCGATGTCGGTCAGGAACGGCTTGCTCGCCATGTCTGTTCTCGGATGGTGGTATCTGGGTCAGGCTAGCGGGAGGGGCGCGAAACGGCGGTGAAGCAGCCACCCCGCAGGGTGGTTCGGCCCGGCGGACCGATGGGTGGGCTGGACCGTGTCAGCGCGGCAGGTAGGCGCGCAGGAACATCTTCACGCCGGCGCGCGCGGTCGCCTCGATCTCGGCGGCGTAGCTGTCCGGGCATTCGCAGCAGCCGAACATCTGCCGCATCATCAGGTTGCCCTTGATCAGCGTGAGGAACTGCACGCAGGCGCGCGGCACGTCGTCGATCTGGAGCTTGCCGGCGTCAACCGCCTGCTGCAGGAGGCGTTCCATCAGTCCATGCGTGCGCGTGGCGCCCTCTTCCCACATCAGCCGGCCATAGCGGGGATTGCCCTGGCGGCAGTCGGAAAGGATCGCGCGGAAGGTGCCGACCGTCTCGGCGTTGCAGTCCAGCCGCGCATGGGTCAGCGCGACGCGCAGCAAGGTCTCGGCGATGTCCTCGCGCGGATCGAAGTGATAGGTCTCTTCCGGCAGCAGGTCGTTCACGCGGGCGCGGATGACTTCGCGGAAGAGATTGTCCTTGTCGCCGAAGTGGCTGTAGACGGTGAGCTTGGACACGCCCGCCTCGGCCGCCACCGCATCCATGCTGGTGCCGGCGAAGGCGTTGCGGATGAACAGCGCCTTGGCCGCCTCCAGAATCGCCGCGCGCTTCTCCATGTCCTTCGGACGGCCGGGGCCGGGAGTCTTGGCGTGGGCGGGACAATTCATGGATACACCTTGGGCGGGAGCAGCTTCACAAGAAAGATCAGCCACTTTATTATACGGATCGGTTTACTTATTTCCAGTTCCATGGAAACAGCCATGCCGTCAACGGCCCGGACGTCCTTGTGCGCAGTGTACCGCCATGCACGTCGCATGCCGGCTGCGGGGCTGGCACCGCGCGCGAGCGGACCCGGGCGGCGCGGTGTCCGCGGACACCGCGCCGGGCATGACTTCCGTCAATGCGGCGCGGTGACTTCCGGCACTTCGGACACCTGCCTCGAGGCCGCACCCTAACCGTCACTGTCGCGACGGCCTCCGAACGCTTATCCTTTTGATCTTTTTGATTCTTGCGGACGTAAGACCATGGCGATGAATTTCGAACAGGCACGGCAGAACATGGTCGAGAACCAGGTGCGACCCTGGGATGTGCTCGACGCGCGCGTGCTCGATGCGCTGGCGCAGGTGCGCCGCGAAGACTTCGTGGCGCCGCAGCACCGCCAGCTCGCCTTCGCCGACCTGTGCCTGCCGTTGGGTCATGGCCAGGTGATGATGAAGCCGGTGATCGAGGGTCGCGTTCTGCAGGCACTGGATCTGAAGCCGACCGACCGCGTGCTGGAGATCGGCACCGGTTCGGGTTTCCTCACCGCGTGCATGGCCACGCTCGCCGCGCACGTGACCAGCGTCGACGTGCATGGCGACTTCACCGCCGCCGCGCAGTCACGCCTGGCCGCGGCCGGCATCGCCAACGCCACGCTGGTGACCGCCGACGCGGTACAGGACTGGCAGTCGCAGGAGAAGTTCGATGCCATCGTGGTGACCGGCGCCGTGTGGCAGGTCCCGCAGCGTTTCCTGGGCTGGCTCAAGCCGGGCGGCCGCCTGCTGGCGATCCGCGGCGAGTCGCCGGTGCAGCAGGCCGTGCTGCTGACCCAGGCCGGCAACGGCGGCTTGCGCGAGGAGTATCTGTTCGAGACCGATCTGCCGTACCTGGCTCACGCCGAGCCACCCCGCCGTTTCGTCTTCTAAACTTCCAATCGATTGCATGAGGCAACCCCGATGCGCTTGAAGCTGCTCACCCTCGCACTGGCCCTGTCGGCGACCTCGCTGCCCGGTCACGGCGAGGACCTGATGGACGCCTACCGCCAAGCGCGCGCCAACGACCCGGTGCTGTCGCAGGCCGAGGCACAGCGCCTTTCGGTCGGCGAGAACGTGACGCAGAGCCGCGCCCTGCTGCTGCCGCAGCTTTCGGGCCGCGCCACCTTCAGCCAGTCAAGCGGCGCCAATGCGCAGACCATCACGGACGGCGGGGCTCCACTCAACGCCGGCCACCTGCGCAGCCGCGACGAGTCGCTGGAGCTGAGCCAGACCATCCTCGACCTCAGCAAGATCGCCAACCTGCACGCGGCCGAGTCCCAGGCCGACTCGCAGAACGCGCAGTACAACTCCGCGCTGCAGGAACTGCTGGTGCGCGTCACCGCCGCCTACTTCGGCGTGCTGACCAGCCAGGACGAGCTGGCCTACGCCAAGGCCAACGAGGATGCGTTCCGGCAGTCCTACGAGCAGGCCGAGCAGCGCTTCAACGTGGGCCTGTCGGCGGTCACCGACGTGTACCAGGCCAAGTCGTACTACGAGCTGGCCAAGGCGCAGACGGTCGCCGCCAACAACGCCCTGAACGACGCGCGCGAAGCGCTCGCCCAGATCACCGGCAAGCCGGTCGGCGACCTCAAGCAGCTGCGCGACGACCTGCCGATGGTACCGCCCAACCCGGCCGATCCGAATGCCTGGGTGCAACAGGCGCAGAAGAACAACCCGAACGTGATCGCCCAGCAGTACAACGTCGAAGCAGCCTCGCATGCGGTCAATTCGGCCCGCGCCGGCCACCTGCCGACGATCAATGCCTCGGTCAGCCGCGGCACCTCGGCCAACTGGCTGGAAAACATGGGCGGCGCATTCGCCGACCGGAACGGCCGCTACGGCACCACGGTGGGCATCACCCTCAACGTGCCGATCTTTTCCGGCTTCGCCACGCAATCGCGCGTGCGCCAGTCGATCTACCAGCGCGACGCGGCCGAGGACTCGCTGGAGGCCCAGCGTCGCCAGGTCACCCGCGACACGCTCAACTTCTATCGTTCGGTGATCGCCGGCATCAGCCAGGTGGAGGCGAACAAGGCTTCGGTCGAATCCGGCCAGAAGGCGCTGGAGGCCACCCGCGCCGGTTTCGATGTCGGCACGCAGACCATGCTCAACGTGCTCAACGCGATCCAGACGTTGACCCAGGCCGAGAGCAGCTACTCGCAGTCGCGCCATGCGCTGATCCTGGACCAGCTGCAGCTCAAGCAGGCCGCCGGCACCATCGACGTGAAGGACATCGAGGCGGTCAACTCGCTGCTCCAGTGACGCTTCGACCATCCCTCCCCGGCCGCGCCGGGGAGGGATGCGGGCGGTAACGCCCTATTCCTCCAGCACGCGGTCGATCAGCTCCATCACCCGCGCCACCGCGCCGCGCTCGCTGTCGAACACGCGCCGCGCCTGGCGTCCCATCCGCTCGCGCTCGCGTTCGTCGCGCAGCAGGTCGAGCACCTCGTGGCCGAGCTGGTCCACCTGCGCGACACGACGGGCGCCGCCCTCGCGGATCAGCGTGAGGGTGATCTCCTCGAAATTGAACGTGTGCGGGCCGACCAGCACCGGCCGCGCCAGCGCCGCCGGTTCCAGCACGTTGTGCCCACCGATCGGCACCAGGCTGCCACCGACGAGGGCCAGGTCGGACGCCGCGTAGAACGGCATCAGTTCGCCCATCGCATCGATCACGAACACCTGGTGCGCGCCGGGCACGCGTTCGACGCTGCGCGTGGCGACGGTGAAGCCCAGGCTGCGGGCCGAATGCTCGACCAGCCTGAAGCGCTCGGGGTGGCGCGGCGCGATCAGCAGCAAGGCGTCGGGCAACCGGCGCAGCACGTCCAGGTGCGCCTCCAGCACCGCCAGTTCCTCGCCCTCGTGCGTGCTCGCGGCGATCCACACCGGGCGACGCGGCCCCCATTGCGCGCGCAGCGCGGCACCCTTGTCCACCGCGCCGTCGGGTACGGGCATGTCGAACTTCAGGTTTCCGCTGACCACCAGTTGCGCGGGGTCGGCGCCCAGCAGCCGGTAGCGCGCGGCGTCGGTGCGCGACTGCGCGGCAATCCGCCGGACCGTGCGCAACGCCGAGCGCACCAGCGAACGCAATGGCCGGTAACCGCGCAACGAGCGCTCGGACAATCGCGCGTTGACGATCATCAGCGGGATGCCGCGACGCCGACAGGCGAAATAGAGGTTCGGCCAGATCTCCGTTTCCACGATCAGCGCCAGTCGCGGACGCACGCGCTTCAGGAAGCGATGCACCGCGAAGGGCAGGTCGTAGGGCAGGTAGACGTGGAAGACGCTGTCGCCGAACAGCTGGTGCACGCGCGCCGAGCCGGTCGGCGTCACCGTGGTGACCACCAGCGGCGCGTTGGGGTAATCGCGCCTGAGCGCCTTGATCAGCGGCTCGGCCGCGTTGACCTCGCCCACCGACACCGCATGCACCCACAGGCTGCCGCTGAACCGGGGCTTCTGGAACAGGCCGAAGCGCTCCGGCCAGCGCCGGTGGTAGTTGCCGTAACGCGCGCCACGGATCCACAGACGCAGCACGATCAGCGGCGTCGCCAGGTACATCACGAAGGTGTAGAGGTAGCGCAACGGAAGGCCAAACGGTCGGAGTGACGGGATTATAGGCGGTGCCTGCTCCCTCTCTCGGGGAAGAGGGCTTCAACGGCTACAATCCCCCGGATGCCCGGCATGCCCCGCCCTTCCTTCGACCCTGCCCTGCTTGCGCCGCGCCACTGGCCCGCCTGGCTGGGCGTGGGCGCGATCTGGCTGATCGCCCGCCTGCCCTATCCGCTGCTGATCCGGGTGGGCCGCGCGTTCGGTGCCCTGATCCGCCACGTGCCCTCGCGTCGGCGGCGCATCGCCGAAACCAACATCGCGCTGTGCTTTCCCGAACTGGACGCGCGCCAGCAGGCCGCACTGGTCGACGCACACCTGACCGACATCGGCCTGATGCTGGTCGAGTTCGCGCTCGGCTGGATGGGTTCCGACCGCGCGATCGCGCGCATCCCTACCCACATCGAAGGCCTGGAACACCTGGAAGCGGCGCGCACGCAAGGCCAGGGCGTGCTGCTGGTGGGCGGGCACTTCTCGCACCTTGAACTGTGTGCGCGCCTGATCTCGCGACGCATCCCGATCGCGGGCATGTACCGGCGCATGGATTCGGCCGTGTTCGAGTGGGCGGTGCTGCGCGCGCGCCTGCACTATGCCGCGGCCATGTTCGAGAAGGACGACATCCGCGGCACGGTGAGGTACCTGCGCGGCGGCGGCACCGTCTGGTACGCGCCCGACCAGGACATGCGCAGCAAGGACAGCGTGTTCGTGCCGTTCTTCGGCGTGCCCGCGGCGACCATCACCGCGACCCACCACCTGGCGCGGATGGGCCAGGCGCAGGTGATCCCGTTCTTCCACCAGCGACTGCCCGGGGGCGGCTACGCCATGCGGCTGGGCGCGCCGCTGCCGATGGGCGGCGACGCGGCCGCCGACACCACGCGGGTCAACGCCGCCATCGAGCAGATGGTGCGCACCGCGCCCGCGCAGTACCTGTGGGTGCACAAGCGCTTCAAGACCCGCCCACCGGGCGCGCCGCCGGTCTACCGCTGACGCGGGTGGCGCGCCGCGCCGGGTGCGCTGCGCATGCGCAGTTCATGCAGCTTGGCGTACTTGAGGAAGGCGTAGAAGGCGTGCACCCGCGCGGCGATGAAACCTGCCCAGCCGGCGCGCCAGTGCCCGCGCAGCAGGTAGTAACGCAGGAACGCGATCGTCGGATAGGCGACCAGCCGCCAGCCCACCCATGCGCGTTGCCGGCGCGCATCGTCGTTCGCCTGCAAGGTGGAATATCGGTTGGCCTTGTCCACGCGGCCGGCGATGTCCGGTTCGCCGAAATGGTCCAGCACGACGTCGAGCTGGCCGACCGGCCCGTCCACCTCGACCCCCTCGTGCACGCTGTGTCCGCTCATGCGCGCCCGTTCGCGATCGAACAGCCGCACGTAATGGTTGCGTCGCGCGCGCGGCGATTGCCAGCGCCAGAACACCCATTCGCGCCGCCAGAGCTCGTAGCCGGCGCAGGCCGGCGATTGCAGCGCGCGCTGCAGGGTCGCGGCGGCGGCGGACGGCAGCACCTCGTCCGAATCCAGCAGCAGCACCCAGCGATGCCGGGCCAGATCGATCGCGGCCTGCTTCTGCGCGCTGTAGCCGGCGAACGGCTGCACGTGCAATCGCGCACCGTGGCGGCAGGCGATTGCGACCGTGTCGTCGGTCGAGCCCGAATCGAGCACCACGATGTCGTCTGCCCAGGCGACCGAACCCAGGCAGGCGTCCAGCGTGGCAGCGCTGTTGTAGGTCGTCACCACGGCCGACAGCGGCTCACGCATTGCGTTCCTCCACCACGTAGAGCGCCGCGCACCACAGCCCCAGCAGCCAGGCGAACAGCAGCCCCCACCAGGCCGAGTAGAACGCCAGATGGGTGTTGAGCGGGAACAGCATCACCGCCAGCGCCACCGAAGCGGGAAAGGCGCGAACCCGCGCCGCCGGTGCCTGCCGACGCCATGCGCGCAGCCCGATCGCGGCGGCGGCCAGCCATAACGCCAGGCCGACCGCGCCGGTCTCGCTCAGCACTTCCAGCACCAGCTGATGCGCGTGGCAGGCACCCTCGCCCACGCCACAGGCCTCCGCGACCAGGAAGTGGTCGTCGGCCGGCGCGTAGTCGGGATAGGCGTAGCGGAAACCGCGCACGCCCACGCCGTTCCAGGGATGGTCGGCCGCCATCCGTACGCTGGCACGCCAGATCGCAGGCCGGCCGGTGAGTGCCTCGTCCAGCCCCTGCGGCTCGTCCGCGAACACGGCCAGGGTACGCTCCATGCGCTCATGGAAGCGGCCGGAGGCGTGCCAGGCCAGGGTACCCGCCAATGCCGCCAGCAGCGCGCCGGCGCCGCACCAGAGAAGGAATCGGCGCGCCGAAGCGGCCTCGCGCCAGGCGAAGGCCAGCGCGACCAGTGCATAGGTGAGCCAGCCGGCCCGCGAGCCGGCCAGCAGCACCGGACCCAACAACAGCACGAACGCCAGCACCAGCCCCATGCGCCCCCAGCGCTCGCGCGCCGCCCACAGCGCGAACGGTGCGAGCACGGCCAGGGTGGGCCCGAGCTTGAGATTGTCCGCGCCGAAGATGCCCGAAATGCGCTCGGCCTCGGCGTGGCCGCCCAGGCTCACGCCGGTGAGCGCCTGCAGCCAGGCGTCGGCCACCCAGAGGGCGTTGACGGCGGCAACGGCGAAGTACAGCGTGCGCAGGCGATCGCCACGGCGGATCGCAAAGCAGGCATACAGTCCCAGCGGCACATAACGCAGCAGGCCGGCGGTGGTGCCCCAGCTCTTCCCCGGCGCTACCGCGTCGAACGAGGAGAACAACGCGGCGCCCACGTAGCAGGCCAGCAGCACCAGCAGCAGGCGTGCGCCGGCATGCTCCTCGAGCGCCCGTGGGTGGCGTACGAACAGCAGGATGGTGCCGATCAGGCACAGCAACGTTCCCAGTTCCGAACTGCGCCCTGCCGGCAGCAGCGCGATCACCAGCCAGAACGGCAGCAGCGGCGAGCGCAGGGCGGCAGCAAGGGAACGGGCGAGAGGCATCGGGGGATTGTAGAGGACGCCGGCGGCCGGGCCCCGCGTGGTAGTCAGCGCCGCAACGGGCCAGGGCTCGGGTCAGTGCCCCGCAGCGCCGGTGCGGTTCAGCCTGCCACTTCGCCGTACAGCGCCAGCACCGCCTGCTGCATGTCCGACAGCCGGTAGCTCTGCAGCATGGGAATCGGCGGCGCCACGCGCAGCAGTTCGGCGGCACGCTCGACCAGCTTGCGGCGGTCGCCCACCGGCACGCGTCCGGCCGGATACAGCTCGGCCAGCAGCTCGCCGACGCCGCCGTGGGCGTAGCCGAGCACCGGACGGCACAGCGAGAGCGCCTCGACCACCGTGCGGCCGAACGACTCGGGCCGGGTCGACAACTGCAGGATCAGCGCCGACACCGCATAGATGTCGCGCACGTCGTTGCGCGGCGGGGCCAGCACCACCTGGGCCTCGATGCCGCGCTCGTGGATCAGTTGCCGCAGCTCCTGGACATAGGCCTCCCGACCCGGCTCGATCACGCCCAGCAGCAGCAGGCGCGCCTCGATGCCGCGGCGCTTGAGCTCGGCGATCAGCTCGATCGCCTCGTGGTGGCCCTTCAGGCGCGTGCCGCGCCCCGGCAGGGTCAGCAACGGCGCGCCGGCCAGTTGCGGGAACTCGGCGAAAAACGCCTTCTGCCAGGCGTCATCCGGGCGATGACCGTACGGGAACGCCTCCGGATCGATGCCGCGCGGGATCACCTTCACCTTCGCCGGGTCCAGCCACGGGTAATGGCTGAGTACGTAGTCGCGCATGGTCTGCGAGACGGCGATCACGCGCTCGCCACGCAGCAGGATCGAGCTGTAGCGACCGGGTGAATTGAGTCCGTGCACGGTGGTGACGAAATGCGGACGCGGGTTCAGCCCGCGCAAGGCCCACCAGCCCAGCCACGCCGGCAGGCGCGAGCGGGCATGCACGATGTCCGGCTTGAGCTCGCGCAACCGCCGGCGCACCGCGGCCAGGCGCAACAGCGTGCGCGGCGACTTGCTGCCGATGTCCAGCGTGACGTGCTCGCTGCCCTCGGCCTCCAGCTGTGCCACCAGGCGCCCACCGGCGGAGATCACGATCGAGCGGTGCCCCGCCGCCACCAGCGCCCGCGCCACCTCCAGCGTCGAACGCTCCGCCCCGCCCGCATGCAGCGCCGGGATCAGCTGGACGACAACCAGGCGCCGGGTGGGAGTGACGACGGCAGACATGAGGGGTTGTTGGGTGGCCTTCATCCACTGGGGCAAGCAGCGATCGTGCCGAACGCCCGGGTCCGGGGACCGGCAGGCGCGCCCGGATCAGTCGCGCAGGACGTAATGCGCGCCACAGTAAGGGCAGACCGTCTCCCCGCCGTCCTCGACGATCGGCAGGTAGATCTTCGGGTGCGAGTTCCACAGGGACATGGCCGGCGTTGGACAGGACAACGGCAGGTCGTTGCGCGTCACTTCGTAACGATTTTCGGCATTCGCCGGGATCGGCGCGGCCTCGGGCAGGGGGCGCGACATGGCAGGCTCCAGAAAGGGGATTCCGAGCCGCACATGGTAGCAGGGGCCCCGCCCCTGCAACGCAGGGTGGCCGCCGGCCTCGGGCCTGCACTGGACTTCGGCCTGCCGTTGCCATCAACTGTGCGACGGCGTCGCCCGAAGGGGTGGGCGGCGCGCCGAAGGGGACGACCGTGGATGGGCCGGCAGCCTGGCTTGGGCCGCCGCCCGCACGACGGCCATCCGTCGCCGCATTCATACGTCGCAAGGGGAAAAACCATGGATTTCGGAAAAACCATCGCGCGGGCCAAGGCCATCCTGGCCACGCCAAGGACCGAGTGGCCGGTCGCGGCCGCCGAGCCGGCCAGCGTGGGCGGCCTGTACACCACCTACATCGTCTGGATTGCCGCGTTGCCGGCGATTGCCGGCTTCATCAAGAGCAGCCTGATCGGCACCGGCTTCATGGGCGTGCACGTGCGCACGCCGATCGGCGCAGGCATCGGCGGCATGGTGCTGCAGTACGTGCTGTCGCTGGTGGTCGCCTACGTCATGGCGCTGGTGATCAATGCGCTGGCCGGCACTTTCAACGGCCAGAAGGACATGGTGCAGGCGCTCAAGACGGTCGCCTATGCCTGGACCGCCTCCTGGGTCGCCGGCATCGCGGTGATCATCCCGTGGATCGGCTGGCTGATCGCGATCGCCGGCGCGATCTACGGCATCTACCTGCTCTACCTGGGCCTGCCTTTCACCATGAAGTGCCCGCCGGAGAAGGCCGGCGGCTACACCGCGCTGGCGGTGATCATCGCCATCGTGCTCAGCTGGATTGTCGGCCTCATCGTGGCCGGCGTGATCGGCACCGCCGCCTACACCGGTGCGGCCATGACCGGCACGCACCTGGGCAGCACCAGCGACAACGTCACCGTCGATCCCGACAGCGCGCTCGGCAAGCTGGCCGCCATGGGCGAGCGCGCCGAACAGGCGAGCAAGGAACTGGAAGCGGCGCAGAAGTCCGGCGACAGCGCCGCGCAGCAGGCCGCGATGAACAAGATGATGGGCGCGGCGATGGGCAACGACGGCGACGTGCAGGCGCTGCCCACCGAGCAGGTCAAGGCTTTCCTGCCCGAGACGCTGCCCGGCTTCAAGCGCACCAGCAGCTCGGCCCAGCGCAGCAACGCCATGGGCATGCAGGTCACCGAGGCGCATGCCGAATATGGCGACGACAACGGCCGCAGGGTCACGCTGGAAGTGACCGACATGGGCACCGCCAAGGGCCTGATGGCGATGGCCGGCGCGATGGCGCCGGAAGAAGAGCGCAGCACCGATCACGGCTACGAGAAGACCTACACGGCCGACGGCCGGCTGACCCACGAAGAGTGGGACCACGAGTCCAGGAGCGGCGAGTACAGCGTGGTGGTCGGCCAGCGTTTCACGGTCAAGGCGCAGGGCGACGGCGGCAGCATCGACGATCTCAAGCAGGCCGTGGCCAGCGTGGACCTGGACGGGCTCGAAGCGCTGCGCGAGGAAGGCGTCGCCAGGCACTGACCCATCGCATCGGCGGCAGGCCCAGGCCCCGCAAGAACGAAGCCCGCGCCATCACGACGCGGGCTTCCTTTTTTCCACCGCCGGACGCGTCACTTGCCTGCCGAACCCTCGGTCGTGATGCGCAGGGTGATCTCGTCGCTCACGTTGGGCACGTACGCGGAGACACCGAAGTCCGAGCGCTTGAGCGTGCCGGACGCATCGAAACCGATCGACGGACCGCCGCTCATCGGATGCTTGCCGATCCGGTTGAGCGTGGCATCGAGCACCACCGGCCGGGTCACGCCGTGCACGGTCAGGTCGCCGGTGACTCGGAAGTGGTCCTTGCCCAGCGGCTCGACCTTCGTGCTCTTGTAGGTCACCGTCGGGTAGCTGGCCGAGTCGAAGAAATCGGGCTTGGCCAGGTGCTTGTCGAGCGCCGGCACGTGCGTATCCAGCCCGGCCATCGGCAGCGTCACCTGCACGCTAGCCTGCTCGGGGTGATCCGGGTCGAATACCAGCGTGCCCTGCCCCAGGCCCAGCTCCGCGGTCGGATGCGAGAAGCCGAAGTGGCTCCAGCTGAAAAGTACCATCGTATGGTGCGGGTCGAGCTGGTAGGTGACCGGTGCGGCCTGGGCCAGTGCCGCGGCGCCGAACAGGCCGGCGAAGAGAACCGCTTTGAACATGCGCATGCGTGACTCCTGCAATGGGTTTTCAGACGATCCGGCAGGCTTCGTCGAACGCGAAGCGGTCTTCGCGCGGACGCAGCACGGCGGGATTGCCGTAGCCGATGTTGATCAGGAAGTTGGAACGGACCTGCGTACCGGCGAAGAAGGCCTCGTCCACCAGCGCGTTCCTGAAGCCGGACATCGGGCCGCAATCGAGCCCCATCGCGCGCGCGGCCATGATCAGGTACGCGCCCTGCAGGCTGGAGTTGCGGAAGGCGGTCGCCTCGATCGCGGCCGGCTTGCCGGCGAACCAGCCGATCGCGTCAGGCGATTCCTTGTAGAGTCGCGGCAGGTGCTCGTAGAAGGCGTGGTCGGCCGCCACGATCACGGTGACCGGCGCGGCCATGGTCTGGTCGCGGTTGCCCGGGTCCAGCGCCGGCTCGAGTTTCGCCTTGGCCTCCGGCGAGCGCACGAACACGAAGCGGGCGGGCGAAGCATTGGCGCTGGTCGGCGCGAGCTTGGCGAGGTCGTAGATCGCGTGCAGCTGCGCATCGGTGACCGGCTCGTCCAGCCACGCCTCGGCCGAGCGGCGGAAGGTACGCGCGGTGCGGAACAACTGATCGAGGGCGGCCTCGGAAAGCACTTCGCTCATGGGTATCCTTTGGGTCATGGCGCGCCGTCCGGCGCGGGCGATCTTCAAGTGTAAGCCCAAGGGCGCCGATGGTCTGGTGAGGAAAGGGAAACCCAGCGTGCAGAATCCGCCAACAATCGCCCGGGCCGCCGCCCCATGAGCGGACTGCTCGAGGAGTGCTGGGCGATCACCGACGCGGCCGCCGGCAACCGGCGCCAGGCCCTGGCGCTGGCCGAGCGACTCGGCCTGCCCGTGCGACCGCTGGTGCTGGAGCCGCGCGGCCCCTGGGCGTGGCTGGCACCGCGCCTGACGCTGGGCGCCGATCTCGCGCTGCCCCCCGCCGAACGCGCGCGCTTCGCGCCGCCCTGGCCACGGGTGGCGGTCGGCTGCGGGCGCGCCGCCGCGCTGTTCACGCGCCTGCTTCGGTCGTCCTCCGGCGGCCGTTGCCGAACCGTGCAGATCCTCGATCCACGCGTTCGTTCCCGACACTGGGACGTGGTCATCGCGCCGCGCCACGATGGCCTGACCGGCCCGAACGTACTGACGCCACTGGGCTCGCTCAATCCCATCGACGAGGAATGGCTGGCCGACGCACGCGACGCCTGGCCGCGCCTGACAGACCTGCCCGCGCCGCGCATCGGCGTGCTGCTCGGCGGCCCCCGCCGCGGCATCCCGCTGGACGAGGCGTGGACCGGAGCCTTCATCGAGGGCCTGCGCGCCTTGCAGCGGCGCGACGGCGGCAGCCTGCTGGTCCTCGCCTCGCGGCGGACGCCGCCCGCCCTTGCGACGGCCCTGCGCAACGCATTCGACGGCGCTCCCGGATTGCACTGGAGCGGCAAGAGCGATGGCCCCAATCCCTATCCGGGCGTGCTGGCCTGGGCCGACCGCCTGGTGGTCACGCCCGATTCGGTCAACATGCTCTCCGAGGCCTGCGCCGTCGGCTGCCCCGTGCACACCTTCGCGCGCACGCCGCTGCCGGCGAAACTCGCCCGCTTCCACCACGCGCTGCGCAAGGGCGGGTTGCTGCACGATCTGCAGACCGGTACGCCGTTGCACCAGCCGGCATTGCGCGAGACGGAACACATCGCCGCGACCGTGCGGCGGCGACTCGGGCTGCTCTGAGTCCAGCTCGCGGCAAGCCCAGGCCCTTCTCGCCGGAGGAATGGGCACGCAGGGGCATCAGGCGAATTCGAAGCCCAGCATCGTCGTTACCGCGCGCACCTCGGCGCACATCGCTTCGAGCGCGCTCTCGCGCGGCGCAATGCGCGGCCGCAGGTCCAGCGTGCAGGTCAGCGCACGTTGCAGAAGACCGGCATGCACGCGCGCGAGCGTTTCCGCTTGCGCCTCGTCGAGCAGCCCGACCCGTCGGCATGCATCGATCAGCGACGCGTTCGCGGTGTTGCCGAGCAGCTGCGGATGAGCCGCCGCATGGGCAAGCACCAATCCCTGCAACGCGAACTCGATGTCCAGCAGGGCGCCATGCCCCTGCTTGAGGTCCAGCCGCGCCTCGTCCGAACGGTCCCGCTCCGCTCGCCAGCGCTGGCGCATCTGGCTCACCTCGGCCAGCACCGCGCTCCGCTCGCGCGGCACCGCCAGTACCTCGCGCCGCACCTCGCCCAGCGCATGGCCCAGGCCTGCATCGCCCGCCACCGCGCGCGCGCGCAGCAGAGCCTGGTGCTCCCAGGTCCATGCACGGCTGCGCTGGTAGGCATCGAACGCCTCCAGGCTGCTCACCAGCAGGCCCTTCGAGCCGTCCGGGCGCAGTCGCGTGTCCACTTCATACAGACGTCCCGCGCGGGTCAGCAGGGAGAGCCAGTTCATCACGCGCTGGGCCAGGCGCTGGTACCAGCGCGCGCCGTCGATCGGGCGGGGACCATCGCTGGTGAGCTGGGCGCGCGCACCATCGAAGACGAACACCAGGTCCAGGTCCGAGGCGAATCCCAGCTCCTCGCCACCCAGGCTGCCGTAGCCGAGCACGGCGAAGCCCGATCCTTCGCCGGGCAGTCGCCCGTGCTGCGTGGCGAGCTCGCGCTCGGCCAGCGCGGTGACCGCTTCCACCACCGAAGCGGCCAGCGCCGCGAGGCGGCGCGAGGTGGCGACGGCATCGGCGCGTCCGTCGTTGAAGGCCAGGCCCAGGCGGAACGCAATGCTCGCCTTGAACTCGTTGATGCGCTCGAGCTCGGCCTCGGCCTCGCGCTCGTCCAGGATGCCGAGCACGCGACTGATCTCGGCGCTGATGTCGGCGCGCTTGAGCGGCAACTGGTCGATGCGCGGGTCGAGCACGTCGTCCAGCAACAGCGGCTGGGCGATCACCCGCTCGGCCAGGAAGGCGCTGTCGGCGAACAGTCGCGCCAGCCGCGCGCGCGCGGCGGGCTGCTCCTCGAGCAGCGCAAGGTAGGCCGAACGGCGCGCCACCGCCTGCACCAGCCGGCACAGGCGCAGCAGGCACGGCGACGGCGCGGCGCTGGCGCGGGCGGCGGCGATGAGATGCGGCATCAGGTGGTCCAGCCGTTCGCGCGAGCGCGGCGACATCGCGCGCACCGAGGCGGCCTGAGGCAACTTGGCCAGCGCCTCGGCCGCCTCGATGCCCGGTACGAAGCCAGCCGCCTCCAGCGTGCCGGGCTCCGGCGTGCCATGGCAGGCCTGCTGCCACAGCGTGGTGTCGGCGATCGCCACGCGGGCGGCACGCCCGCCGGCAGGCATCAGCACGCTGGCGAAGTCCTCGCTGACGATCGCGCGGTGACGCGCCAGCTCGGCTTCGAGCGATTCCCATTGGTCGTGGCCCAGGCCGTGGGCGAGCCGCTCGCGACTGAGCGCGTCCCCGGGCACGTCGTGGGTCTGCGCGTCACGCAGCATCTGCACGCGGTTCTCGACCCGGCGCAGGCAGCGGTAGGCCTCGCGCAGCGCCTTGGCGCGCGCCGCACCGATGTGGCCGCGTGCCTCGCAGGCGGCCAGCGCCGGCAGCAGGCCGCGGACGCGCAGGGACGGCTCGCGGCCGCCGCGGATCAGTTGCTCCAGCTGGACGATGAACTCGATCTCGCGGATGCCACCGGGGCCCAGCTTGAGGTTGTCGGCCAGATCCTTGCGCGCGACCTCGGCATCGATAAGCGCCTTCATCTCGCGCAGGCCGGCGAAGGCGGTGTAGTCGAGGTACTTGCGGTAGACGAACGGTCGGAGCAGGTCCTGCAGCTGCTTGCCGGCGGCCCGGTCGCCGGCCACCGGGCGCGCCTTGATCCAGGCGTAGCGCTCCCAGTCGCGGCCCTCGCTCTGGTAGTACTGCTCCATCGCCGCGAAGGAGAGCGCCAGCCGCCCGGCGTTGCCGAACGGGCGCAGGCGCAGGTCCACCCGCGCACAGATGCCGTCGTCGGTGGGCTCGTTGAGCAGGCGCACCAGTTGCCGGCCCAGCCGCACGAAGTACTCGCTGTTGTCGAGTGAACGCGCGCCGTCGCTGTGGCCGGCCTGCGGGTAGGCGAGCACCAGGTCGATATCGGAGGAAAAGTTGAGCTCGGCGCCGCCGAGCTTGCCGAAACCGATCACCACCAGCCGCTGCAGCGTGTCGTCCTCGCTGCGCGCATGGCCGTAGCGTCCAGCCAGCGCGCGCTCGGACCAGCCCAGCGCCGCGCCCAGCAGCGCCTCGTACAGCACGCTGGTGGCCGAGAGCGTCTCGGCCAGGTCGTCCAGTCCGTTGACGTCGCGGAACACCAGTCGCAACGCCTCGGCGTGGCGGAACCGGCGCAGCGCGGCCAGCGTGGCGGTCTCGTCCTCGGGCAAGGCGAGCGCACCGATGCGGGTGCCGGCGTCGCCGGCGGCACGCAAGCGGTCCAGGCCGCCCGGGGAGAGCAGCTGCGGCTGCCGGCGCCAGACTTCGAAGGCGAAGTCGCTGGCCGCCAGCGTGCGGCGGATGCGCTCGGCCACCCCGGCATCGTCGTGCAGGGCGATTCCGGCGGCGCGGCAGCGGGCGGCCAGTTCGGCGTAGCGGTCGTCGATCAGCGCGCGCAGCGCGGGGCTTTCGGGGGCGCTCATCCGGCCATTGTGCCGCAGCCGGGCCCGCATGAACCGCCAGCAACCGCCCGCCACGGGCGAACATACGGTTCATTGCGGCACGATTACAGTCACCCTCCCTCCACCGAGTGCCAGCGGACCCTGCCTGCCATGCCCCTTCTCGACCGCCCCACCACGCACTGGCGCCCGCTTGCCGCGCGCGTCCTGGCCGCGGCGCTGATGAGCCTGGCCTTCGTCTTGCTGACCGGCCTGATGGATGGTGGCGTGGGCGTGACACCGCTGCGCATCTTCGACCAGCCGCGTTACCCGCTGGCCAACGCTCTGCCGGGCTTGCTGGCGGCATGGGCGTTGCTGGCGTTCACCCGCCGGCTGGTGTTCTCGTTCGGGCTGGTGTTCCTGTTCGAGGCCCTGCTGTACCAGATCAATGCACTGAAGGTCGCCAATCTGGGCAATCCCCTGATGCCGGCCGATTTCCTGATGGTCAACCAGCTCAGCAAGGGCGGCGCGCACCTGCTGGTCGGCTACCTGCCGCACAGCCCGTGGCCGTATCTGGGTCTGCTCGCCGGTATCGCCCTGATCGTGGCGATGTGGCGGCTGGAACCGCCGCTGTTCCCACGGCGCAACTACGGCAAGCGGTTGCTTGGCGGCGCCGTGGCGGTCGTGCTGCTGGGCAGCCTGCTCGGCGGTGTCGCCGGGTGGAGCAGGCTCTACAACCAGCGCGTGCTGTGGCTTGAACCGTGGTCGCCCACCGTGACCGCCAACCATTCCGGCCTGGTCAGCTCGCTGCTGCTGTTCCACCAGCAGTATGGGCGCGGCGGGCACAAGGCCGATCCCGACGCCGCCAAGGCGCTGATCGCGCAGAGTCGCCAGGCGCTGGAAGCGCGCCTCGACGCCGCACCGCCGGGCGGCGAGCGACCGGATATCGTGGTGGTGCAGAGCGAGTCGTTCTTCGACCCGAGCATCATGCGCGGCTACGAGGACAGCCACTTCACACCCAACCTGGACCGGCTGGAGAAGCGCGGCACCAGCGGCCCGCTGCACGTGCCGACCTTCGGGGGCGGCACCATCCGCACCGAGTTCGAGGTGCTCACCGGCCTGTCGCTGCGCTACTTCGACGAGCTGCAGTTTCCCTACCTCACGCTCGACCAGAAGGTGGTTCCCAGCCTGGTGCGCACGTTGCGCGCGCATGGCTACAGCACCACCGCGATCCACGGCAACGACCCGGCGTTCTGGAACCGCGCCGCGGCATTTCGCAAGATCGGCTTCGACCGCTTCATCTCGCAGTCCTCGTTTCCGAAGGACTCGCCCGACGACGGCAAGTACATGGCCGACAGCGCGATGACCGACGAGATCATGCGCCAGCTCGCGGACAGCGGCCCGCCGCAGTTCCTGTTCGCGATCAGCATCGAGGCGCACGGCCCCTACGACGTGCCGCCGGCGGATGTGGCCGCACGCGACGCTATCCCGGTGCCGCCCGGCATCACCGGCAGGGACAAGCAGGAGCTGCAGACCTACCTCTACCACGCCCGACACGCCGACGCCGAGCTGGGCCGGCTGGCCAGGCTGCTGGCCAGGCGCGACCGTCCCACGCTGCTGCTGTTCTACGGCGACCACCTGCCGGCACTGACCAACAGCTACAACGTCACCGGCTTCGTCGACGGCGGCGACATGCTCAGCGAGCCCGGCGTCTGGCTGCTGCTCGACCCGCGCAACCCCCAGCCGGCCAAGCACGAGAGCCTGGCGTCGTGGATGCTGCCGGGCAAGCTGCTGGACGCGGCCGGCATCCACGGCGAGCCATACTTCGCTCTGACCCAGGTGCTGGCGCCGCGGCTTGCCGGACTTACCCGCGCGCCTGGCGCACCGCAGCCGGAAATGACTGCCGAGCAGAAGGTGATCGATCGCGACATGGCGAGCGTCGCGATGCTGCGCCTGAAGGGCAAGCTCGAGGCGCTGATGCCGCAGCAGCTGGTCGCGGCGAGCCCTGCGACGCCGCATGCGCAACCGCCATCACCCGCGGGGGCGTACGGCGCGCACCCTTGAGCGGCCCCGGGCCGCCGACGTCCCACGTCGCGTTCACCGCGCATCGACGGCAGAGCATTCAGCCATCTGTCTGTTCGCTTAAGCGGACGCGGGCGTATTCATAATCCGGTCGGGTAAGCCAGCCTAGGGTCATGGCAGCGCGGAGGACATCCCCGCGCCCTGATCCCACAAAACCCGGAGGCATCCCATGCGTAAGACCCTGCTTGCTGCTCTGATCGCTGCCAGCGCGTTCGCCGCCCTGCCTGCCTTGGCGCAGGTACGTCTCGGCGGTGTCGGCCAGGCTGGCGCGGGCCTGACCGCCGGCGCCGGCGGCGCGCTCAACGGCGCGCACGGCCTGCCCGGCGTGCAGCCTGGCCAGACGCTGCAGCGCGCCGACCGCTCCGCGCGCCGGACCACCCGCCACGCCACCGATCAGACCCGGGGCATGCTCGACCGTCACGACCGGGCCGACCTCGACGCGTCCGCCGGTGGCTCGGCCAACGCGCGCGCAGGCGGCCAGCAGGCCCACGCGAACGCCGGCATCGATGCGGACGCCAGCGTCGACGGCAGCGCGGTCGCCGATCAGGGTCAAGGCGCCGCGCGCGGCATCGGCAACCAGGTGAGCGACAGCGCGCACACGGCCATCGACAGCGCCGGCCGTAGCGCCGGCTCGGTCGGCGAGGCGGCACGCGGCACGGCGACCGAGACCTCGGTAGGCGCCGACAGCAGGGCCCGTGCCAAGGCCGACGCGCACGGCCATTGAGGTTGACCCGCAGGGATGGGCCCGCGCCCATCCCTGCGGCTTGCGGCGACTGCCGCCGTCCATCCATCCGTCCGACCGCTAAAAGGCCGTACGGCAGGTCCGCGACGCGCTCTGGTCGCGCGCCACGCACCGCACTCGAGGAGGACCCATGCACAAGACCCTGATTGCTGCATTCATCGGCGCCAGCGTGTTCGCCGTCCCCGCGTTCGCGCAGGTCGTCCCGCAAGGTGCCGGCCAGGCGAGCGCCCATGGCTCGGCACGGGCCGGCACCACCGCGCCGGGCCTGGACGCGAACGCCGACACCGGCGTCGGTGCGGGGGCCGCGGCACCGACGACCGGCACTTCCGGCACGCAGCCGCTCGGCCTGGGCGGCCTGCTGAAACAGACACAGGCGGCCGATGCGGCCAGCGAAGGCACCGGCCCGACCGGCGATCTCAACTCGAAGGCGCGCGAGAAGCGGCGCGCCGCGCACGGGCACTGACCCCGGGCGGGCAGCCCGGCCGACCGGGGTTGCCCGCTCAGGCGAGCGCATCCTCCGCGGCGACGAAGCCGCCGGTCTGGCGCTCCCACAGGCGCGCGTAGAGTCCGCCGTGCGCGAGCAGCTGCGCATGCGTGCCGCTCTCCACGATGCGACCCTTGTCCAGCACGACGAGGCGGTCCATGCGCGCGATCGTCGAAAGGCGATGCGCGATGGCGATCACCGTCTTGCCTTGCATCAGCAGGTCCAGGCTCTCCTGGATCGCGGCCTCGGCCTCCGAGTCCAGTGCGCTGGTGGCCTCGTCCAGCACCAGGATCGGGGCGTCCTTGAGCAGCACGCGCGCGATCGCGATGCGCTGGCGCTGGCCGCCGGAGAGCTTCACGCCGCGCTCGCCCACGTAGGCATCGTAGCCATGTCGCCCTTCGCCGTCGGACAGCGTGGGGATGAACTCGTCCGCACGGGCCTTGCGCACCGCTTCGGCAATCTGTGCCTCGCTCGCGTCCGGGCGTCCGTAGAGCAGGTTGTCGCGGATCGAGCGGTGCAGCAGCGAGGTGTCCTGGGTGACCACGCCAATCTGCGAACGCAGGCTTTCCTGGGTGACGCGGGCGATATCCTGGTCGTCCACGAGGATGCGCCCGCCCTCCAGGTCGTACAGCCGCAGCAGCACGTTCACCAGCGTGGACTTGCCGGCGCCGGAGGGACCGACCAGGCCGATCTTCTCGCCTGCGTGCACGGCAAGGTCCAGCCCCGCGATCACCCCGCCGGCTTTGCCGTAGTGGAAATGGATGTCTTCGAAGCGCACCTCGCCGCGGGTCACTTCCAGCGGCATCGCACCGGGCGCGTCCTGCACCGTGCGCGGTTGCGCGATGGTCGCCATGCCGTCCTGCACCGTGCCGATGTTCTCGAAGATGCCGTTGACCACCCACATGATCCAGCCGGACATGTTGTTGATGCGGATCACCAGCCCGGTGGAGAGCGCGATCGCCCCCACGGTCACCTGGCCGTGGCTCCACAGCCACAGCGCCAGGCCCGAGGTACCCACGATCAGGAACCCGTTGAGGGTGGTGATGGTGGCGTCCATGGCCGTGGTCTGGCGTGTCATCGCGCGCGTCTTGTCGACCTGCTCGCGCAGGGCATCGGCCACGTAGGCCTCCTCGCGCCGCGTGTGTGCGAACAGCTTGAGCGTGAGCACGTTGCTGTAGCCGTCGACGATGCGGCCCATCAGCTTCGAGCGCGCCTCCGAGGCCTTCCACGAACGCTGCCGCGTGCGCGGGATGAAGAACGCCAGCGTGGCCACGTAGAGCAGCAGCCACAGCACCAGCGGCGCCGCCAGCCAGACGTCCGCCTGGGCGAACATCACGATCGCGCTGCCGGTGTAGATTGCCACGTACCAGATCGCATCGACGATCTGCACCGCCGATTCGCGCAGCGAACTGCCGGTCTGCATGATCCGGTTGGCGATGCGCCCGGCGAAATCGTTCTGGAAGAAGGAAAGACTCTGGCGGATCACGTAGCGATGGTTCTGCCAGCGGATGCGCGCGGTCACGTTCGGCACGATCGCCTGGTTGACCAGCAGGTCGTGCAGCGCGTTGAACAGCGGCCGCGCGACCAGCGCAACGAACGCCATCCACAGCAGTTCGCGGCCGTGCTGGCGGAAGAACTCGGCCCCCTCGGCAACCTTGGCCATGTCCACCAGCCGCCCGATGAAGGCGAACAGCGACACCTCGATGACCGAGACGAAGAAGCCGACCACCAGTACCGCCGCGAACATCGGCCACACCTGGCGCAGGTAGAACAGGTAGAAGCGCCCGGGCGAGCCGGGCGGCATCACGTCGGCCGGATCCTTGAACGGATCGATCAGCGATTCGAACCAGCGGAAGAGCATGGGAGAGCGTCGCCTTCGGGGAGCGAAGCATTGTGGACCAGCCACCGGCACGATTGCAGTGAATGCCCGTTCTCGCGGCCATCCCCGCGAGTCCCGACCCCTCACCCCGAGCCCCTCCCCGGAGGGGAGAGGGAGCAGAGCGCGCGACAACTCCGCTCCTTTCGCCTCAGCCCCCGGGCGCCCGCGGTAAAGCGGCGGCAGCCCCCCCCCTGGGAGCAGGCGCTAGCCGAGCAAGGCGGTGACACCTGGCTCTTATCCCTCACCGGGCTTCGCCAGACCCTTTCTTTTGGTTACTTTTCTTTGGACCTGCAAAGAAAGTGACCCGAGCGCCGTCAGCGATCGGAAACCCGCCGCAGGCGAGCGAAGTCGCGGGGAGCCACCGCTGGCGGCCCGAAGGGCAACCGAAGCTCATGTGGCAGGGAGAAAGCCTCCGGTTGCGCACAAGTGCGCTCCTACGCAAGCCGGGGCGGCAAAAGAAAACCCCGCGCGAGGCGGGGTTTTCTCCAGTACTGCGATGAGCGCGGGACTTAGAAGTCCATGCCGCCCATGCCGCCCATGCCACCCGGGGCACCGCCGTGGCTGTGCTCTTCCTTCTTCGGAAGCTCGGCCACGATCGCCTCGGTGGTGATCGCCAGGCCGGCGACCGAGGAGGCGTGCTGCAGCGCGGTGCGGGTCACCTTGGTCGGGTCCAGGATGCCCATCTGCACCATGTCGCCGAACTCGCCGGTGGCCGCGTTGTAGCCGAAGTTGCCCTGGCCGTCCTTGACCTTGTTGAGGATGACCGAGGGCTCCTCGCCGGCATTGGCGACGATCGCGCGCAGCGGCGCTTCGAGCGCGCGGCGGGTGATCGCGATGCCGAGGTTCTGGTCCTCGTTGTCGCCCTTGAGGCCTTCGACGGCCTTCAGCGCACGGATCAGGGCGACGCCGCCGCCCGGCACCACGCCCTCCTCGACGGCCGCACGGGTGGCGTGCAGGGCGTCTTCGACGCGGGCCTTCTTCTCCTTCATCTCGACCTCGGTGGCGGCACCGACCTTGATGACGGCCACGCCGCCGGCCAGCTTGGCCACGCGCTCCTGCAGCTTCTCGCGGTCGTAGTCGGAGGAGGTCTCCTCGATCTGCGCCTTGATCTGGCTGATGCGCGACTGGATCCGCTCGGCTTCGCCGGCGCCGTCGATGATGGTGGTGTTCTCCTTGGTGATCACCACGCGCTTGGCGCGGCCCAGGTCGTTGATGGTGGCCTTCTCCAGCTGCAGGCCCACTTCCTCGGAGATCACCTGGCCATTGGTCAGGATCGCGATGTCCTCGAGGATGGCCTTGCGGCGGTCACCGAAGCCCGGCGCCTTGACGGCGGCGACCTTGACGATGCCGCGGATGGTGTTGACCACCAGCGTGGCCAGCGCCTCGCCCTCGACTTCCTCGGCCACGATCAGCAGCGGCTTGCCGGCCTTGGCGACGCCTTCGAGGATCGGCAGCAGCTCGCGGACGTTGGAGATCTTCTTGTCGTGGATCAGGATGAACGGGTCGTCCAGCTCGACCTGCTGGCTCTGCTGGTTGTTGATGAAGTACGGCGACAGGTAGCCACGGTCGAACTGCATGCCCTCGACGACGTCGAGTTCGTTCTCCAGGCCCGAGCCTTCCTCGACCGTGATCACGCCTTCCTTGCCGACCTTCTTCATCGCGGTGGCGATGATGTCGCCGATGTTGGCGTCGGAGTTGGCCGAGATGGTGCCGACCTGGGCGATGGCCTTGTCGTCGGCGGTCGGGTTGGAGAGCTTCTTGAGCTCGCCCACGGCCGCGGTCACGGCCTTGTCGATGCCGCGCTTCAGATCCATCGGGTTCATGCCGGCGGCGACCGCCTTGAGGCCTTCCTGGATGAACGCCTGCGCCAGCACGGTGGCGGTGGTGGTGCCGTCACCGGCGACGTCAGAGGTCTTGGAGGCGGCTTCCTTGACGATCTGCGCGCCGAGGTTCTCGTACTTGTCCGAGAGCTCGATCTCCTTCGCGACGGACACGCCGTCCTTGGTGATCGTCGGAGCGCCGAAGCTCTTCTCGAGCACGACGTTGCGGCCCTTCGGGCCGAGGGTGACCTTGACCGCGTTGGCCAGGGTGTTCACACCCTTGAGGATGCGCGAGCGGGCGTCTTCGCCGAAGCGGACTTCTTTGGCTGCCATAAAATTTTTGCCTCAAAAATTTTGAATAGGTGCGGAAAATTCCGCGGAATGTGTCAGAAGGAGCCGAAGGCGACTGGCGCGCGCGCTTTTTTCCCGCGCTCAGCCAACCGCCAGAACGATCAGCCCTCGATCACCGCCACGATGTCGTCTTCCTTGAGGAAGACCAGCTCTTCGCCGTCGATCTTGATTTCCTGGCCGGCGTACTTGCCGAACAGCACCACGTCGCCTTCCTTCAGGCTCATCGGACGGACGTTGCCGTCTTCCAGGATGCGGCCGGTGCCGGCGGCGATGACCTTGCCGCGGGTCGGCTTCTCGGTGGCGCTGTCGGGGATGACGATGCCGCCGGCGGAGACGCGCTCCTCTTCCAGGCGCTTGACGATGACGCGATCGTGCAGCGGACGCAGTTTGCTCATGGATGGAACTCCACTAGTTCGGGTTGAAAGAGGGTGAGGATCACCGGGACGCTGTTAGCACTCGGTGACGGTGAGTGCCAATTCTAGCGACGCGCCCGGCCTCCGCAAGGGGCTGGAACGCGAATGGCTCAGCAGGTGGGGTGACAGGTGGGCGGTTTCAAGGGGGGCTTGGGGGGAAACGGCGGTCCTTCGACTTCGCCTGCGGGCTACGCTCAGGACGAGCGGTTCTTCCGGCCCATCCCGACGAGCGCCTTGCGGCACGAGGACATCCGTTCGCGCTGAGCGTAGCCCGCAGGGCGAGGTCGAAGCGCCTGTCCCGGGCTCCAGAACCGGCACCCTGCCCCGGGACAGGGTGCCGAAGGGCGGACGAGGATTCGGCCGAAGCGCGACGCCCCGCGATACCGAACCCTTTTCCCAATGCCTCTCGCGAGGGAGGGCTGAAGCCGGCGCACACCCCTTCGCCGGGCTACCATGGGTCGCCATGCCCGATCCCGTCCTGCTCTGCTACTGCACCTGCCCCGACGCCGACAGCGCCCGACACATCGCCGAGGCGCTGGTGGCCGAGCGCCTGGCCGCCTGCGTGAACCAGCTACCCGGTATCGCCTCGACCTACCGCTGGCAGGGCAAGGTCACCACCGATGCCGAACACCTCCTGCTGATCAAGACCACCGCGGATCGTTTCAAGGCTCTGCGCACGCGGCTGCTGGCGCTGCATCCGTACGACCTGCCCGAGCTCATCGGCGTGCCGGTAGTACAAGCGCACGACCCCTACCTGGCGTGGGTCCGCGAGGCCACCGGCGACGCGCCGCAAGACTGCTGACAGCCGTTGTCAGGGGGGCCCAGGCAGACTTGTCTTCCCCCACTCCCACAGCCCAAGATGAAAAAGACCGACTACGCCGTCCTGCTGTCGCTGGGCGCCTTGTGGGGCGGCTCGTTCCTGTTCATGCGCATGGGCGCGGACGCCTTCGGCGCATTGCCGCTGGCCGGCCTGCGTGCCATTGGTGCGGCGCTGTGTTTCCTGCCGCTGCTGGCCTCGCGCAGGCGCCTGGCCGAATGGCGCACGCACTGGTGGCCGATCGCCGTGGTCGGGGTCACCAACTCGGCCATGCCGTTCCTGCTGTTCACCTTCGCCACGCGCAGCCTGCCGGCGGGGCTGGCCTCGATTATCGACGGCATGACGCCGATGTTCGCCGCGCTCATCGGCTGGCTGTGGCTGGGTCAGCGGCTGGACGCCTGGCGCGGCGCCGGACTGGTGGCCGGTTTTGCCGGCATCCTCTGGCTGGCCGAGGGCAGCCTCGCGCTCGGCCCCGGCGCAGGCCTCGCGCTGTTCGCCTGCGTGGCCGCCACTGTTCTGTATGGCTACGCGGTGCATTACACGCACCTGCGGCTGGCGGACGTCAGGCCGCTGGTGGTGACCGTCGGCAGCCATATGGTCGCCGCGCTGGTGCTGTTGCCGACGACGCTCCTGGCCTGGCCGACCCGCACGCCGCCGATGCAGGCGTGGCTGGCGGCCGCCGGCCTCGCCGTGCTGTGCACCGCGCTGGCCTACGTGCTGTTCTTCTGGGTGCTGGCGCGCGTGGGCGCGCAGCGCATCATGGTCATTCCGTACCTGATTCCCGCATTCGGCGTGCTGTGGGGCGGGCTGCTGCTGGGCGAGCCGCTGACGATGCGCATGCTGGGCGGCTGCGCGGTCATCCTGCTGGGCACCGCGCTCACCACCGGACTGGTCCGTCCGCGGCGCACTCCGGCGCTGGCCGTCGAGGAAAGCTGAGCGGCGCCCGCCGGGATGCAGGTTATCGCGGCGGCGCCCCCGGCACGCCTCGCACCCAATGGCAGTGCCGTATCCGATCCCGCCTCCGCGGCGCTGCGGGGGACGCTGTTTCCCGGCGACCGGGTCATCCTGGCGATGGCCCGCGGGTGCGCGGTGATCCTGCCGGGGCGTTCACCACCGGAGTGGAGCGCCCACCCGCCGCGCCGGCATAAGGCCGCAGTCGGCGGCGGGAGGGCGCCAGCCGCGCCATAATCCCTCCCAACCCCACCAGGGTCCCCATGATGCGAACGATGTCGTCCGGCCGGCTGGCCACCCTCGCCCTGCTTCTGCTGGGCCTGCTGTTCACGCTTCCCGCGCCGGCGCAGGAGGACGACGGCCTGTTGCCGGTCACCGAGGCCTACAGGCTCAGCGCCGACGTCTCCACCCCCGGGCTGCTCAAGCTGCACTGGGAGATCGCGCCGGACTACTACCTCTACCGCGGCCGCATGAAGTTCAAGCCGGCCGATGGCGTGACGCTCGGCGAGCCCACCTTCCCGGACGGCGAGAAGCACCACGACGAATACCTGGGCGACGTGGAGATCTACCATCACGCGATCGACGCCAGCGTGCCCTACACCTTGCCGCCCGGTGCGACGCGGCTGCGCCTGGGCGTGCAGTTCCAGGGCTGCCACGAGGTCGACCCGAAGATCTGCTACCCGCCGCACACCGAGCAACTGGACCTGCCGCTGCCGGCTGTCGCCGCGACGGGCAACGGCTCGCTCGGCACCGCGCTGCAGCAGCTCGGCGCCACCCGCGGCGGCCCCGGCAGCGACGCCCCGCTGCCGGCCGAACAGGCCTTCAGGCTCGAAGCCGTGGCGCAGGACCGGCAACACCTGCTGCTGCGCTGGACGATGCCACCCGGCTATTACCTCTACCGCGACCAGACCCGGCTGCGCTTGCGCGACGGCGGGGACCTGGCGCTGGCGCCGCAGTGGCCGGCCGGCACGCGCAAGGATGACCCGCACTTCGGCAGCGTCATCGTCTACTTCGACGAACTGGACCTGCCGGTCACGGTGACGGGCGACCTCGGCGGCCGCACGCGCCTGGCGCTGGAAGCCAGCTTCCAGGGCTGCCAGGACGGTGGCCTGTGCTACCCGATGATGACCCGCGCGCTGGAGGTCGACCTCGGCGGCTCGCCGGCGACCGGCACGCCCACGACCACCGCGCCGGAAGCGCCGCCCGCATCCGCGACCCCGGGGCCGCTGCAGACCCGGCTTTGGCTCGCCCTGCTGTTCGCCCTTGGCGGCGGGCTGGTGCTCAACCTGATGCCCTGCGTGCTGCCGGTGCTGTCGATCAAGGCGGTGGGCCTGCTGGAAAGCGGCGAGAGCCCGGCCCGCGCACGCGCGCACGCGCTCGCCTACACCGCCGGCGTGCTGCTGAGCTTCGTCGCGCTGGGACTGGGCATCCTGGCCTTGCGCTCGGCCGGACACGCGCTGGGCTGGGGCACGCAGCTGCAGCAACCGTTGCTGGTGGGCGTGCTGGCGCTGGTGATGCTGGCGGTGGGCCTGTCGATGTCGGGGCTGGTGCAGTTCGGCGCCTCGCTGGGCAACACGGGTGCGGGCCTGGCGACCCGCGGCGGCATGGCTGGCGATTTCTTCACCGGCGTGCTGGCGGTGGTGGTGGCCAGCCCCTGCACGGCGCCATTCATGGGCACGGCGCTGGCCTATGCCTTCGCCGCGCCCGCCCTGCATGCGCTGGCGGTGTTCGTGGCGCTCGGCCTGGGCCTGGCGCTGCCGTTCCTGCTGGTCGGCTTCGTGCCGGCGCTGGCGCGGCGGCTGCCGCGGCCGGGGCGCTGGATGGAGACGCTCAAGCAGTTGCTGGCCTTCCCGATGTACCTGAGCGCCGCTTGGCTGGCCTGGGTGCTGGCCAACCAGCGCGGCGCCGACGCGGTTGGCCTGCTGCTGGTTGCGGCGGTGTTCCTGGCGCTGGCCCTGTGGTGGTTCGAGCGCAGCCGCGGCCGCCCCGGACTGGTGCGCGCGCCGGTGCTGCTGGCGCTGCTGGCCACCGTGGCGCCGCTGTACGCACTGGCCCAGTTGCCGCCGCCGCTGCGCGCGGCGCAGGCGGAGACCGGCACGGTCCCCTACAGCCCGGAGAAGCTGGCCGAGCTGCGTGCCGCGGGCACCCCGGTGTTCGTCGACATGACTGCCGACTGGTGCGTCACCTGCAAGGCCAACGAGCACACCGTGCTGGACACGGCCGCCTTCCGCGCACTGCTCGAGCGCACCGGCGCGGTCTACATGAAGGGGGACTGGACCGACGTCAACCCCACCATCGCCGCCTTCCTGGAGCAGTACCACTCGCCGGGCGTACCGCTGTACGTGGTGTTTCCGCGCGGTGGCGGCGAGGGGCGCAAGCTGCCGACAGTGCTCACCGGCAGCCTGGTCGAGCAGGCCCTGACCGAAGCGGCCCGCTGACATGATGTCCCGCGCAAGCTGGCTGATCCTTGCCCTGGCGGTGCTCGCCGCCGCGGCCGGCGGCTGGCTGCAGCACGCCTCGCGCGAGCGGCGCGGGACGGACCTGGTCGGCCAGCCGGTGCCGGCGATGCGGCTGCCCGACCTGGACGGGCGCCCGCACGCCCTCGCCGACTACGCCGGCCGCCGCGTGGTGGTCAATCTCTGGGCCAGCTGGTGTGGTCCGTGCCGGAAGGAGATGCCGGCGCTGGCCGCGGCGCAGGCCCGCTTCGGCGGCGATCATCCGGTGGTGGTCGGCATCGCCATGGATACGCCCGAGAACGTGCGCGCCTACCTGAATACTTATCCGGTCAACTACCCGATCCTGCTCGGCCGGCTGGACGACCCGGACAGCGCGCGGCAGCTGGGCAACGGCGCAGGCGTACTGCCCTACAGCCTGCTGCTGGACGCCGACGGCACCGTGCTGGCGAGCCACGCCGGCGTGCTGGATGCGGCCATGCTGGAGCGCTGGCTCGGCAAGAGCTCCCCGTAGGAGCGCACCTGGGCGCGACCGGGAGGCCGCGCGCGCCGTAGTGGCCTGCGGTCGAGCACGGATGCGCCCCTGCAAGAGTTGCTCCGCATACAGCCAGGCTGGGCAAGAGCCCGCTGTAGGAACACACCTGCGCGCGACCGGGAGGATTCCGCGCATCTCGGCAGCCCCCCCCGGTCGCGCACAGGTGCGCTCCCACATGGACTGGTCTGGTCTACATACGCCCACGCACGGTTTGTGCGCCAGTTCTCCGCCGAACATCGCCGAACTGCGCCGAAGTGGACAAACATCGCGAAGCGCGCGCACACTTCGCTCCCTCGCCGGAACGCTCCGGCTGGCTGCCAAGGTGTCGCGTGGCGAAACTGCTGGTCCTGCACGGGCCCAACCTCAACCTGCTGGGCTCGCGCGAGCCGGAGGTCTACGGGCGTGACACGCTCGCGGACATCGACGCGCGACTGGCCGCGCAGGCGCAGGCGGCCGGGCACCAGCTGTCGAGCTTCCAGTCCAACGCCGAGCACGCCCTGGTCGAACGCGTGCAGCAGGCGCGCGACGAGGGCATCGACTGGATCCTGATCAACCCGGCCGCCTTCACCCACACCAGCATCGCCCTGCGCGATGCGCTGGCGGCGGTGGCGATCCCGTTCATCGAGGTGCACCTGTCCAACGTGCATGCGCGCGAGCCCTTCCGCCGCCACTCCTATCTGTCCGACCTGGCGGCAGGCGTGGTCTGCGGCTTCGGCGCGAACAGTTATGAGCTGGCGCTCCAGGCCGCCCTGCAGCGGCTCGCGCCGGCCTGATTCCCACTACTAAAGACCCGACCGGCCGCCCGCGCGGCCCCGAACAAGAAGGCACTCCCATGGATCTGCGCAAGATCAAGAAGCTGATCGACCTGCTCGAGGAATCCAACCTCGCGGAACTGGAAATCAAGGAAGGCGAGGAAGTGGTCCGCCTCTCGCGCGTGCCCACCGGCGGCATGACCGTCGCCGCCGCGCCCGTCGCCGTGCAGGCCGCCCCGATCGCTCCCGTTGCGGCCCCGGCCGCCGCGCCGGCCGCCGCCGACGTCCCGGCGGCGCCCCCCGGCCTGCCCGACGGCCACGTGGTCAAGGCGCCGATGGTCGGCACCTTTTACGCCTCGGCCACGCCGGGCGCGGCTGCCTTCGTCAAGGTCGGCCAGCAGGTCAAGGCCGGCGAGACGCTGGGCATCATCGAGGCGATGAAGATGTTCAACCAGATCGAGGCCGACGTCGCCGGCACCGTGCAGGCGATCCTCGTCGAGAACGGGCAGCCGGTCGAGTTCGACCAGCCGATGTTCGTGATTGCCTGAGGGGCCGGGAATCGGGAATCGTGATTCGGGAATCGTTCAAGCGGCCGCATGAGCGCCTGAAGGTCTGGCAGGATGCGATGTGCCTGGTCGAAGACGTTTACCGGTTCTCTGCCTCGTTTCCCGAAACAGAGCGCTTCGGCCTTACTGCGCAGGTGCGTCGCGCAGCGGTCAGCATCCCCTCGAACATTGCCGAAGGCGCGGCACGACGGTCCAAGCAGGAATATCTACGGTTCCTCTCGATCGCACGCGGCTCGCTGTCGGAACTGGATACGCAATACCAGATTGCTTTAAGGCTCGGGTATGCCGTTGGCTCGGCCTCACTCGATGAATCCATCAACCGGACATTCGCCAAGCTGAATGCCTTGCTAAAGGCATTGGCTCCCGCCAGGAGTGCGTCGTGAACTTGACGCCGGTTTTGCGAATCCCGAATTCCGAATCTCGAATCCCATGCTAGAAAAAGTCGTCATTGCCAACCGCGGTGAGATCGCGCTGCGCGTGCTGCGCGCGTGCCACAGCCTCGGCATCAAGACGGTCGCGGTGCACTCCACCGCCGACCGCAACCTCAAGCACGTGGGCCTGGCGGACGAGGCGATCTGCATCGGTCCGGCGCCGTCGGTCGACAGCTACCTCAACATCCCCCGGATCATCGCGGCGGCCGAGATCACCGACGCGCAGGCGATCCATCCGGGTTACGGCTTCCTTTCCGAGCGTGCCGACTTCGCCGAGCAGGTCGAGCAGTCCGGCTTCATCTTCATCGGGCCGACCGCCGACGTGATCCGCCTGATGGGCGACAAGGTCGAGGCGATCAAGGCGATGAAAGCCGCCGGCGTGCCGTGCGTGCCGGGCTCCGGTGGCCCGCTGGGCGACAACACCGACGAGAACATGCGCATCGCCCGCGAGATCGGCTACCCGGTGATCATCAAGGCCGCCGGCGGCGGCGGCGGCCGCGGCATGCGCGTGGTGCGCACCGAGGCGCACCTGGGCAACGCCATCACCATGACCAAGCAGGAGGCCAAGGCGGCCTTCGGCAACGACATGGTGTACATGGAGAAATTCCTGGAGAACCCGCGCCACGTGGAAATCCAGGTGCTGGCCGATGGCCAGGGCAACGCGATCCACCTGGGCGAGCGCGACTGCTCGATGCAGCGCCGCCACCAGAAGGTGGTCGAGGAAGCGCCGGCGCCCGGCATCACGCCGGAACTGCGCGCGCAGATCGGCAAGGTCTGCGTGGAAGCCTGCCTGCGCATCGGCTACCGCGGCGCCGGCACGTTCGAGTTCCTGTTCGAGAACGGCCGCTTCTACTTCATCGAGATGAACACCCGCATCCAGGTCGAGCACCCGGTGACCGAGTTCATCACCGGCGTGGACCTGGTGCGCGAGCAGCTGCTGATCGCCGGCGGCGAGAAGCTCTCGATCCGGCAGGAGGACGTGCAGATCCGCGGCCACGCCATCGAATGCCGCATCAACGCCGAGGACCCGGACACCTTCATGCCCAGCCCCGGCACGGTCAAGCGCTTCGAGGCGCCGGGCGGCCCCGGCGTGCGCGTGGACACGCACCTGTACGACGGCTACCGCATCCCGCCCAACTACGACTCGATGATTGGCAAGCTGATCGTCTACGGTCCCGACCGCGACACCGCCATCTGCCGCATGCGCCTGGCACTGGCCGAGACGGTGATCGAGGGCGTCAAGTGCAATATCCCGCTGCAGCAGCGCATCATGGCCGACGCCGGCTTCCAGCACGGCGGCCAGAACATCCATTACCTGGAAAAGCGCATGGCCGAGCAGAAGGAACCGAAGCCCGGCGGCGAGTAAGCGGTCCGCAGGACACCTCTTGCAGGAGCGCACCTGTGCGCGACCGTGATGGATGGCGGTCGCGCACAGGCGCGCTCCTGCAGTGATCAACAAGCAACGCGCACGCAAACGCACCCATGCCTTTTCTGGAACTCGCCCTCACCCTCCGCGCCGAGCAGCAGCCGCGCGTGGAGGAGGCCCTCGACGACCTGGGCGCCCTCTCGATCACCCTGCGCGACGCCGACGCCGAAACGCCGGACGAGCAGGCGATCTTCGAGCCCGGCGTGGGCGAGCTGCCGCTGTGGCCGACGGTCACGCTCGATGCGCTGTTCGAGGCCGGCACTGACCGCCGTGGCCTGGTGGAGGCACTGGGCGAGCTGCTGCCCTGGCTGGAGCCTGACCAGCTCGCCTTCCGCGACGTCGCCGACGAGGACTGGGAGCGCGCCTGGATGGACCAGTTCAAGCCGATGCCGTTCGGGCGAAGGCTGTGGATCTACCCCTGGAACATCGAACCGCCCGCCGACGGCGACATCGTGGTCGTGCGGCTGGACCCGGGCCTGGCCTTCGGCAGCGGCACCCATCCGACGACTGCGCTGTGCCTGGAATGGCTGGACGGACTCGAGCTGTCCGGCAAGCGGGTGACCGACTACGGTTGCGGCTCGGGCATCCTGGCCATCGCCGCGCTCAAGCTCGGCGCCGCGGCCGCGATCGGCGTGGACAACGATCCGCAGGCGCTGATCGCCTCCGGCGACAACGCCGAACGCAACGGGGTCGCCGACCGGCTCTGCGTTTTCCTGCCCGGCGATGAACCGGACGCGCCCGCCGACGTGTTCGTCGCCAACATCCTGGCTGGTCCGCTGGGTGAACTGGCCCCCACTTTCGCCGGCGCCTGCAAGAGCGGCGCACCCTTCGCCATCTCCGGCATCCTGGCGGGCCAGCAGAACGAGCTGCTGGCCCGCTACGCCGAATGGTTCGACGATCTGCGGGTAGACGCCCGCGAAGACTGGATCCGCATCAGCGGCCACCGCCGCTGACCGCGACCCCGGCGGGAGCGCACCCGCGCGCACTCGCGCGACCGCGATGCACGGCGGTCGCACACAGGTGCGCGGCCATGACGCCCCTTGCCGGAGTATCTTCCCGCGCGCGCGGGGAAGGCCGGGACGTGCCACCGGCAACGTGCATCCGCGCACACGCGCCGACCCGACAAACGCCGGCTTTCCCTTTACTCTTGCCGGCATGTACACCCAGTGCCCCGACTGCCGCACCGTCTTCTCGCTCGACGCGAGCGTGCTGGCGCATGCGCGGGGGGCAGTGATCTGCAGCAACTGCGAAACCCTGTTCGACGCACTGGACACGCTCGCCGACCAGCTGCCGCCGGAGCCGTTCCGGTTGCTTCCGGGCAACACGCGCTCGGAGGAAGCCCCCAGGCTCGAAGTGGCGATCTACCGTCCTCGCGAAGACGTGCCGGTTGCCGTGGCCGAAGCGCCGTCGACGCCCGCCTTCACCCCCGGCTTCGTCCGGGATCGGCGGACCGCGCGCCAGCGGCCGCGACGCTGGCCATGGGTCGTTACCTGCATCTGCCTGGCGCTGCTGCTGGCCGCCCAGGTGGCCTGGGCCAAGCGCGACGTGCTGGTCGCCGATCCGGCCATCGGCGCGTGGCTGCGCCAGGCCTGCACCACGCTCGGCTGCCGGCTGCCGCTGGTGCGCGACGTGCATCGTTTGCACCTGGTCGCGCGCGACGTGCAGGCCCATCCGAGCGTGCCGGGTGCGCTGATGATCAGCGCCACCGTCCGCAACGACGCGCCGTTCGCCCAGCCCTATCCGGTGGTCTCGCTGACCCTGTCCGATGCCGATGGCCACCACGTGGCGATGCGTCGCCTGCACCCTTCCGAATACCTGGACGATGCCGCGGTGTTGCGCGCCGGGCTGGCGCCTGGCGCCAGTGCAGCGCTGTTGATCGAGGTCGCCGACCCTGGCAACCGCGCGGTGGCCTTCGAATTCGGTTTCGAGTGAAACGGCGGTTTCAATCGAAACGAAAAGCCCCGGGCGCCAGCACTTAAATTTATCGCCCGGCGCCGGTACACTCGCCCCCTCACGCATGCGTTCTTCGCGTGCCAAGCGCGCCATGCCGGCGAGATCCACCATAACCCATGCAGCGGCCCACGCAGCCGCCGCGTCGCTCGTGAGGTACTGCCTGTGAACGCCGTCCGATTGCCTGTCAACGAGGCCGTCCGGGAGCCCCCGTCGTCGCAGAGCGCGCTGGGCGAGTGCGTCAGCCGTATCGTGCGCCGTTACCTGGCCGACATCGGCGACACCGAATGCGACGAGGGCCTGCATGCGCTGGTGATCCGCGAGGTCGAGGGTCCGTTGCTGCGCGAAGTGCTGGCGTTCCACGACGGCAACCAGAGCCGCGCCGCGGCCGTGCTTGGCATCAACCGCGCCACGCTGCGCAAGAAGCTGGCCGCGCACGGCCTGCTGTAACTTCCACGCCCGGATCGCGCGCGTGCCTTCCGTTTTGGCCGTCTGGCCGTCCAAACAGCATTCCATCCGCCTCGGGTTATAATTGCCGGCTTCCCCCTTCCTGGAAGCCGCCATGCCCGCCGCCACCCCCATCCGCCGCGCCCTGCTCAGCGTCTCCGACAAGACCGGGCTGATCGACCTCGGCCGGCGCTTGGCCGCGAAGGGCGTGCAGCTGCTCTCCACCGGCGGATCCGCCAGGGCGCTGCGCGATGCCGGCATCGCCGTGACCGACGTCAGCGAGCTCACCGGCTTCCCCGAGATCATGGACGGCCGCGTCAAGACGCTGCACCCGAAAGTGCACGGCGGCCTGCTCGGACGGCGCGGCACGGACGACAAGGTGATGGCCGACCTCGGCATCGCGCCGATCGACCTGCTGGTGCTGAACCTCTACCCTTTCGAGCAGACCGTCGCCAAGCCCGACTGCACGCTTGAACAGGCGATCGAGAACATCGACATCGGTGGCCCGGCGATGCTGCGCTCGGCTGCGAAGAACTGGGCGGACGTGGCCGTGCTGACCGCGCCGGAACAGTACGGGGATGCGCTCGCCGAGATCGAGCGCGACGGCGGGCTTTCACGTGCCACGCGTTTCAAGCTCGCGGTGGCCGCGTTCAACCGCGTGTCCGACTACGACGGCGCCATCAGCGACTACCTCTCGTCACTCAAGCTCAACGACGCGCACGATGCCATCGCCGGCCACGAGACCTTCGGCGGGCAGGCCAACGGCCGCTTCGTCAAGCTGATGGACCTGCGCTACGGCGAGAACCCGCACCAGAGCGCCGCGTTCTATCGCGACCTCTATCCGGCGCCGGGCACGCTGGCGACCTTCCGCCAGCTGCAGGGCAAGGAACTGTCCTTCAACAACATCGCCGACGCCGACGCCGCGTGGGAGTGCGTGCGCAGCTTCGTCAAGCCGGCCTGCGTGATCGTCAAGCACGCCAATCCCTGCGGCGTGGCGGTGAGCCTGGACGGGACGGCCAAGGCCTACGACCTGGCCTTCCAGACCGATCCCACCTCGGCCTTCGGCGGCATCATCGCGTTCAACCGCGAGGTCGACGGCGCCACCGCGCGCGCCATCGTCGCGCGGCAGTTCGTCGAAGTGGTGCTGGCGCCCGGCTACGCCGACGACGCGCTGAAGGCCTTCGCGAAGAAGGGCAACGTGCGGGTACTGGAAATTCCGCCGCCGGCCAATGCCGATCTGGAGCGGGGCGACCTGCGCGCCCCGCATCCGGGCATGAACGTCAAGCGCGTGGGCTCAGGCCTGCTGATCCAGACCGCCGACACCGGCATGATCGGTGCCGCCGACCTCAAGGTGGTGACCAAGCGCGCGCCCACGCCCGAGCAGATCGACGACCTGATCTTCGCCTGGAAGGTGGCCAAGTTCGTCAAGTCCAACGCCATCGTCTACGCCAGGCATCGCCAGACAATAGGCATCGGCGCCGGCCAGATGAGTCGCGTGTACAGCGCGAAGATCGCCGGCATCAAGGCGGCCGACGAGAAGCTCGAGGTGCGCGGCTCGGTGATGGCATCCGATGCCTTCTTCCCGTTCCGGGACGGCATCGATGCCGCGGCCGAGGCGGGCATCGCCGCGGTGATCCAGCCGGGCGGCTCGATGCGCGACGCCGAGGTGATCGCGGCGGCCGACGAGCACGACATGGCGATGGTGTTCACCGGCATGCGCCACTTCCGCCACTGAGCCGATGCCCCCCTTTCCCGCCGGGGGAGGGGGCGAGCGGTTGACCGGGCGCGCTTGCGGACACACCGCACCCACCCGTCGCCGCACGCCACCTTCTCCGAAGGACAAGGGGCCTGCAGTCACTGCACGAAGCGCTGCACCAGGCGCCGCCACTCCTGCTCCGGCGGATCGTTGCAGAACGGAACGCCCGCGCGCCCGTACCAGTAGCGGGCGTTGTCCAGATCGCCTTCGAGCCGATGCACGTGCGCGTGGATCGCGGCGGCACCGGCGTCCTCCAGCAACTGCACCAGGTGGTGCGCGCGCTCCGGCTCGCCGTGGCCCAGCCACCACAGCGCCTGCAGGTGGTCGGACAGGCCGGCGGGCGGTGTACCGCCGGCGAGCGACGCTTCGAAACGGGCCTGATCCATACGGCTGCCGATTGTGCGCCCTCACGGCGCCTTGTGGTGTGCATTGCGAGGCTTCCGCCGAACGCGGAGTGCCCCAGCCATGACCTACGAGCTCTACTACTGGACCGGCATCCAGGGACGCGGCGAATTCGTCCGCCTCGCGCTGGAAGACGCCGGCGCGGACTACGTCGACGTCGCCCGCAACCGTGGCGACGCTGTGATGGATCCTTTCCTCACCGGCGACAGCACCGAAGACGCGCTGCCCTTCGCCCCGCCCTTCCTGCGCGCCGGCCACCTGCTGATCGCGCAGACCGCCGCCATCCTGGCCTACCTGGGCCAGCACCTGGGGCTGGTGCCCGAGGGCGAGGCGCGGCGTATCTACGCCAACCAGCTGCAGCTGACCATCGCCGACCTGGTCGCCGAGATCCACGACAGCCATCACCCCATCGCCGCCAGCCTCTATTACGAGGACCAGCGGGCGGAGGCCGGGCGCCGCGCCGCCGACCTGCGCAAGCACCGGCTGCCGAAGTACCTGGGTTACTTCGAACAGGTGCTGGCGCGCGCGGATGGCCGCCACGCGCTGGGCGAACACTCCTACGTCGATCTGTCGCTGTTCCAGCTGATGGCCGGCCTGGACTACGCCTTCCCCAACGCCATGCGCCGGCTGAGCAAGCACACCCGGCGGCTGCGCGCGCTGGCCGGGGAAATCGAGCAGCGCCCCCGCATCGCCGCCTACCTCGCCTCGCCGCGACGCCTGGCGTTCAACGAGCAGGGCATCTTCCGCCACTACCCCGAACTGGACGATCCGGCCTGACGCCTTCTGCAGGAGCGCACCCGTGCGCGACCGCGCGGCAACGGTGCGCATGGCGGTAACGCACAGGTGCGCTCCTGCAAGTTTTCGGCGACGGTCAGAACAGCGCGATGACGATCGCGCCGGCGACGATCAGCGCGCCGCCCACCAGCAGCGGCAGGCTCGGCTTCTCGCCCAGGAACACCAGCCCCAGCACGATGACCATCGCCACGCTGAGCTTGTCGATCGGCGCCACCTTGCTCACCGGCCCGAGCTGCAGCGCGCGGTAGTAGCACAGCCAGGAGAGGCCGGTGGCGATGCCGGAGAGCACCAGGAACACCCAGCTGTGCCATGGCAGCCCCGCCGGACGCGCCCACTCGCCGCGCAGGCTCAGAATGCCGGCGGTGACCGCAAGGATCACCAGCGTGCGGATGAAAGTGGCCAGGTTGGAGTTGATCCCGGCCACGCCGAGCTTGCCGAACAGGGCGGTGAGCGCGGCAAAGAACGCCGAGCCCAGCGCGAACAGCAGCCAGCTCTGGCGCAGGTCCATGGCCGGCTCAGTCGCCCGCGGTGGACGCGGACGCGGGCGTCGCAGGCCTGGACTTGCCCCACTCGAGGATCTTGTACATCACCGGACGCGTGGGTTTCTGACCGTGCTCGTCGACCAGCCGGCCGCTCGGGTCGACCATGTAGGTCTGCGTGATGCCGTTGGGCGGCGTGACCACCACCATGTAGAGCTGGCCATTGCGGCGGTACTCCTGCACGGTGTTCTCGCCCTGCCGGTGCACGCTGACCTCGGGCATCGGCTCGCCGGAGCGGATCGGCGCAGGCTTGCGCGGCTGCAGCGACGTTCCGCTCTGCGCCGGCGTCGCGGGCACGCTCTGTGCGGGCGCCGCCGGCGGGGTTGCCTTGACGCCCGGATCGTTCATGCCCGGCGGCGGCGGCACGTTCACCGGCGGCGGGGTGGACTGGGCAAAAGCAGGCGCGGCGAGAAACGCGGGCAGGAGGACGAGCGCGGCGGAAAGCTTCATGGCGAGGGCCCTGGGGGATTTGCCGGCGAGCATAGCAGCGGCCCCGGCGCGGGCCGGTGAACCGCGACCTCATGGCACGCGTGCGAGAATGAGCGGATGGCACAGCTCATCCTGATCGACGGCTCCTCCTACCTCTACCGCGCCTTCCATGCCCTGCCGCCGCTGACTAACGCGCGCGGCGAGCCCACCGGCGCGCTGTTCGGGGTGGTCAACATGCTGCGGGCCACGCTGAAGGCGCAGCCGGAGTTCCTGGCGTTCGTCTGCGACGCGCCCGGGCGCACCTTTCGTGACGAGATCTACGCCGAGTACAAGGCCAACCGCGCGGCGATGCCCGACGACCTGCGCGCGCAGGTCGAGCCGATGATGGCGATCGTGGGCGCACTCGGCTTCCCGATCCTTTGCGTCCCCGGCGTGGAGGCCGACGACGTGATCGGCACGCTGGCCCAGGCGGCCGCGGCGCAGGGTATCGACGTGACGATCTCGACCGGGGACAAGGACCTTGCGCAGCTGGTCGGCCCGCACGTGAAGCTGGTCAACACCATGACCAACACCACGCTGGACATCGCCGGCGTGACCGAGAAGTTCGGCGTGCCGCCCGAGCGCATCGTCGACTTCCTTTCCCTCACCGGCGACAGCATCGACAACGTGCCGGGGGTGACCAAGTGCGGCCCGAAGACCGCGGCCAAATGGCTGGCCGAATACGGCTCGCTGGACGGGGTGATCGCCAGCGCCGACAGGATCGGCGGCAAGATCGGCGAGTACCTGCGCGAAGCGCTGCCCAGGTTGCCGCTCTCGCGCGAACTGGTGACCATCCGCACCGACCTGGAGCTCGAGCACGGACCGACCGACCTGACCCTGCGCGAGCGCGAGACCGCCACCCTGCGCGAGCTGTTCACCCGCTACGAGTTCAAGGCCGCGCTCAGGGAACTCGATGCCGAGACGCTCGGCGAGCCGGGCCCCGCGCCCGTCGCCGCGGTCGCCCCGGCACCGGCCAGCCCGGCGCCGTCGGCCGCGAAACCGGGCGATTACGAGCTGGTCACCTCGCCCGGGCGCTTCGAGCACTGGCTCGGGAAGCTGCGGGAAGCGCCGCTGATCGCCTTCGACACCGAGACCAGCGACATCGACGCCATGCGCGCCGAGCTGATCGGCCTGTCCTTCGCGGTCGAGGCCGGCGAGGCCTGCTACATCCCGCTCGCGCACGACTACCCCGGCGCGCCCTGGCAGCTGGACCGCGACCAGGTGCTGCATGCGGTCAAGCCGCTGTTCGAGGACCCGGCCAGGCCCAAGCTCGGCCAGCACGCGAAGTACGACATCAACGTGCTGTCGCACTACGGCATCGGCGTGCAGGGTCTCAAGCACGACTCCATGCTGGCCTCGTACGTGTGGAACGCCACCGCCACGCGCCACGACATGGACTCGCTGGCCAGCCGCTACCTCAACTACCAGACCATCAGGTACGAGGACGTCGCCGGCAAGGGCGCCAGGCAGATCCCGTTCTCGCAGGTGGATCTGGACACCGCCTGCCGCTACGCCGCCGAGGACGCCGACATCACCCTGCGCCTGCACGAGGCGCTGCAGCCGATGCTGGCGAGCGTGCCGGCGCTCAAGCGCGTCTACGAGGAGATCGAGGTGCCGCTGGCCCCGATCCTCGCCGGGATGGAGCGCAAGGGCGTGCTGATCGACGTGGACGAACTGCGCAGGCAGAGCCAGGAACTGGGCAAGCGCATGCACGAGCTGCAGCAGCAGGCCTATGCGGAGGCCGGTTGCGCGTTCAGCCTGGACTCGCCCAAACAGCTGCAGGCGATCCTGTTCGACCAGCTCGGCCTGGCGGCCAAGGTGAAGACGCCCAAGGGCCAGCCCTCGACCAACGAGGAAGCGCTCGAGGCGATCGCCGACGACCACGCGCTGCCGCGGCTGATCCTCGATTACCGTGGCCTGGCCAAGCTGCGCTCGACCTATACCGACAAGCTCGCGCAGATGGTCAACCCGCGTACCGGCCGCGTACACACCTGCTACCACCAGGCCGCGGTGGCGACCGGGCGCATTTCCTCCTCCGATCCGAACCTGCAGAACATCCCGGTGCGCACCGACGAGGGGCGGCGCATCCGCGCGGCGTTCGTGGCGCCACCCGGCTGGGTGGTGATGGCGGCCGACTACTCGCAGATCGAGCTGCGCATCATGGCGCACCTGTCCGGCGACGACGCGCTGCTGCGCGCGTTCAAGAGCGGCGGCGACGTGCACCGTGCCACCGCGGCGGAGGTGTTCGGCGTGGCGCCGGAGGACATCACCCTCAACCAGCGCCGCGCCGCCAAGGCGATCAATTTCGGCCTGATGTACGGCATGAGCGCGTTTGGCCTGGCGCGTCAGCTCGGCATCGACCGCGGCGAAGCCAGCGACTACATGGCGCGGTATTTCTCCCGCTTCGCCGGGGTGCGCGCCTTCATGGACGCCACCCGCGAGCAGGCGCACCGCGATGGTTTCGTGGAAACCATCTTTGGTCGGCGTCTCTACCTGGAGAACCTCAAGGCGCGCAACCAGGCGCTGCGCTCCGGTGCCGAGCGCGCCGCGGTGAACGCGCCGATGCAGGGCAGCGCGGCGGACATCATCAAGCGCGCGATGATCGCGATGGGTGCCTACCTGTGCGACCGCACCGACGCGCACATGCTGATGCAGGTGCACGACGAACTGGTGTTCGAGGTGCAGGAAGATGCCGTGGATGGCATGCGCCAGGCGGTCATCGAACGCATGTCCGGCGCCGCCGAGCTCGCCGTGCCGCTGGTGGTGGACGTGGGGGTCGGGGCGAACTGGGAGCAGGCGCACTAGCGCGCGCCGCCTTGAACCCTCTCCCCTCCGGGGGAGGGTTGGGTGAGGGCCCGGGGCTCGCGGAAAAGTTTCGTTAGACGGTTCTTTCAGACCCACAACCGCAGGATTCCGGGCGAGGCCCGCCCCCCTGACCCCCGCCCTCTCCCCCGGGAAGAGGGAGCAAGTTCTCGCGAATGAACGGATCCTGACCTGTTCCGAAGATCCCGGACAGCGTCCTTGAAACTTTCCCGCTCCGGACGCATCCAAGGTTCCGGATGCACGCAACGGCATCCACGACCCGCCCACCTCCCTGAGCGGGTCACCGGATGCGAACCTCTCCCCTGGGCTTCGCATCCACCCCCGGCCCCGAAGGTTCCCCCTAGCCTTCGGGGCTTTTTTTCGCCCATTCACGGCCGAGCCCGCTAAGATCGGGGCGCACCCCAACCGAGGAGGCGGCTCATGCGTGCAGGACTCATCATCGTAGGCATCATCCTGTTGGTCGCCGGCATCTGGGTGACCCTGGGCAACGGCAGCTACAAGCAGACCGATACGGTGGCCCAGCTCGGGCCCGCCAAGATCGAAGCGACGCACGAGAAGGCCGTGCCGCAATGGCTGGGCATCGCCGGCATCGTGGTCGGCGGCCTGCTGACCATCGGCGGTTTCGTCAAGAAGAGCTGAAGACCGGCGCGCCGCGTACGCGCGGCGCGCTTGACTGGCCCCGGTACAATGGGTCGATGGATGTTTCGTACCTGATCGACTCGCTGAACGACGCGCAGCGCGAGGCCGTCTGCGCACCGCCCGGGCACTACCTGGTACTGGCCGGGGCCGGTTCCGGCAAGACCCGCGTGCTGACCCACCGCATCGGCTGGCTGACCCAGGTCGAGCGGGTGCCACCCTGGGCGATCCTGGCGGTCACCTTCACCAACAAGGCCGCGGGCGAAATGCGCGCGCGGCTGGACTCGCTGATCCCCGGCGGCACCACCGGCCTCACCGTCGGCACCTTCCACGGCATCGCCCACCGCCTGCTGCGCCGGCACTGGCGCGAGGCCGGCCTGCCGGAAGGCTTCCAGATCCTCGACGCCGACGACCAGCAGCGCCTGGTCAAGCGCGTGGTGGCCGGGCTCGGCCTGGACGAGGCGCGTTTCCCGCCGCGCCAGGCGACCTGGCAGATCAACGGCTGGAAGGACGAGGGCAAGCGCCCGGACGCCATCGAGCACGGCAACCACCCCGTCACCCGCACGCTGGTGCAGATCTACCAGGCCTACGAGGAGGCGTGCCGCCGCGCCGGCCTGGTCGACTTCGCCGAACTGCTGCTGCGCGCGCACGAGCTGTGGCTGAAGAATCCGGCCGTGCTCGAGCATTACCAGCAGCGCTGGCGGCACCTGCTGATCGACGAATTCCAGGACACCAACGCGCTGCAGTACGCGTGGATCCGCGTGCTCGCCGGCAACGTCGGCAAGGTGTTCGCCGTGGGCGACGACGACCAGTCGATCTACGGCTGGCGCGGCGCCAAGGTGGAGAACATGCAGCAGTTCCTGCGCGACTTCCCCGGTGCCCGCACGATCAAGCTGGAACAGAACTACCGCTCCACCGCGACCATCCTGAAAGCCGCCAACGCAGTGATCGCGCGCAACGGCGGCCGCCTGGGCAAGCAGCTGTGGACCGCGGGCGAGGCGGGCGAGCGCGTCGCGCTGTATGCGGCCTACAACGAGCAGGACGAGGCGCGCTTCGTGATCGAGCGCATCCGCGAGTACATCGCCGAGCACGGCAGCGCGAAGGACTGCGCGATCCTCTACCGCTCCAATGCACAGTCGCGCAACTTCGAAGAGCAGCTGATCCAGCGCGACATCCCCTACCGCGTCTACGGCGGCCTGCGCTTCTTCGAGCGCGCCGAGATCAAGGATGCGCTGGCCTACCTGCGCCTGACCGCCAACCGCCACGACGCCGCCGCCTTCGAGCGCGCGGTGAATACGCCGCCGCGCGGCATCGGCGACCGCACGCTGGACGTGCTGCGCCGGCGCGCGCGGACCGAAGGCAGCTCGATGTGGGAGGCGGCGCTGGGCGAGCTGACCGACGGGCGCGAGCTGGCTGGGCGCGCCAAGAACGCGGTGAAGGGCTTCCTGGCGTTGATCGACCAGATGGCCCGCGATTTTGCTCCCTCTCCCCTCCGGGGAGAGGGCTGGGGTGAGGGTACGGGTGCACCAGATGTTCCCGCTCCGACCGAACCCTCACCCCCAACCCCTCTCCCGGCGGGAGAGGGGAGCCAAAGCCTCACCCTCGCCGAACAGGTCGACCATGCCATCACCCATACCGGCCTGCGCGACCACTACGAGAAGGACAGCCGCGGCAACGGTGAGGCACGCGTCGAAAACCTCGACGAGCTGGTCAGCGTCGCCAGCCGCTTCGCCATGACGCCGGAGGACATCGAAGCGGGGTTGACGGAACTCTCCGCCTTCCTTTCCCACGCCGCGCTCGAGGCCGGCGAGGGCCAGGGCGAATCCTGGGACGATTGCGTGCAACTGATGACGCTGCATTCGGCCAAGGGCCTGGAGTTTCCGCTGGTGTTCCTGGTCGGCATGGAGGAAGGCCTGTTTCCGAGCCAGCGCTCGACCGAGGACGAGGGCCGGCTGGAAGAAGAACGTCGCCTGGCCTACGTCGGCATCACCCGCGCGCGCGAGCGGCTGGTGGTCACCCACGCCGAATCGCGGCGCATGCATGGCACCGAGATGCTCGCCCGCCCTTCGCGCTTCCTGGCCGAGATGCCGCCCGAACTGGTGGACGAGGTACGACCGCGCGTGCAGGTCAGCCGCCCCATGTACGCCGGCCGCTACACCGATACCTCTTCGTTGCAGGAAGACCTGCCGGTCAAGCTCGGCCAGCGCGTTAGCCATCCGAGCTTCGGCGAGGGCGTGGTGGTCAGCGCCGAAGGCAGCGGCGCGCACACGCGGCTGCAGGTGAACTTCGCCGACAGCGGCAGCAAGTGGCTGGTCGCCGCCTACGCCAATCTCACGCCGCTGTAGGGCGCGCGCCTCGCCATGCCATGCGGCGATTCGCTGCCCTGGCCGCCTTCCCCGAACGCTGCAGCCCCGAGGGCCGCGCGCCGCCTCACGTCAGCGAACGAAATCAGATCCCTGCACCAGACGACGTGGCCGGAGCAGGCTGCTGTCCGGGTGCGGCTTCGGCATCCGGCGGTGGCTTGCCGGCTCCGGTCCGCCCGTAGACGGTTCAGTGCGGCATGCGCTCCGACCCTCCGGCATGGCGCAGCGGACAGCCGGCCGAGGGAGTGCCCTGCCCGCGTGCGAACCGCCATGGCAGCAACATGGGCACGTCGTGCTGGTAGACGCGATAGGTGTCGCCATACCGGGCGACCAGGTCGCGCTCCTCGAGGAACCTCACCGCGATCAGGATGTAACCGGTGGTCATCAGCGCGAACAACAGGTGGCCCGCGCTCATGTCCGGCGTCGACCAGAACGCGATCAGGAAACCCAGCATCAAGGGGTGGCGCACGATGCGGTAGTAGGCACGGGTGACGAAGGGGGCGTCAGCTTCGGGCCCGCGTCCGCGCGCATAGCTCCAGACCTGGCGCAGGCCGAACAGGTCGAAGTGATCGATGACGAAGGTGCCCGTCAGCACCAGCAGCCAGCCGATCGCAGCCAGGGCGTAGAGCGCCCAGCGGGCCGGTTCGTAGTCCACCTGCCAGATCGGCAGCGGCAGCGTGCGCCACTGCCAGAACAGCAGGGCCAGCACGAGGCTGCTGGCGAGCACGTACGTGCTGCGCTCGACCGGTGCCGGGACGTAGCGCGTCCACCAGCGCTTGAACGCCGGGCGCGCCATGCCGCTGTGCTGCAGGGCGAACAGGCCAAGCAGCAGCAGGTCGATCGCCAGCGCCACCGCCAGCGGGCCGGTCGGTCCCTCGTCGAGGGTGCGAGGCACGCCGATGCCGGCGACGAAGCCGATGGCGTAGAGGAAGCTGAGCAGGAACACGGTGTAGGCGACGATGCCGTACAGCAGAGCGGACAGGCGGGACATGGGGGTGTACCTCACTGGCTGGAGCGGGATGCGGGGCGATTCACAGCGCCGACAGGAACGCCACGAGGTCGCGCTTCTGCTGCGCGCTCATGTGGACGTGGAAGCGGCTGTCGTAGAAGTCGACGACGTCGGCGAGGGTGGCGGCCGAGCCGTTGTGGAAGTACGGCGCGCGGGAAGCCAGGCCGCGCAGGATCGGTCCCTTGAACTTGCCGATATCGGTCCATTTGCCGGTGATCATCGCCAGCCCCGGGTCGGTGGTCTGCACACGCTTGCCGGTGGCGAGGCTGGTGAGCGTGTACAGCGGCAGGTCCGGCGTGCGACGGCCGGCATCGGCGATGCCGATGTTCACCGGTAGCGGGACGGAGTGGTTGCCGATGTTGGGCGCGTTGTGGCAACTGCTGCAGCTGCCGCGGATGACCGTCTTGCCGGTGACGTCGTTCAGTCCCGCGACGCCGGTGATGTCGATGCGCATCGAGTTGAACAGCTTCTCGCCGCGGGCGATCGTCGCGCGGGCGCGTCCGCGACGGTCGCTGCCGGACTGCCCGGGATCGTCCCAGCTGTCGAACAGGTGCATGGCCCTTTCGTCGAACGCATCGCCGGTCGGGTCGTTGCCGAGCGTGTCGTTGATGCCGACCCAGAAGCGCTGCAGGGCGAGGATGGCGGGGCCGCCCAGGGCATCGGCCTCGTTGAGGCGGCCGGCATCCCTGTCGTCCACCTGCGCGGTGACCAGGTGCAGCTCGAACTCGACGATGCTGTCGATGATCGCGTCGGCCGGCGCGCGCGAGGCCTGCTCGTGGCCGAGGATGGCGTTGCGCGCCTGCCGGGCCAGGCTGCTGCGCAGGTTCTGCACGTCGATGCCCGCGTCCATCGGCGGATTGAACGGGGTGAATGTCTCGCGACCCTCCCACATCACGGCGGTAAGCCAGATCAGGTTGGTCGAGGGCAGCGGGCGGCGGAACAGCGAAAGCTCGCGCGCACTGGCATAGCCGTAGGGATCGTCCACCGCGCTGAGGCGGAACTGGGCGTTGGCCGGAATCGGCATCCCGACGCGGATCAGCCCGCGGTCGAGCAGCAGGGCGTAGGCGCTGCGGCGGGCTTCCAGGGACGAGACATCGGCCAGCGGCGAGACCGCGCCGTCGACCCGTGCGAAGACCGGATCCATGCCGCTGGTGCGCTCGAAACGCTGGCGCAGTTCCTGCGGCGTGACCGACCAGCCCTGTGCCTGGCGGTGGCAGGAATCACAGCTGCGGCCATTGCTGCCCAGGCCCTGGAAGAACGCATTGTTGCGGTCGATGCGGCCGCCGGGCGTGGTGGTCTGCACCCAGCCGGAGGCATCGGGCGTGGACAGCGGGTTTGCCGGGGAGGGTTCGGCCTGCCGGGCCTGGCTGGCGCCGACGCCGAGCAGCAACACGGCAAGGGTGGCCAGTCGCCGGGTGGCGACGGGTCGGAGAGTCTGGTGGTCGGACATGTAGTGGTCCCCGTATCGGTCGTGCCGGGATGGGAAGCGGCGTGGCACGACGAGGAACACCGGGGCACGGCGAAGTGCGACATGGAGTGGCGGTTCGGGTGGTTGCCGGGCAGGTCGGGCCCCGGCTGCCTGAGGGTTCCAGGCCGGGCTATCTGGCGTTTTTCGTACCGGCACCGGCGCGCCACTGCGCGAGTCGGGCTCCGACCGGCCAGCCGCGGATACGGCCAAGGGCGGCGTCGAAGGCTGGGGTATCGACCGCAGCGGCGTGCCCCGGACCTGGGGTCCTGGCCGCTAGCGTGAGCTGGGCCTCCAGCCGCCAGGGGTGGCTGGACGGCGCCTGCGCGCGGTCCAGCGCGGCGATCAGTTGGCGCGCGGTGCGTGCGGCGGCGTCATCGTGGCCCAAGGCGCTGGCCAGACGCGTGGCCTCGACCAGGTAGAGCGGCCAGGACAACGGATCATCGGTGTGCACGCGAGCGTTCCACGCGGCGGTCCTGGCGTAGGCCGCGCCTGCGCCCGCGCGGTCCCCCGCGGCAGCCAGTGCGCGTCCGCGCACGATGACCGCCAGTGCGAGCGTCACCTCGCGGCTACGGTCGCAGGTGGCGGCGTCGGCCTGGGCCTGCGCCGCGGCGGCAGCGGCGACCCGCGGCTGGTGCAGCAGCAACTGCGCGCGCGCCTGCTGCAGTTCGCTCCAGGCGACCGGGCAGCGCGGCGCCTTGCGCGCGTGCTGCGCGTCGAGCAGCGCCCGTGTCCGGGCCAGCGCGTCGGCGGCGTTCTCGCGCGCGAGCAGCACGTCGATGCGCTGCACGCGCGGCTCCAGCGGCTTCCGGCGCAGGCTGTCGCCTAGCGAGTCGACCAGTGCCTGGGCCTTGACCGCGTCCGCCTCGGCGACATCGAGCTCGCCGCGATAGAGCGCGATCTTCGACTGCAGTTCGAACGTGTTGGCCAGGCTCATCGGGGTGGCGCCGCGCAGCTTGCGCGCCAGCGCCTCGTCGGCCAGCGCGCGTGCCTCGGCGATGCGGTCGGCGTCGAGCAGCACGCTGGCCAGATCATGGGTGGCAAAGCGCAGTTGGTCGCAACGCAGGCCCGCGGCGCAGTCGGCGCGGTAGGTGGCGATCATCTGTCGCCCGTAGGCCACCGCGGGGGCCATGTGCCCGCGACCGTCCTCGACCGCCATCGCGATCTTCAGCAGTTCGCTCCGCGGGACATCGGGCGGCAGCCGCCGTGGCGGGATGGCCAACAGCGGGGCCAGCCGCTGCGCGGCCTCGTCGTAGTTGCCGCGACGGACCAGCGTGCGCACCAGTCCCATGCCTGTCTGTACGCGCACGGACGAGGCCTCGGGGAGCTCCACGGCGCTCGCAGCGGCGGCGCGCAGCAGCTTCTCCGAATGTTCCGGATCACCCATGTCGCGCAGGACGTTGCCGAGCGTGTAGAGCAGCTCGGCATGCAGGTCCGGCTGGTCGCGCAAATCCCGGGGCAGGCTTTCGGCGGCGTGGTAGACCAGGGTCGGCACGTCGGGGCGCTGGCTGGCGGGGACGTCCGGCGCGGTGCTGCCGAGCAGGTCCACGACGAAATCGCGGATCGCCTCCGCCCGCTGCGCCTCGTGGCGCGCCGCGCGCGCCTGCCACAGTGCGGCCGGGAGCGACACCAGGATGGCCAGCAGGAACGCCGCGGTGATCGCCACGCCGACGCGGTGCCGCGCCGCGAACTTGCCCGCGCGGTACCGGCGCGAGGGCGGGTGCGCCTGCACCGGTTCGCTGTCCAGGTGGCGCGCGATGTCCTCGGCCAGCGCGCCGGCGGAGGCGTAACGCCGCTCCGGCTCGGGGCAGGCGGCCTTCAGCACGATGTTGTCCAGATCGCCGCGCAGTCTGCGCCGGATCGGCGCGACCGCCGCAGGCGAGCGCGTGAGGCCATAGGCCTCGGCGAGGGTCGGGGTGTCGGTGCGCGAGGGTGGCGTGCTGGTGGCGCCGGCCGCGCGACGGCGGCCACTGACCAGCTCGTCCAGCAGGACGCCCAATGCATAGACGTCGGTGGCGGTCGTGACCGGTTGCTGGGCGAACTGCTCCGGCGCGGCGTAGGCCGGGGTGAGCGCGAGGTGCCGGGTACGCGTGGCCTCGTCGATGTCCTCGTCGAGCAACTTGGCGATGCCGAAGTCCAGCAGTTTGACGTCGCCCTCGGCGGTGACCAGCACGTTGGAGGGCTTGAGGTCGCGGTGCACGATCAGCGCGCGGTGGGCGGTCTCGACCGCGCGGCAGACCATGAGGAACAGGACCAGCCGCTGGCGCAGGGCCAGCCGCCGCTCGCGCGCGTAGTGCGTGATCGGCTGGCCGTCGACCAGTTCCAGCGCGATGTAGGCCTGGCCGGCCTCGGTGATGCCACCCTCGATCAGGCGCGCGATGCCCGGGTGGCGCAGTCGCGCCAGCGCCTCGCGCTCGCGGCGGAACTGGCGCTGCGCATCGGCGGTGTAGAGGCCGCGCGCGAGCAGCTTGATCGCCACTTCCTGGCGCACGCCCTCGCTCGAGCGGAAGGCGCGGAACACGGTCGAGGAACCACCCTCGCCCAGTACCTGGACCAGTTCGAACGAGCCGATGGTACTGCCCGCGGGGAGCGCGTCGGCGACGCTCGCATCGCCGATCGCCTGCGCGGCGCGGGCGGCATCGCCGGTGGAGAGCAGCTCGCCTTCGGCGGCATCGGCGGCGAGCATGCGTTCGAGCTGCGCGCGCAGCCCCGGGTCGGGGCAGCGCTCGGCCAGCAGACGCGCACGCGCGGCCGCCGGCAGCGGAAGGACCGTTTCGAACAGCTCGCGCAACGACGGTAGGGATGCCATGACGCCTCTCCTCGCCCTGCCTCTTCCATGAACCCCGGTTGGGGATGGTTTGCGACCCGGCCCCCCTTCCGGGGCATCCCGCACGGCACGAAGCCGCCGCGCCCGGCCCCGCCCTTCTGCTTCCGCCCGCTGAGGGGGCGCGCGAGTCAGTCCATGCGCGCCTTGATGAAGGCGCGCGCGAAGCGCCAGTCGCGGTCGATGGTGCGCCGGCACAGGCCCAGCGCTTCGCCGACCTGTTCCAGGCTGAGCCCGGCGAAGAAGCGCAGTTCGACCACCTGGGCGGCGCGCGCGTCGGTCCGCTCGAGTTCGTCCAGTGCGGCATCCAGCGCCAGCGCCTGTTCGGCCGTGTCGAGTGCGAGCTTCAGCGCCTGGTCGTCCAGCGTGACGCGCTGCCACTGCCCGCCGGCGCACAGGCGCAGGCGATCGCGCGCGCGGTTGATCAGCAGGTGGCGCATGGCGCGCGCGGCGTAGCTGAAGAACTGTGCCGGGTGCTCGAACTGCAGGCCCTCGCGCTGGCCCATGCGCAGGTACAGCTCGTGCACCAGTTCGGTGGTGTCGAGGGTGGCATTACGGCTGCTGGCCAGCTGTCTGGCCGCCATTGCCTTCAGGCGCGCGTAGACCGTGACGAACAGTGCCTCGGCCGAAGGGTCGAGCGGCATCTGCCGTAGATCTGGCATGGCGAAGTACCCCCACGGATGCAGGCCTTCAACGGGGGAATGGTACGCCTGTGCAGTCGGGGTGGAGCGGGCCGGACCGGGAGGCGGGCCATGCGCGTGGCGGCGCCCTCTTCCCCTGCGGGGAAGGGACCGGCGGGCAAGTCGCGCGCCGGTTGCCTGCGGTCAGGGCCGCAACCGCGGCATGCCGTGCTCGTCACGCTCTTCCACCGCCAGCGAGCGTGTGTCCGGATGCGACAGCCGGCTGTCGCGCGGCAGGTCGAGCGTGGCATCGCCGCGAGTGAGCGCCAGTGCGTTGCGGTAGCAGCGCTGGGCGAGCGGGATGTCGCCCTGACCGACACAGGCCTCGCCCATGGCTTCCCAGGCGCCGGGACCGGGCGCGATGGCGAGCGCGCGCTCGAGGTAGGTGCGCGCCTTGCCCCACAGTTGCTGGCGCACGCACATGCGGCCCAGCGCGAGCAGCAGGCCGGGGTCGTTCGGGTGGGCGTCGAGCCAGGCCTCCGCGCGGCGCAGGCGGGCGTCGAGGTCGTCGCCGTCGAGGGTGCCCCAGGTTTCGGCCAGTTGGGGCGACCACTCGCGGCGCAGCGCCGATTCCAGTTCGTCCATCGCCGGCAGCGCCTGGCCGAAGGCGGCGGCGCGACGGGCGTAGGCGTCGATCACTGCGGGTGCACGGCGCTGGCCCTTGGGCAGTTGCGACCACAACGTGTTGAGCGCCTGGCCATCGGGCGCGGCGAGGATGGCGGCCACCAGGACCCGGGTCTCCAGCGCGGCATAACGCTGCGTGCCGAGCGCGCCACTTTTCTGCAGCGGCTCAAGTGCCGCCAGCGCGCGTCGCGGTTCGCCGGCGGCGAGCGCGGCCAGGGCCAGTTCGTGCCAGCCGCCAGGGGTGAGGCTGCCGCTGCCGGCTTCCGGATTCAGCAGCGCAAGGGCTTCGGCCGCCTTGCCGTCACGACGCAGCACGCGCGCACGCACGACGCGGGCGGCCTGCGGCGCGGCCTGGCCCGCACGGTTGAGCGTTTCCAGCGCACGGGCCGGCTCGCCCCGACGCGAGGCGGCCTCGGCGGAGGCCAGCAACGCGGGGCCGCGCAGCGCGTCCAGGCGGGCGGCGCGCTCCAGGTCGCGCTCGGCTTCGCCGTGGCGGCCCTCCATCAGCGCGACCAGGCCGCTGCCCAGGCGCTGCCGGCTGACTCGTCGATGCCGGCGCGACATCGCCCCGAACGGCCAGCGCGCCAGCCGCCACAGGCCGGCGAGGATCACCCCGGCCAGCAACACGATGGCCAGCGCGACCACCACGGTGGTTTCCACGCGCCAGCCGCGCAGGCGCACCAGCACGTAACCCGGGTCCTCGGCGACCCAATGCCAGCCGAACGCGGCCAGCGCCGCGACCACGATCAGCAACAACAGCCAGCGCCAGAGCTTCACGGCCGCCGCCCCGTGCTGGTGGCGGGGGCCGGCGTGGCGTCGACCGCCTTGAGCGCGTGCACCGCGCGCAGGTTGCGCAGCTCGGCCAGCGCGGCGCCCAGTTGCACGGGCGTGGCGGGCTTGAGGTTGCCGGCGAGGGTCTCCAGTTGCGCCTTCACGTGCGTCACGCCCGGATCGGCGGCGTCGAACTGCGCGGCCACGCTGGCCTGCGCCCGCAGGATGGCGGCGTGGGCGGCGTCGACGTCGGCGGCGAGCAGCGCCGCCTGCGCCTGGGCGAGGTCCAGCGCGGTCAGCTCGCGCGCAAGGCGGGCATCCGCTACCGCCAGCGGCGCGCCGTTATCGCGCTGCACGTTGACCACGCTACCCAGCGCATGACGGATGCGCGACCAGGCGCCCGGGCTGGCCGGCTGGGCGGCGGCGTCCTCACGCTTGAGCGGGAGCGTGCCGACTGCGGTCCGAAGCTGCTGCAGGGTCTCGACCGCACGGGTGCGCGGCACGCTCTGTTCCAGCGCCTCGCGCTCGGCCGCGATGCTCTGCCGCACGCCGGAGAAGGCGCCGTCGTTGACCGCGGCGAGCGCCTGGTCGGCCAGGCCGTAGGCGGCCGCCGCGCCCTGCGCGTCATGGAACAGCACGTAGCGCTGCTGGCCCATGCGCAGCAGCGTTTCGGTCTCGTCCAACAGCATCGCGTCATGACCGGAGAGACTCTTTTCCGATAGCTTGGCGACCGCATCCTCGAGGTTGCGCACGCGCTCGGACTGGCCCAGCAGTTCCTCGCGCAGGCTGCGATTGACCTGCTCGGCGTCGCCCAGGCGCTGGCGCAGCGAGGAGCGCTCGTCGCCCAGCGTGGTGAGCGTCTCTTCCAGTTGCCCCACGCGCTGGTCGAGCTGGTCGCCGGCAGCGCCCTGCATCTGCTGCCACTGGCGCCAGGCGACGTAGGCGGCCAGGCCGAGCGCGAGCAGGGCGATCAGCAGCGCGAGGGCCAGCGTGCCGCCACGGCGCGGAGCCGGTGCGGGCGCGGGGCGCGGAACGGGCGCGGCGGCTGGCACCGGCGCGGCGGGACGATCGGAAGCGAGGTCGTCTTGGTTCATGCGCGCCATGCTAGCAGCCCGCATGGCGGGGTTCGCATGGCGGGCGTGAAGCGTGGGCCGGACTCCCGCAGACGTCAGCGGGCGGCGGCGAGAAGGTCGGCGGGCCGGGCCGAAGCGGCACGGCGCACGTGGCCGAATCCAGCCGCACGGGCGGCGGCCTCCAGGCGCTCGCTGCTGACGATGGCGACGGCGTGGCTCAGGCGTGTCCACGCCTCCGGCGGCAGGGCTTCCCGGAGGTTGGCCAACGCCTGCGCACTGGAGAGCAGCACGCGGGCACTGGAGCGCAGTTGCCCGACGGCCTCGACATGCCGGCGATCCAGCCGCGGCGCCGTGCGTCGATAGACCCACACTTCGCGCAGCCGCGCGCCTCCATCGACCAGGCGCTGTTGCAGCACTCCGCGCCCACCGGGGGCGCCGACCAGCGCCACGCCCCGTCCCCGTACATCGCGCAGCGCGGGCAGGTCGAGCAGGCCTTCGCTGTCCTGCTGACGCGTGGGCGCCTGCGCGGCGAGGCCATGGCGGCGCAATGCGGCGGCGGTGCCCTGCCCCACCGCCAGCACCGTGGCGCGTGTGCGCAGCGGCGTCAACGTGGCGGCGAAGCGCACCGCGGCGGGGCTGGTGAACAGCACCAGGTCGTCCTGGCGCAGGGCCTCGCACAACGCGGTGCGCGCGCCGTCCCTGCCCTCGCGCAAGGCCATTCCGGGCAGCAGCAGCGGCACCCCGCCGCGCGCGCGCACCTGGCGCGCGAAGCCCGAGGCGGTGCCGGCGGGCCGGGTGATGACGATCACCCGCCCTTCGAGGTCGCCGGAGGTGGAAGCGTGTGGCACCGCGCAACCCGTTCAGTCGAGACAGGCGGCCAGTGTAAGCCGCTCGCTACACTTGCCGCTTTCCACCCGTGTGCCGCGTTGTGACCGCCGATTCCCGATTGCTTGCCGACGACCTGCTCCGCTTCATCCGCGACAGGATCCCGCTCGCCCGCGCCATGGACCTGCGCCTGCACGGTTACGGCCCGGACGGGCTCGTGCTGGCCGCGCCGCTGGCGCCCAACGTCAACGACAAGGGCTGCGCCTTCGGCGGCAGTCTGGCCAGCCTGATGACGCTGGCCGGCTGGGCGCTGGTCGAACTCGAACTCGAACGGCGCGGCGAGGACTGCGACGTGTTCGTCGGCGACTCGCACGTGCGCTACCTGGAGCCGGTATGGGAGGACTTCCACGCCGCGGCGCGGCTGGCCGAGGGCGCGGACTTCGCGACCTTCTTCGACACGCTGGCCGAGCGCGGCAAGGCACGCATCGACGTGCGTTGCGAGGTGCCCGGCCGTGGCGGGCGTCCGGCCGCCACGCTGGAGGCGCGCTTCGTCGCGAAGCGGCGGGCTGGGGCACAATGAAGGCCTGTTTCCGGAGGGAATCCGCCATGCGTCGCTATATGTTCCCACTGCTCGCGCTCGTCGCGATGCTCTGCGCCGGCTGCGCGACCGACCAGCGCAACCAGGCGCTGATCACCACGCTCAACGCCTACGCCAGCACCCTGCGTTGGGGCGATTTCCAGAGCGCGCGGCAGTTCGTCGATCCGAAGGTGCGCGAGGCCCATCCGCTCAGTCCGCTGGACCTGTCGCGCTACGAGCAGGTGCGCGTGACCGGCTACGACGAGGGCGCCGGTGCCGTGCCGGACGGCGAGAACCAGGTGCGGCAGGTGGTCCAGATCAGCCTGGTGAACGTGAACACGCAGTCCGAGCGGACGGTGGTCGACCGGCAGAGCTGGCGCTATGACCCGGAGAAGAAGCGCTGGTGGCTGATGAGCGGGTTGCCGGACATCACGCGGGAGTGAGTCCGCTCGCTCTCCCTCGCGGCAAAAGGGCGCCGGAGCGTGGCGGCCTTTGCGCCCGCCGCCACCCTCCCGGATAATCGCCGGTTTGCGCATCCGGCCAGGCCTGCCATGAACGACTTCCTGCACAAGCTCCCCACCTTCGTGGGCAACCACCTCGCGCTGTCGGCGCTGTTCGTGATCATCCTGCTTGCGCTGGTGGCGATGGAGTTCGGTCGCCTGCTGCGCAAGTACAAGGAGCTCACGCCCGGCGGGCTCACCTTGCTGATCAATCGCGAAAGCCCGCTGCTGATCGATCTTTCGGCCCGCGCCGACTTCGAGAAGATGCACGTGCCAGGCGCACGCCACGTGCTGCCCAGCCAGTTCGATCCCGAGCACAAGGACCTGGCCAAGGCCAGGGACCTGCCGGTGGTGGTGATGGACAAGGACGGCCGTGGCGCGGACAAGGCCGCGCAGCGGCTGGTCAAGGCCGGCTTCAGCAGGGTCTACACGCTGGGCGGCGGTGTGCTGGCCTGGCAGCAGGCGCAGCTGCCGCTGGCCAAGGGCAGCAAGTAAGGACGAAACAGGTAGCCGTCTATCCGCCGATGCCGGCCCGGCCGGCCAGGATCTGCGCCAGCACGTCGGGCGCGTATTCGAACGAATCGAAATAGAGCCGCTCGTCGGGCAGTCCGGCCTCCGCGAACATCTGCCGGCCGGCATTGATCATTGCTGGCGGGCCGCTCATGTAGACCTCGTGGCCGGACAGGTCCGGCTGGTCCTCCAGCACCGCCTCGTGCACCAGGCCGGCGCGCATGCCGACGGCGGCGGCCTGCTCCGGATCGGACAGTACCGGGTGGAACTTAAGATCCGGCGCCTCGCGTGCCCAGCGCCCGGCCAGCTCGCGAAGGTACAGGTCGCCGACGCTGCGCGCGCCCCAGTACAGCGCCATCGGCCGGCGCGTGCCCAGCGCCAGGAAGTGTTCGACGATGGCCTTGACCGGCGCGAAGCCGGTGCCGCCGGCCATGAACACCATCGGCCGTTCCGAATCCTCGCGCGGCACGAACGTGCCCAGCGGCCCCTCGATGTGCAGCCGTGCGCCGGTCGCCAGTCCGTCGTGCACCCACGAGGTGAAGCCGCCGCCGGCGACGTGGCGCACGTGCAACTCGATGCTGCCGTCCAGCTTCGGCCCGCTGGCGATCGAGAAAGGCCGGCGCCGCCCCTCGTCCAGCAGCACGTCCAGGTACTGCCCCGGCAGCCAGTTGAGCGGCTTCTGCCCAGGCACGGGCCGGAGCACCAGCCCGGTGACGTCGGGTGCCAGCGGCTGCTTGCCGACCACCTCGACGGTGAGACGGCGCCGCGCGATGTCCTCCACCGAAGTGACTTCGCGCGCAGCGATGGTCAGGTCGGTGGCCGGCACCGCCTGGCACATCAGGATCGCGTGGCGCGCCATCGCGCTGCCGCTCAAGGCGACCGGCGGATTGCGCGGGTAGTCGCACTGGCCGGCCAGCAGCGTGGCCTTGCAGCTGCCGCAGACGCCGGCGCGGCACGAGTACGGCAGCGCGATGCCGGCGCGCTGCGCCGCCTCGAGCACGGTCTCGCCCGGCGCGACGGGGAAGGTGCTGCCCGAGTTCTTGAGGGTGACGGTGAACACCCGCGCATTGTCGCCGCGGCGGCCATGGTTGGACAATGCGTGCTTTGGTTGATACGGCGCGTCCCATGACGATCTGGAAGCAGGCACCCGAGCTCGAGCGCATCAATGCATGGAGCGACAACACGCTGATGCAGGTGCTGGGCATCCGCTTCACCGCGATCGGCGAGGACTGGCTCACCGGCACCATGCCGGTGGATGCGCGCACGCATCAGCCGTTCGGGCTGCTGCATGGCGGCGCTTCGGTGGCGCTGGCCGAGACACTGGGGAGTACCGGCGCGCTGCTGACGCTCGATCCGGAACAGGAGGCGGCGGTCGGCCTGGACATCAACGCCAACCACGTGCGTGGCGTGCGGGCGGGCGTGGTCACCGGCACGGCAAGGGCCCTGCACCTGGGCCGCTCGACGCAGGTGTGGGAGATCCGCATCGAGAACGAGGAAGGCGCGCTGGTGTGCATCTCGAGGCTGACCATGGCAGTGGTGCCACGGCGGGCGGTGGTGCGGTGAGCTGCGCAAAGGTGCACACACGCTTTGCTCCTTCTCCCCGGGAAGAGGGTCGGGGTGAGGGGCCGGGGCTCGCCGGGAAAGTCCCCCGAAACGTGGAAAGAAAGACCACGCCCTTGCGGAGCCTTTCCGCCAGGGCGGCCCCTCACCCCAGCCCTCTCCCCGGCGGGGAGAGGGAGCCGGGAGCATGATCGCGGCCCCCTACGCCAACCTCACCCCCGACCTCGTGCTCGACGCCGTCGGCACCTGCGGCCTCTGGCCGGACGGCCGGCTCCTCGCGCTCAACAGCTACGAGAACCGCGTCTGGCAGGTCGGCATCGAGGACGAGGCGCCGGTGATCGCCAAGTTCTACCGGCCCGGGCGCTGGAGCGACGAAGCCATCGCCGAGGAACACGCCTTCGCGCTGGAACTGGCCGACGACGAGCTGCCGGTGGTCGCACCGCTGGTGTTCGATGGACGCACCCTGCTCCACCATGGCGGCTACCGCTACGCGCTCTATCCCCGTCGCGGCGGCCGCGCCCCCTCGCTGGAATCGGCCGACCAACTGGAATGGCTGGGCCGCCTGATCGCACGCCTGCACGCGGTCGGCGCGCGCGCACCGTTCCGCCACCGCGAGCGCGTCGACCGCACCACGCTGATCGAACGTCCCGCGCGGGCGGTGCTGGCCTCGCCGCTGCTGCCGCCGCACCTGGCCGAGGCCTACCGCGCCGCCGCAGGCCGGCTCGACGAAGCGGTGGCCGCTCGCCTGGATGCGGTCGGCCCGGTGCGCCAGCTGCGGCTGCACGGCGACTGCCACCCGGGCAACCTGCTGTGGACCGATGCCGGCCCGCACTTCGTCGACCTGGACGACGCCCGCACCGGCCCCGCAGCGCAGGACCTGTGGATGCTCGCGCACGACGACGCGGCCATGGACGCACTGCTGGAGGGTTACACCTCCATGCGCGACTTCGACCACGCGGAGCTTGCGCTGATCCCGGCGTTGCGCGCCATGCGCCAGGTCCATCACGCCGGCTGGATCGCCCAGCGCTGGCCCGACCCGGCCTTCCCCGCCGCGTTCCCGTTCGCCGCCGAGCCACGCTGGTGGGAGCAGCACGTCGCCGATATGCACGAGCTGGCCGACACGCTGGCCTGAGTCGCACACGACGCGCCGCAAACGCGGCACACTCCGCGCCTTCGTCCACGTGCCTGGAACCCTCTGCATGCGCAGTTTCCTCTTTCGTCTGATCGGCATCCTCGAAATCGCCGGCGGCCTGTACGGCGCCGCGGGCGCACTGCGCCGCCTGCTGGTGATGGGCTCGACCTACGACATGCTGCACGCGCTGGTGGCGCTGGTCGCCTTCGGCTTCGTGCTGCTGGCGGGCGTGTGGCTGGTCGAGGGCAGCGACCGGGGCGTGGCGTTCTCGCGCGTCGCGCAGCTGCTGCAACTGCCGCTGATCGCCACGCCGGTGTTCAGCTATGCGCTGCACGCGGGGGCGTACCTCAACATCTACACCACCTTCCACCTGGCGCGGCCCTGGCTGGACTGGAGCTTCGGCACGCAGGGCTTCGTGCTGGCGGTCGCCGGGCCTTCCGTTTCCCGCATCGGGGTGAACCTGCTGGCGGTCGTGTCCTGGCTCATCCTCAAGCTGCGTTGATGCCCTGACTCCCTCCCCTGCTGGCAGGGGAGGGCTAAGGAGGGGTGCTCTTCGCTCCGAACGCCCCCCCTCCCAACCTCCCCCCTGCGTGCAGGGGGAGGAGCAGGAGCGGTCAGGCAAGCACCGGTATCATGGCCGGATGAACACCCCCACCCCGCACGACTCCGCCGCCCTGCCGCGCATCCGCCTCAAATCCGACCGTGCGCCAAGCCACCCGTGGGTGTGGTCGGCGCAGGTGTACAAGCCCGAGCAGCGCCTGCCGCCCGGCAGCGTGGTCGATGTGGTGGACAGCAAGGACCGCTTCGTCGGTCGTGGCTTCTGGAACGGCCATGCGCGCATCGCGCTGCGGCTTCTCACCGGCGACCCGGCCGAAGCGATCGATGCGGACTGGATCGCCGCACGCATCGCCCGGGCGGTGCAGCTGCGCCGCGAGTTGTTGCAGCTGGACCGTGCCAGCGATGCCTGGCGCGTCGTGCACAGCGAGGGCGACGGCCTGTCGGGGCTGGTGGTCGACCGCTACGCCGACATCCTGGTGATCGAGTATTTCGCCGCCGGCATGTGGAAGTTCCGCGAGGCGATCCACGCCGCCCTGCTCGAACACTTCCCCGGCGCGCGGCTGTACTGGTTCGCCGAGAGCCACGTGCAGAAGCAGGAATCCTTCGACTGCCGCAGCCCCGAGCCACCGGCACCGGTCCAGGTGCACGAACACGGGCTCGCCTTCCACGCCGCGCCGGGCCTGGGCCACAAGACCGGCTTCTTCGCCGACCAGCGGGAGAACCGCCGCCGCTTCGCCGAGTTCGCGCGCGACCGGCGTGTGCTGGACCTGTGCTGCAACTCCGGCGGCTTCGCAGTGCACGCGATGGCCGCGGGCGCGCGCGAGGCGGTCGGCGTGGACATGGACGCGGGCATCCTTCAGATCGCACGTGCCAACGCGGCGGCCAATCACCTGGCGATCGACTTCCAGCAGGCCGACATCTTCGACTGGCTGCGCGAGGCGGCCGCGCGCGGCGAGCGGTACGACGCGGTGATCCTGGACCCGGCCAAGCTCACGCGCGACCGCAACAAGGTGTTCGATGCGCTCAAGAAGTATTTCGCCATGAACCGGCTGGCGCTGGATGTGATCCCGCCCGGCGGCCTGCTGCTGACCTGCTCGTGCACCGGCCTGGTGGCCGAGGCGGATTTCCTGGAGATGCTGCGCCGCGTGGCGCTCAACGCCGGCCGCGAGATCCAGGTGCTGCAGGTCGCCGGTGCCGGCGCCGACCATCCGGTGCGCGCCGACGTGCCCGAAGGCCGTTATCTCAAGGCGGTGTTCTGCCGGGTGGAGTAGGCGCCGCACCAAGCTCTTGTAGGAGCCCACTTGTGGGCGATGCTCTTCGTCCGGCATCAGAGCAGAGGCATCGCCCACAAGTGGGCTCCTACCGACGTCTCCGGAAGCCCATCCTGACGGCGGTGACGGGCGTCAGGCAGGCTCGGGGGCGCGATCGGCCGAACGCCGCACTACCGGCCGCGCGTTCCGGTCGAACACCAGCGTGCTGTGCTGCTGGCTGCGCATGACCTGGGCCTCGCGCGGGTCCACGTCCAGCGCCATCGCCTCCTCGATGAGCGCCACTGCCGCCGGTCCTTGCCGGCGCCGCGTCTTGTGGGCGAAGCGCGCCTGGTTGTAATAGGCCCAGCTGGCGAACACCACGGCGCATGCCAGCGCGTAGCCGAGAATCGACAGCAGGTCGGAGGTCTGGTTGGCGTAGGCCTCGGCCGACAGCTCCACCCAGGCGGTGCGCAGGCCGGCCAGCCATGCCAGCAGCGTGATCACCGGCAGCCACAGGTACAGCCAGAGCATCCACGCCACCAGCGTGACCAGCGAGGACAGCATCCGCTGCGCCGGCGTGCGCCGGCGCTCGTTCTGGATCACGAAGCCTTCGGCCTTCATCGCAGCCCCCGGTCCGGGCTGGTCCAGATCGCGCGCACGCCGCGACGCTTGAGCAGCGCCCTGGGGAACGCGACCACGGTGGTCAGCGTGTTGATCATCCAGTAGGCGATCGGGTACCATATCATCCAGTAGTAGTTGCGTCCGATGCGTGTCTCGTAACGCCGGTCGATCACCAGACTGAGCAGGAACTGGGTCAGGCAGGTCAGCCCCAGGATGACGCCGTGCCAGCGCGGCAGCAGGCTGGGGACCGCGAACTCGGGCGGCAGCGGGATGAACTTGCCCACCGCCCACAGCGCGACCACCACCACCATCAGGTAGGCCCACACCAGGCTGAGCAGGTATTCCAGCGCCACCGGCCACATGCGCCGGCGGCGCCAGTTGAACAGACCACCGGCATAGCGCAGCAGCACCTCGCTGCCGCCCTGGGCCCAGCGCAGGCGCTGGCGCCACAGGCCGCGCACGGTCTCGGGGGTGAGCAGCCAGCACAGCGCGTTGGGCTCGTAGCGCACGTCCCAGTGGCGCATCTGCAGGCGCCAGCTGACGTCGATGTCCTCGGTGACCATGTCGACGTTCCAGTAGCCCACGTCCAGCAGCGCGCGCTTGCGGAACGCGGCGATCACGCCCGACACGGTGAAGATGCGCCCGTACACGCGCTGGGCGCGCTTGATCAGGCCGATGATCGAGGAGAACTCGCCCACCTGCAGCTTGCCCAGCAGCGTTGAGCGGTTGCGGATGCGCGGGTTGCCGGTGACCGCGCCCACGCGCGGGCTTTCCAGCAGGTGGCGCATCATCCAGTGCGCGGCATGCTCGTCCAGCAGGGTGTCGCCGTCGATGCACACCAGGAACTCGTGGCGTGCGGCGAGCGCCGCCATGCGCAGCCCCATCGCCTTGCCCTGGTTGCTGGCGAAGTGGATCACGCGCAGCTGGGGCACCTCCGCGGCCAGCGCGTCCAGCTGGTCGCCGGTATCGTCGGTCGAACCATCGTTGACCGCGATGATCTCGAATTGCGGCCAGCGCTGGCGCGCCAGCTGCCCGATCGTCTCGCGGATGTGCGTGCCTTCGTTGTGGCAGGGCACCAGGATGCTGATCGGTGGCTGCTCGGGCAGTAATCCGGGCTCGTCACGCGGTGGCTGCCGCCGCTCCCAGCGCAGGAAGTAGAGGATGCTCCCGCTCATCCACAGCATCGACATGACCAGCGGGTAGTAGAAGGCAAAGTCGAGCAGCACCGACAGGGCGTGATTCGTATCCACGGTCAGCGCTCCCTGTACGGGTAGGTGGCCGAGGAGATGCCCGGCCGGATGCGCTCGAGCTGCGGATGGTTGGCCGGGAAGTCGTCCGGGTAGTAGCCCAGGTGCAGCGCACCGTTGACCTGCAGCAGGCGCATGCGGGCGAGGACCGCCTCCGTGTCGATCGGCTGGCGCGTGTGCCAGTCTTCGGTGGCGAGTTCGAACACGGTCTTCTCGCGCGCCCCCGGCACCGCGGCGACGGCCGCGGCGAGGCGCCGGAACCATGCCTTGGCCGGTTCGGCGTGATCCAGTTGCGGCATCGCCATCAGGCCCACTTCATCGTATCCGGCCACGAATGCCGGCAGCGATTGCGCGAACCACGCCTCGGCCTTGCCGTCGAGCACCGGCGCGGCGAACAGGTTGCGCGCGGTGCGCAACTGCGGCCGCCAGCGGCGCGCGCGCTCGATCAGTTCGTGGGTGTAGTCGACCAGCCATGCCGTGCGTGCGGCGCCCGGCGGCGGCGCGTCGTGCAGGCGGTCGGTGTCGCGCAGCAGCGCGTCGTCGGAAAACAGCAGGCCGTCGAACCTGGCATGGCTGGCCAGGTCCTCGTAAAGATCGCCGATCCACCCGCGCACCGCCGGCTGCGAGGGATCGAGCCGCGCCACGTCGCGGCCCTCGCCGGCCAGCCCCAGCGCCGCCACCGGATCGCCTGCGCGGGGACGGAATGCCAGCGCCGGCATCCAGGCGTAGACATGCACGCCGGCGCGGGTCTGCAGCTGCCAGGCCACGCGCGAGAACAGGTCCGCGCGCATCGGCAGGTGGCGATTGGGAAAATAGAGGGCATCGGCGACGCCATCGCCGTCCGGGTCGGCGTAGGCCTGCAGCCAGACCTGGTCGACGTCCATGCGCTTGATGCGGTCGAGCAGCTGCGAGAGGTTGCGTTCGCGCTGGGCCGGGTCCGGGTCGTAGACATAGTCGAGGTCGACCTGCACCACGCGGCGCGGCTCCTCCTCGTGCGTCGGCATCAGCTGCCAGGCCAGGTCCGCCACGCCCGGGTCGCCGCCGAGCAACAGTCGATCCAGGGTGCGGTCGCGCGCCGGATCGGGCACGGCGTTGCCCAGCGTCAGCGACATCTCCATGCCCAGTCCCGCGGCGATTTCGCGGGCCGGCCGGTTGAACGCGCCATAGGGCCAGACGATCGCCTGTGGCGCCACGCCGGTGTGTTCGCGGATCGCCGCCACGCTGCGCGCGAGGTCATCGGTGATGCGCTCGCGCCAGGCCGTCTCGGTCTCGTAGCTGCCGCTGGCCGGGTCATAACGGCGCGTCACCGCCGCCGGCAGCAGGTTGCCCTGCGGGTTGCCCAGGATGCCCTCGTGCAGCGCATCGGTGTGCGAAGCGATCTCGACCAGTCCCGAGCGCTGCATCTGGCGCACCTGTCCCCAGGTGACGAAGCAGGAGGCGTCGCAATCACGGCCGTTGTAATCCAGCCGGTGGCCGGGCGCGGTCTCGATCCAGCCGGTCACCAGCGCCAGCAGCGCGGGGTAGCGGTAAGCCTGCAGCAGCGGGTAGACGCGCGTGTAGAAGCTTTCCAGTCCATCGTCGAAGGTGAGCAGGAAGGCCTTCTCCGGCAGCGCGGCGCCGCCTTGCGCGGCGGCACGCACCTGCGCCGCGCTGACCGCGGTCCAGCCGTTGGCATGCAGGTATTCGAGGTGACCGACCAGGTGGTCCAGGCTGGTCGCATCCGGATCGGTGGTCGGACCCTGCGCGGGGTCGTGGATGTCGTGGTAGCTCAGGATCACCAGCCGGCCGGCGTGCGCGGGGGCGGCCAGCAGGAGCAGCAGGGCGAGGATCAGGTAACGCATGTCACTCCCCCCAGTGCAGGGTCAGTTCAAGCGTGGCGCGCGTTTCGCGGCGGCCGTCATAGGGTTGGCTGTGCCAGCCCAGCCGCCAGCCGAAGCCGAGCCCCTCGTGCGGCTGCCAGGTCTGTCCGTAGCCGGCGTCGGCAACCCAGCCGGCGGACTGGCCCTGCTGGGTGTAACTGCCCACCGCCACGTCGACGAACTGGTGCCAGTTGCGTCCGTAGCGCTCGGCGAGCACGTGGTCCAGGTGCGCGGTGACGGTGGCGGCGCCGTCGCGGCGCGGGTTGAAGTAGGCAGCGTCGTCCAGCGTGTTGTGCGAGGCGTACAGGTCCGCGCCCAGTTCCAGTTGCAGCCGCGGGCGGGTCAGCACGCGACCGGTAACCCCGAGGTCCGCCGCGCGGCGGCGGTTGCCGTCGCTGAAGTTGGCCGCCTGTACGCCCAGCCGTGCGGCGAGCAGTTCGCTGGGGCGCCACTCGATCGTGCTGTCCAGCGTGCTGCCGTGGATGCCGTAATAGCGGGCGCGCAAGGGGATGTCGGCGCCGGCGCTGCTGGCGTCGGTGCTCCACGCCCAGTGGTCGCTGATCGCCCAGTCGAAGCCCGCCTCCACCGCGGTGGGGTCGCTGCCGGTGCCGCGCGAGGGCAGCGCCTGGAGGTAGGCCTGCAGGCCGCGCCACTGCCCGCGCACGCCCAGGCCCGCGTCGGTGCGGCGGGCGTCACCCTCGGGCAGCGAGGCCTGCGCGTGGCGGGCGACGGCGTAGAGGCGCCAGTGACCGGCCAGTAGCGGCGAAGCGAGCGTGGCCCGGGTGTCCTGGTCGCTATCGCCATAGTCGATGGTGTTGCCGCGGCCGAACGTCTGAGCGGCATCGAACTGCCAGCCGCGCTGGCGGTCCCAGGCCCGGCGTGCGCGCTGCACCTGCCCGTTGCGCGGGTAATGCGCCTCCAGCTCCTCGAGCCCGGGCTCGATACCGGGGAAGTCGCCCAGCTCGCGGCGCGTCTGGAGCAGTCCCACGCGCACGCCCAGGTCCTGCGGGTCCAGCCCGCGGGCGATCGCCAGGTCCGCCTCGGCACGGCGCGGCCAGCCGCGGCTGCGTTCGTTGTTGCCCAGCTCGCGGCGCCAGGGCGCGCTGGCCGGCGCCTCGCGCACGCCGGCGGCGAGCCGGGCGTGGGCCTCGGCGAGCAGGCCGGCGTAGCCGCGCAGCAGCGCAGCGTTGAGGTCGTCTTCGCTGCGATGCGGATTGGCCACCGGCGCCCGGCGCCCGGGCGCGCGCAGCCACACCGGCTGCGCCGCGGCCGCGGCATCGATGGTCCGGCGAGCCTGCTCGTACCGTCCGGCCTCGCTGTAGGCGTACATCAGCACGATCGCCGGATCGGATTCGCTCCCGGAAATGCTGCCCGGTGCCGCCGGGCCGGCGCGTTCGAGCAGTCGCGCGGCCTCTTCGGGGCGCTGCCGGTCGAGCAGCGCCTCGGCGAGCGGACGCAGCACGTAGGGCGGCAAGGCGTCGCGTTCGGCCAGTGTCATGGCGTCGTAGGCGGCGGCCACCTCGACGCTGCGGCCGGCGCCCTGCAGGACCACCAGCCGGTCGAGCCGGGCACGGCGCACGATGGCCGGTTCACCGGCATGGCGCGCGACCACCGCATCGAGCTGGCGCACTGCCGCATCGGCGGCGGCGTAGGGATCGGCGCCGGGTGCGACCGGATCGCGCACCGCGCGGCGCGCGCGCTGCGCCGCCACGTCGGCATCCAGCCGCGCCAGCAGCGCGGGATCGGCCGGCAGGTCCCGCGCCAGCTCTCGCGCGCGACTGGCCGCGCCGACATCGGCGAGGGTGAGTACCTGCCGGCGCAGCAGCGCCGCGTCGTCCGGGTGATCGCGCAGCGCGTCCTCGCACAGCGCCAGCGCGCCGGTCCATTGCCCGGCCTGGCGCAGCTGGTCGATCGTCGCCACCACATCGTGCGTGGCGGCCGCGCCTGCCGCGGCCGGGGCGGCCAGCAGCGCCGCCCATACGGCGACAGCGAGCGCGAGACGTCCCCCGCCCCCCGGCACGGGGCTCCGAATGACCATTGCGTTGTCCCCTGTTCCTGTCCGGCGCAGGCCGCAGGCCAGCCCGTTGGCGGATCAACCCGTCCGCGCGCGATTTTTGTGAACTTTATCACGCTATTGCGGCTTTCCTGCGCGTGTCCGGCGGCCATCCATGCCGGCATCCGCTGCACCCCCGGACGACCGGAAGGTCAGCCGTCGTGCGGGATGCGTCCGCGCAGCGAGACCGCATCGAACGGGCCTGCCTGCGCAATGAGCGCGCGCGCGGCATCCACCTGCCCCCATACGTTCCACAGCAGCACGCCGCGCACGCGGCCGTCGTCCAGGTAATACACCACGCCCTTGCGGTGCGGCTCGCTCCAGTCCTCCACCCGTTCCAGGCGCGCATCGAGCAGGCCGACCGCCTCGTAGCCGAGGTCGAACAGGTCCGAGTAGAAGTACGGCAGCGTGGTGAACTCGCCACCGGCGCCGGCCATCGCACGGCCGGCATGCGCACCCATCTCGACGGCGGCGTTCTCGTGTTCCACCCGCAGCCGTCGGTCGAGCGAGGGGTTGAAGAAGTTGGCCACGTCGCCCGCCGCCCAGATGTGCGGGTCGCTGGTACGCAACGTCGCGTCGACCACCACGCCGTCGCCGACCGCGAGGCCGGCCTGGTTCGCCAGCCCGGTATCGGGCGTCACTCCCAGGCCAGCCACCACGGCGTCCACGCGCAGGCTGCGGCCGTCGGACAGCGCCAGCTCGACACCGTCGTCGTCCGCGCGGCCGTCGACCACCTTGGTCCCCGACAGCAGTTCCACGCCGCGCTCGCGGTAGTAATCGTCCAGGAACGCCGCCAGCGCCGGCGGATAGCGCCCGCTGCCGATCGAACCGGCCGGGAAGATCATGGTGACCCTGCAGCCGGCGCCGGCGAGCGAAGCGGCCAGCTCGCTGCCGATGAAGCCGCCGCCGACCACCGCGACGTGCGCACCGGCCACGGCCTGGTGGCGCAGCCGCCGGTAATCCTCGACCGTGCGGAAGTTGATGACGCGCTCGCCCGGGGCCAGCGGCAGCTGCCGCGGCGTGGCGCCGGTGGCCAGCAGCAGGCGACCGTAGCGGTAGCTGTCGCCCTGGTCATCGCTCGCGCGGCGGTGGGCGGCATCCAGCGTCTGCACGCAGCGCTCCAGGTGCAGCTGCGCGCCAGTGGCAGCGGTGCCCAGGTCGATCGACTCCAGCGGTTTGTCGCCCTTCCACAGCGCCTTGGACAGGGGCGGGCGCTCGTAGGGCGGCGAGGTTTCCGCGCTGACCAGGCCGATGCTCGCCGAGGCGTCGGTGGCACGGATCGCCTTGGCGGCCGCATCGCCCGCCATGCCGCCGCCGATGATCAGATAGTCGTACGTGTGCTCCATGTTCCGCTCCCATGACCCAGGCCACCGACCCATGATGCGCCTGTTCCGGCAACACGGGGACGCCGCGGTGGGAAGCCCGCGTGCACACGGCCTTGATCGTCGCGCCCGCCACACTCCTGTCGATGAACAGCTGCCCCAGCGAACCCGATCCGGCCCTGCGCGTGGAAGTACGCAAGGCAGGCCTGGTCTACGTCAGCGACATGCAGCCGGGCATCCGCCGGCTGCGCCGGGGCAAGGGCTTCGTCTACCGCGACGCCGACGGCCAGCCGCTCACCGACAAGGCCACCCTGGCCCGCATCCGGGCACTGGCCATCCCGCCCGCCTACGAGGACGTGTGGATCTGCGCCAATCCCGACGGCCACCTGCAGGCGACCGGGCGCGATGCCCGCGGGCGCAAGCAGTACCGCTACCACCCCGACTGGCGCGAGTTGCGCGACCACGGCAAGTTCGACCGCGTCCTCGCTTTCGGCGCCGTGCTGCCGAAACTGCGCCGTCGCGTCCGCCAGGACCTCGCGCGGGCCGGCCTGCCGCGCGAGAAGGTGCTGGCGCTGCTGGTGCGCCTGCTGGACGAAACGCTGATCCGCGTCGGCAACGAAAGCTACGCGCGCGACAACAAGAGCTACGGACTGACCACCCTGCGTTCGCGCCACGTGCGCGTGGCACGCGGCCGGCTGCGCTTCTGCTTCAAGGGCAAGAGCGGTCAGGAGCAGGACGTCGAACTGGACGACACGCGGCTGGCGCGGATCGTGCGCCGCGTGCAGCAACTGCCCGGCCAGCGGCTGTTCCAGTACCTGGACGATGCCGGCGAGCGCCAGCCGGTCGACTCGGGCATGGTCAACGACTACCTGCACGGGGCCTGCGGGGAGACCTTCAGCGCCAAGGACTTCCGCACCTGGGGCGGCACCGCCCACGCCGCCGGCGTGCTGGCCCGCACGCCGCTGCCGGAGAAGGGCGGCGAGCGCGCCCGCCGCCATGCGCTGGTGGAGGCGGTCAAAGAGGTGGCCGAAGTGCTGGGCAATACGCCGGCGGTCTGCCGCCAGTCCTACATCCATCCGCAGGTGTTCGAGGGTTGGTGCGACGGCAGCCTGCAGCGCGCGATCACCGAGGCCTGCGCAGGGAAGCCGCGGGAACTGGAAAAGGCCACGCTGCGCTTCCTGCGGCAACGCCTGAAGCCGAAGCGTCGCGGCAACTGAGACGGCTGCGCGTAGACTTGGGCCGGTAGCTCGCCGGAACCTGCCATGCCCCACGCCGACATCCTCCTTGCCCTCCTGCTCCTGGTCGCCCTCGCCATCCTCGTCCTGCAGGTGGTGCTGTTGCGCCGCGGGCGCGCCGACGAGGGCCTCGCCATTCGCCTGGATGCGCTGAAGAGCGACGGCGAGCGCCTCGAGCGTGCGTTGCGCGAGGAACAGCGCGCCGGTCGCGAGGAGCTGCAGCAGGGCTTCGATCGCTTCCGCAACCATGTCGCCGACCAGCTGGGCGGCATGTCGCGCCAGCAGGCCGAGCGCATCGACGGCTTCGGCCAGCGCCTGGACGGCCTCACCACGCGCACCGACGCCGGCCTGCAGGGCCTTGCCCAGCGCCTCACCGACGATGCCCGCAAGAGCCGCGAGGAAATGGTCCTCACCCTCACCCGCGCCAGCGACCAGCAACGCCAGCAACTGGCCGCGCTCACCGCCGACAACGAAAAGCGCATGGGCGAGGTGCGCGCCACGCTGGAGACCAAGCTCAAGGCGCTGCAGGAGGACAACGCCGCCAGGCTCGAACAGATGCGCGCCACCGTCGACGAGAAGCTGCAGAGCACGCTGGAGACGCGCCTGGGCCAGTCCTTCCAGCTGGTGTCCGAGCGACTCGAAGCCGTGCAGCGCGGGCTGGGCGAGATGCAGAGCCTGGCCAGCGGCGTGGGCGACCTGAAACGCGTGCTCTCGAACGTGAAGAGCCGCGGCATCCTGGGCGAGGTACAGCTCGGCGCATTGCTGGAGCAACTGCTCACCCCCGAGCAGTACGAATCCAACGTCGTCACCGTGCCCGGCTCCAACGAGCGGGTGGAGTTCGCCATCCGCATGCCCGGCCAGGGCGACGTCGCCCAGCTCTACCTGCCGATCGACGCCAAGTTCCCGGTCGAGGACTACCAGCGCCTGCTCGAGGCGCAGGAGCTGGCCGATGCCGAAGCGGCCGCCGTCGCCGGCCGCGCGCTGGAATTGCGCGTGCGCGAGGAGGCCAAGCGGATCAGGAGCAAGTACGTCGCCGCCCCGCACACGACCGACTTCGCGGTGCTGTTCCTGCCGACAGAGGGCCTGTACGCCGAGGTGATCCGCCGCCCGGGCCTGTTCGAACTGCTGCAGCGCGAGCACCGCGTGGTGGTCGCCGGTCCGACCACGCTGAGCGCCCTGCTCAACAGCCTGCAGATGGGTTTCCGCACGCTGGCCATCGCCCAGCGCAGTTCCGAGGTATGGAACATCCTCGGCGCGGTGAAGACCGAGTTCGGCAAGTTCGGCGACGTGCTGGAGAAGGTCAAGAAGAAGCTGGACGAGGCCGGCAGGCACATCGACGCCACCGGCGTGCGCACTCGTGCCATCGAGCGCAAGCTGCGCGGCGTGGAGTCGCTCTCGGGCGAGGTCAGCCAGCAACTGCTCGGGGTGGTCCCGGAGATCGAGGAAGACCTCGAAGAGGACCTGGGCTGAATCGCGGCGACCGGCGCGCATCCGTTCCGGGGGCCAGCCCGTAAGAGCTGGCACGCTTCCGCATGGGAGGCGCTTTGCACATGCCCGGGAGCCAACGCGCGGCATGCCCGGTAAACTTCAACGACCGCAAGCCGAGTATCCGCATGAGCGATTCCAGCAACCCCAACGACGTCACCCAGGCCCAGGCCGAGGAAGCCGTGCGCACGCTGCTGCGCTGGGCCGGCGATGATCCCTCGCGCGAGGGCCTGCTGGACACGCCGCGCCGCGTCGTCAAGGCCTATCGCGACTGGTTCTCCGGTTACGCCGAGGACCCGTCCGAGTTCCTCAAGCGCACCTTCAAGGAGGTCGAGGGCTACGACGAGATGGTGGTGCTGCGCGACATCGAGTTCGAGAGCCATTGCGAGCACCACATGGCGCCGATCATCGGCCGCGCGCACGTGGGCTACCTGCCGACCAACCGCGTGGTCGGCATCAGCAAGCTGGCCCGCGTGGTCGAAGGCTACGCGCGCCGCTTCCAGGTGCAGGAGAAGCTCACCGCGCAGATCGCCCACTGCATCCAGGAACACCTGAGGCCCGCCGGCGTGGCGGTGGTGATCGACGCCAGCCACGAGTGCATGACCACCCGCGGCGTGCACAAGCGCGGCGTGTCGATGGTCACCAGCCAGATGCTCGGCGCCTTCCGCGACGACGCGCGCACCCGCGCGGAGTTCCTGCAGTTCATCGGGATCCACGGCGCACGCTGACGTTTCGCCGGCGCCGGCCGATACGGCGGCGCCCTCCCCCCGGCTCCCTCGCGTGCGCAGCCGGCCTGGTGCGCCACCGTGCCGACCGTACGCTGTACGCCGCCAAGCGCGCCGACGCAACCGCGTCGCGGCCGCGGACGAGGTGCTGGACCCGCTTGCCGCCAGGGCGGGCAGCCTGCTCCAATGCCTCGATGCGCCGCCTGCTTCCGCTCCTGTCCCTGCTCTGCGCGACGGCCCAGGCGACCGACTACCCGACCGCGGTTGCCGCCTACCTGGCGCGATTCGACCGGGATGGCGACGGGCGCATCGCGACACAGGAATACGTCGACTACCTCAGCGCCGGCTTTCGCGAGATGGATGCCGACGGCGACGGCGTGCTCGAGGCCGATGAGCTGCCGCCCGGGCCGCGCCGCGTGCCCCGTTCGCTGGCCGCGTTCCAGGCGGACCTGCGCGCGCAGTTCCGCCGCTCCGACCGCAACCACGACGGCTTCCTCAGCGCGCGGGAGCTGGCACAGCCGCCCGGATAGGTAAAGCCCGGCCCTGCATCCGCCGCACCGCGCCCGTGCCGCGCACGCAGCAATCCGGCCACACCGATGCGTTATCGTGCGCGCTTCGTTCGCCGGCGAGCCGCGCATGGATTCGAACCACACCGCACTCAGCGACACGCGCCGCCGCGCGGCGGTGGTCTTCATCTTCGTCACCGTGCTGCTGGACATGCTGGCGTTCGGCATCGTCATTCCGGTGCTGCCGCACCTGATCGAACAGCTGGCCGGCGGCGGCATCGCCCGGGCGGCGTGGTGGGTGGGCGTGTTCTCCACCGTGTTCGCGGTGGTCCAGTTCGCCTTCTCGCCGGTGCAGGGGGCGTTGTCGGATCGCTTCGGACGGCGGCCCGTGATCCTGATCTCCAACCTGGGCCTGGCGATCGACTTCGTGATCCTGGCGCTGGCGCCGACACTTTGGCTGCTTTTCGTCAGCCGCACGCTGCTGGGCATGACCGCGGCGAGCTTCACCACCGCCAACGCCTACATCGCCGACATCACCCCGAAGGAAAAGCGCGCGGCCGCCTACGGGATGCTGGGCGGCGCGTTCGGGCTGGGCTTCATCGTGGGACCGGGACTGGGCGGCTTCCTCGGCGACATCTCGCTGCGGCTGCCGTTCTGGGTAGCCGGCGGCCTGGCGCTGTGCAACTTCCTGTATGGCTACTTCATCCTGCCCGAGTCGCTGCCCAAGGAGCGGCGCACGCCCCGCTTCGAGTTGCACAGCGCGCATCCGCTCGGCTCGCTGAAGTTGCTCCGTCGCTATCCGCAGGTGCTCGGGCTGGGCTTGGTGATGTTCCTGGTGTACCTGGCGCACTACGTGCTGCAGACCACTTTCGTGCTGTACGCGGACTATCGCTACGGCTGGGGTCCGCAGGCGGTGGGTTTCGTGCTGATGCTGGTCGGTGCCTGCGACGGTTCGGTACAGGCCTTCCTCACCGGCCGGCTGACGCCGCGCTTCGGCGAGCGGCGCGTGCTGCTGGCGGGCATGGCCTGCGGCATCGGCGCGTTCCTGCTGATGGGCGTGGCCAAACAGGGTTGGCTGTTTCTCGCCGGCATCCCGCTGATGGCGCTGTGGAGCCTGTCCGGACCACCGATCCAGGCGATCATGACGCACCAGGTCGATCCGTCCGAACAGGGGCGGCTGCAGGGCGCGATCACCAGCCTGGGCAGCTTTGCCGGCATCTTCGGGCCGTACCTGTTCGCACAGGTGTTCGCTTTCTCGATTGCGCCCACGTCGCCACTGCACCTGCCGGGCCTGGCGTTCGTGCTGGCGGCGCTGCTGCTGGTCGTCGGCACCCTCATCGCCGCGCGCGTGACCGCGCACACCGCCCCACTGGCGGGCACCGAACCGATCGACGAGGCGGCGCACGCTCCCGGCGCGCTGCCGCACGATTCCTCTCACTGACGCTGGAGTTCTCCATGACGCTTTCGATGTACCAGGCTTCCATCCCCGTGTTCGTGCGCGCCCTGTCCAACCTTGCCCACGTGCTCGCGAAGGGCGAGGCGCATGCCAGGGCCAAGGGCGTGACCGACGAGGTACTGCTGAACACCCGCCTGATCCCCGACATGCTGCCGCTGGTCAAGCAGGTGCAGATCGCCTGCGACATGGCTGCGCGTGGCGCGGCCCGGCTGGCCGGCGTGGAACCGGCCTCGTTCGAGGACAACGAGACGACGCTGGAGCAGCTCTACGCGCGCATCCGGCAGGTCATCGACTATGTGCAGGGCTTCGGTGCGTCGCAGATCGACGGCAGCGAAGGCCGCGACATCCACCTGAAGATGCGCAACGGCGAGCTGGACTTCAACGGCCAGGATTACCTGTTCACCTTCGTGATCCCGAACCTGTACTTCCACTGCACCACCACGTACGTGATCCTGCGCGAGGCGGGCGCAGAGCTGGGCAAGACCGACTTCATCGCCGGCGCCCGGCAGTAGCGTTTCCCAACGGCGCGACGGCATCCCGTCGCGCCCGGCTGAACGGTAGCGATGCGCCGGCTTTCCGGCACATCGCGAAGCGTGACGGCGCGCACACTCGCCGTCGACGGGTGGCCCGGCCCCTGCTTGTCCCTGCGCGAGTCTCCACTTCCCCGAGCAGATCATGGACAGCTTCTACGAGTGCATCATCGCCGGCGGCCCGCAGCACGGGCTGGTCTTCAAGCGCCCGCTGGATGCCCGCCACGCCACGCCGCTGGCGATCGTCACCGACGATGGGCAGCTGTGCACGCCCGCCGCGCGCAAGTTCGGCTCGCGCGTGGTGCTGCTGCACCCGCAGGCCACCGGCGAGCAATTCCTGACCATTCTGGCGGCGTAGTGGCATGCTGCGTCAGGACCGCGCGGCCGCGCCCGAGCGGCGTCCGGAGCCGGTGATGGCAGCGCCTGCCGCACCGCGTCACCCGCACCTGCCTTGTTCCGGCGCGTCCGACCCACGGACAATACGCGGCCTGGCGTAACCCCGACCGCATCCCGTCGCGGCCGCCGCCGATCCCTAGCGAGCCCATGCTGCGACTGACCGACATCAAGCTTCCGCTCGACCATCCGCCCGAGGCGCTGACGGCGGCGATCCTTGCGCGCCTGAAGTTGCCCGCGTCGGCGCTGCGCGGCTTCAGCGTGTTCCGCCGCGGCTACGATGCGCGCAAGCGCGGCGCGATCGCGCTGATCTATACGCTCGACGTGGAACTGGCCGACGAGGCGGCGGTGCTGGCGCGCTTTGCCGACGATCGCCACGTGCAGCCCACGCCCGATACCGGCTATCACCCGGTGGCCCGCGCACCGGCCCGACTGGAACATCGGCCGGTCGTGATCGGCTTCGGCCCCTGCGGCATCTTCGCGGCGCTGATCCTGGCGGAGATGGGTTTCGCGCCCATCGTGCTCGACCGCGGCAAAGCGGTGCGCGAACGCACGAAGGACACCTGGGACCTGTGGCGCAAGCGCCACCTCCATCCGGAGTCGAACGTGCAGTTCGGCGAGGGCGGCGCGGGCACGTTCTCCGACGGCAAGCTGCACAGCCAGATTTCCGATCCGCACCACCACGGGCGCAAGGTACTGACCGAGTTCGTCAAGGCCGGCGCGCCGGAGGAGATCCTCTACGTCAGCAAGCCGCACATCGGCACTTTCCGGCTGGTGACCATGGTGGAGAACATGCGCGCGACGATCCAGGCGCTCGGCGGCGAGATCCGCTTCGACCAGCGCGTGGACGACCTGCTGGTCGATACCGGTCCCGACGGCAGCCGCCACGTGCGCGGCGTGCGGCTGGCCGACGGCGGCGAGCTGCGCTCGGACCACGTGGTGCTGGCGGTCGGCCACAGCGCGCGCGACACCTTCGAGATGCTGCACGCGCGCGGCGTGTACGTCGAAGCCAAGCCGTTCTCGATCGGCTTCCGCATCGAGCATCCGCAGTCGCTGATCGACCGCGCCCGCTTCGGGCCCCAGGCCGGTCATCCGATGCTGGGGGCGGCCGACTACAAGCTGGTCCATCACGGCAACAAACCAGGCCAGAGCGGCCGCTCGGTGTACAGCTTCTGCATGTGCCCCGGCGGCACCGTGGTCGCAGCCACGTCCGAGCCCGGCCGCGTCGTCACCAACGGGATGAGCCAGTACTCGCGCAACGAGCGCAACGCCAACGCGGCGATCGTCTGCGGGATCACGCCGGAGGACTTCGCACCCTACGGCGAGGGGCCGCTGGCCGGCATCGCGCTGCAGCGGTACTGGGAGTCGCACGCGTTCGCCATGGGTGGCGGCGACTACAGCGCGCCGGCACAGCGGGTGGGCGATTTCCTGGCCGGGCGGCCTTCGCGCGAACCGGGCGAAGTGTTGCCCTCGTACAAGCCCGGCGTGCAGCTGACCGACCTCGCCACCGCCCTGCCCGACTACGCCATCGGGGCGATCCGCGAGGCGCTGCCGCTGTTCGACCGGCAGATCCGTGGCTTCGCCATGCACGACGCGATGCTGACCGGGGTGGAGACGCGCACCTCCTCGCCGGTGCGTGTCAGGCGCAACGAGGGCGACTACCAGAGCCTCAACACGCGCGGGCTGTTCCCGGCCGGCGAGGGCGCCGGCTACGCCGGCGGCATCCTGTCGGCGGCGGTGGATGGGATCCGCGTGGCCGAAGCGGTGGCGCTGGCGATCACGGCCTGAACCCGCCCGACCTGAAGCCCCGCTCCGGAACGGAAGCATGGGCATACGCGCATGGGCCGGGACCTCAGTCCGCGTCGCGCTCCTGCTCCAGCCACTCCCCGACCGGCGCCGGGTGCCCGAGCAGGTAGCCCTGCCCCAGCTCGCAACCCATCTCGAGCAGCGCCTCGCACTGTGCGGGCGTCTCGATGCCTTCGGCGATCACCTGGATGTCGAGCGCACGCGCCAGCGCCAGGATCGCGGCGACCACGGTGGTCGCGGTGGTGTGCTCTTCCTCGCCAAGCGCATGCACGAACGCGCGGTCGATCTTGAGCATGCGCAGCGGCAGCGAGTGCAGGTAGCTCAGCGAGGAATAGCCTGTGCCGAAATCGTCCAGCGCCGCACCCACGCCAATGGCGCGCAGGCGTTCGAGCATCGTGCGCACCTGTTCGGGGTTGTCCAGCAGCGAGCCCTCGGTGACTTCCACGATCAACCGAGAAGGTGGCAGACCGGTGCGTTCGAGCAGTCGTACCAGGCGCGCGTCGAAGTCGCCATGGCGCAGGTGCAGCGCGGACACGTTGAAGGTCAGGAACGTGCTCTGGTCGTCCAGCCCCAGGAAACGCTCGCAGCCGCGCTCGAACAGCCGCCAGTCGATCGACTCGATGTGTCCGCTGTCGTGCGCCACCCGCAGGAAGTCGGCCGGCCCGAGCACGCCCAGCTTCGGGTGGTTCCAGCGCAGCAGCGCCTCGTAGCCGACCACCGCGCCGTCCTCCAGCCGGCAGAACGGCTGCAGGTAGGGTTCGAACTCGTCGCGCACCAGCGCCTGGCGCAGCTCGCCTTCCATCATCAGCACGTCGACCACGTTCTTGGCGAGCGTCTCGTCGAACAGCTCGTAGCGGTTGCGACCCTGCTCCTTGGCGCGGTAGAGCGCGATGTCCGCGTCACGCAGCACTTCGTCGGCGGTGGCGTAGCTGCCGTCGCCGATGGCGATGCCCATGCTCGCCGAGGGTGCCAGCTCGCGCCCGGCGATCTGCATCGGCACGCCCAGCGCATCGAGCACACGCTGTGCCACGGCGATCGCGGTCGCGGGAATATCGATGTCCTCCAGCAGGATCGCGAACTCGTCGCCGGCCAGCCGCGCCACCACGTCCGGGTCGCGCACGCAATCGTGCAGGCGGCGGGCAACCTCCTTGAGGAACGCATCGCCGGCCAGGTGGCCGAGACTGTCGTTGATGACCTTGAAACGGTCCACGTCCAGGTACAGCAGCGCGCAGCGACGCCCCGGCTCGCGCTGCAGGATGGCCAGCACCCGCTCCAGCCGATCACGCAGGAACCCGCGGTTGGGCAGGCCGGTGAGCGCGTCGTGCATCACCTCGTGCTGGAGCTGGCTCTGCACGCGCTCGCGCTCGGCGATTTCCTGGCGCAACTCGGCGGTGCGCTCGGCCACGCGCAGTTCCAGTTCCGCGTACGCGCGCTGCAGCGACACGGCGGCACGGCGACGGTGGATGCTGTTGGCGATCTGCAACGCGGCGAAGGTCAGCAGCTCCTGGTCGGCCTGGTCGTAGTCGATCGAGGGCGTGTAGCTCTGCACCGCGACCAGCCCGATCGCCTCCTCGTCGACCCGCAGCGGCACGCCCAGCCAGCACTCCGCCGGACGACCCACGCGCACCAGGTCGACCTCGCCCTGCCGCGCCAGCGCCAGCGTGTCTTCGTGGAAGGCCAGCAGGGGCCGCCCACTGCGCAGCACGTACTCGGACAGGCCACGGCCCAGCGGACGCTCCTGCGCCTTGCGCACGCCCGCATCGACGTAATAGGGAAACACCAGCTTCTTGCGGTCGGGCGAGAGCAGCGCGATGAAGAAGTTGTCCGCATTGATCAGCTCGCCGACCACCGCGTGCGTGCGTTCGTAGAACTTGCTCTCGTCGATGTCGGCCGTGGCCAGCTGCGCCAGGTGGAACAGCGCCGCCTGCAGCCGTTCGGCGCGCTGGCGCTCGAGCACCTCCTGCTGCAGCCCCCGATTGGCCTGGGCCAGTTCCTGCGTGCGCAGGCGCACGCGCTCCTCCAGCTCGTCCTTGCTCTGCTTGCGCTCCAGCGCGGTCAGCACGTGGCTGCCGACGAATTCCAGCAGCGCGCGGTCGTCCTCGGAGAAGCCGATGCCGGCCTGGTAGCTCTGGACCACCAGCGCGCCATGCACCTGGCCGTCGCGCAGCATCGGAACGCCCAGCCAGTCCACCGACTCCGGGCCGGACGGGGCGAAGGTGCCCGACACCTGCCGCCTGATCTGGTCCAGGCTGCCCATCAGCGCCTTGCCGCCGGTGAGCAGGTGCCAGGTCATCGAGTCGCGCAGGCTTTCCAGCGGCACGTCGCGGCTGGTGTCCGGGGCGTCGGTGTCCTCGACGTCGGCGTAGTAGATGAAGCGCATGGTGCCCTGCTGCGGGTCGCTGCGCACGATGAAGAAATTCTCCGCGTACATCAGCGTGCTCACGATGCCGTGGAGGCGCCTGAGCATCTCGGGCATGTCCAGCTCCGAGCCGGCCAGGTCGGAGATCGCGAACAGCGCGCGCTGGAGCACTTCGGAGCGCACCAGTTGCTTGTGCGAGTCTTCCAGGTCGGCCAGCTTCAGCGCACGCTGCAGGTAGGGTCCGGCCAGCGCCAGGAAGGGCTCGAGCCGGACCAGCAACGGTTCGGGCGCCTGGCCGCGTTCCAGTTCGAGGATCAGGAAAGCGCGCTCCTGGGGTGGCAGGCGCAGCACGAGCTCCTGTCCCTCGTGCACGGGACCGCGCGGGTTCGACGCCAGCAGTGCACGCGCACGCTCGATGTGCGCGTAGTCGGGCACCAGGCCGCGGCTGCTGCAGGCCCGCGGCAGGCCGCTGCCGGTCCAGGCGACGACCGCGCCAAGGCAACCGGCCAGGTCGTGCGCGAACGCGGCGACGACCGCCGCGACCTCGGCGGGCGTCATCGCCTCCACCAGGCGGGCCAGCCAGGTTGCCTCGCCCTGCAGCGACGGCAGCGGGTTGGGCCCGGGCAACTTCATGCACGCGCTCCACGTCGTCCGGCTCGGTTGCCACCGATCCGGTCGTGCGCCCCTGCAGAGCAACAGCGCCGCTTCATGGGATTGCCGTGATGCCCCCAGTGCCCACCCATACACTGATGCATACCACAAGATCGGCCGACGTGGACGACTCTTGAGTCGCGCGCAGTGCTGCACCGCGGTGGACCCACCGGCCCGGGCTAGAATCGCACCATGCTCACCGATGCCACCAAGGACGCGATCCGCGCCGCCTACGCGCGCCTGAAGGAAGGCCTGCCCGGCTTCCGCCCGCGCGCCGCGCAGGGCCGGATGATCGCCGAGGTGGCCAAGGCGCTGGCGACCGCGGGCGGCGCCGCGGTGGTCGAGGCGCCGACCGGCACCGGCAAGTCGATGGCCTATCTGATCGCCGGCATGGAGGTGGCGCGCGCGCAGAAGAAGAAGCTGCTGATCGCCACCGCCACGGTGGCGTTGCAGGAGCAGCTGGTCGAGCGCGACATCCCGCTGTATCTGAGGCTCCACGGCAGCGAGGCGAAAGTGGCGCTCGCCAAGGGCCGCGGCCGCTACCTGTGCCCGCGCAACCTGGCGATGGCGCGCCAGAGCCTGGGTGGGGGAGCCAGCCAGCTGGGCCTTGGCTTCGACGCTGACCTGACGCTGTGGTCCAAGCCGCCGGCCGAGCGCGACCGGCAGGCGCTGTCCAGGCTCGCCGGAGCGTTCGAGCGAGGCGAATGGAACGGCGACATGGACGCGGCGCCCGAGCCGGTCGGCGATCTGCTCAGACCCATGCTCACCACCAGCGCCGGTGGCTGCACCGGACGCAAGTGCACGCACTTCATGAACTGCCCGTTCTTCGCCGCGCGGCGCGCCGTGGCGGATGCCGAGCTCATCGTCGCCAACCAGGATCTGGTGCTGGCCGATCTCACCATGCCCGGCGAGGACGAGGGTTGGGGCGGCGTGATCCTGCCCAAGCCGAGCGAAACGCTGTACGTGTTCGACGAGGCGCACCACGTGCCGGCCAAGGCGATCGACCGCGGTGCCGCCGAGGTCTACCTGGGCGCCAGCGTGCGCCAGCTGAGCCGCCTCGCGCGCCAGGTGCATGCGGCCTACTCGCTGACCGACAAGGAATCGCTGGGCAAGCTCGCGCTCGATGCGGGCGACGCGAAACTGCAGGAACTTTCCGACGGCCTGGAGGAACTGGAAAAGACGATCCGCCTGGCCTGGCTGCCCGATCCGGCCGAGAACGAACCGATGTACCGCGGCTCGCTCGGTCAGTTGCCGGAGGACTGGGTAGCGCAAGCACAGGCGCTGCATGCGCAGACCGCCGAGATCCAGCGCTGGCTCACCGCCGTGCGCCGCGCGGTGGTGGAGATGACCGACGGCGGCCCGACCCAGGAAGCGCTGGCACGCGAGCTGGGCATGGCCATGGAGCGGCTCGACCGGCAGGAGCGCACCTGGCGCGCCTGGGCCGGCGACGATGCCGAGAACGCCCCGCCGCTGGCGCGCTGGGTGACGCTCGCCGGCGACCAGCAACTCGTCTGCCACGCCTCGTCGGTCTCCGCCGGCGGCCTGCTGCGGCACGTGCTGTGGAACAACGCCAGCGGCGTGGTGCTGACCTCGGCCACGCTGAGCGCGGGCGGCAACTTCCGCGGTTACGCCGATGCCGTCGGCCTGCCGGACGAGGCCGTCACGCTGAGCCTGCCCTCACCGTTCGACCTGGCCGCGCAGGCGCGGCTGGAAGTACCGGCGATCGACGTGCTGCCGGACGCGCGCGAGGCGCACGCGCAGGCGATCTGCGACTGGCTGGCCGAGCACCTGGACTGGAGCGCCGGCAACCTGGTGCTGTTCACCTCGCGCGCCAAGCTCGACCGCGTGCTGCAGCGCCTGCCGATCGACAAGGTGCGCAAGGTCCGCGCGCAGGGCTCGCTCGGCAAGGCGCAGCTGATCGCCGGGCACGTGGCGGATGTCGAGTCGGGCAAGGGCAGCACGCTGTTCGGACTGGCCTCCTTCGGCGAGGGCCTGGACCTGCCCGGCAAACTTTGCGAGACGGTGGTGATCACCCAGCTGCCGTTCGCGGTGCCGACCGATCCGGTCGGCGCGACCTACGCCGAATGGCTGGAGTCGCGCGGACGCAATCCGTTCCTGGAAGTGAGCATCCCCGAGGCCACGCGCCTGCTCACGCAGTATTGCGGGCGACTGATCCGCAGCGAGACCGACCGCGGCCGCATCGTGCTGCTGGACCGGCGCGTGGTGACCAAGCGCTACGGCGCGGGCATGCTGCGCGCGCTGCCGCCGTTCCAGCGGGTGATCGAGCGCGTCGCCTGACCCGGCACACCCCAGTGGGAGCCCACTCGTGGACGATGCTCCTGCTCCGGGTGGCTCAACGAGCATCGCCCACGAGTGGGCTCCTACAATGGAGGCTTTGCCGCCGGGCTTTGCCGTGTCCGATTCGATCCTCCGCCTGCACGATTGTCCTGCCCGCCCCTGGAAGAACGGCCTGGGCCGCACCCGCGAACTGTCCGTGGCACCGCACGGCGCCGGCATGGACGACTTCCTCTGGCGTGTGAGCGTGGCCGAGGTAGACAGCGCGGCGCCGTTCTCCGCCTTTCCCGGCATCGACCGCACCATCGTGCTGCTGGAGGGCGACGGTTTCACCATGACGCTGGACGACGGCCGCACGCATGCGCTGACCGAACCGTTCGTGCCCTTCGCATTTCCGGGCGAGGCGCAGGTGGCGGTCACGCTGGCCGGCGGCGCCACCCGCGATTTCAACCTGATGGTTCGTCGCGGACGCGCGCGCGGGCGCGTTGCTGTCTGGCGCCAGCCCGCGGATGCCCGGCTGCAGACCAACACCGTGCTGCTGTACTGCGCACGCGGGCGTCTGGAGGTCGGCGATGCGATGTTGCAGCCCGGCGATGCGTGGCTGCCCGATGCGACGGCTCCGGTACGGCTGCAACTGACGCCGGGCGCGGTGGTGCTCGCCGTGGATGTGCAGCCTGCCGGCTGAGCTGCCTGCCGCGCGGTGATGCCGTCGTCACGGCAACTGGTCGATCCGCCCCTATGATCGGTGACAGCCCCAGGGAGAAGCGCGATGCAGTTGATGATCTATGGCCTGTTCGTCTTCCTCGGTATCCACGTGGTGCCGCTGGTCTTTCCGCGCTGGCGCCGCCGGCAGATCGACCGCCTCGGTGAGCGCACCTGGAAGGGCGTGTTCGCCCTGGTCGCGCTGGCCGGGCTGGTGCTGACCGCCATCGGCTTCGGCCGGGCGCGGCGGCTGCCGCTGGTGCTCTACGCGCCGCCGCCGTCCATGGACCATCTCAACGCGCTGTTCACCCTGGTGGCCTTCGTGCTCGTCGTGGCGGCCTACGTGCCGCGCAATCACATCAAGGCGGCGCTGGGCCAGCCGATGCTCCTGGGCGTGGTGGTCTGGGCGTCGGGCCACCTGCTCGCCACCGGCATGCTGCACGACGTGGTGCTGTTCGGGATCTTCCTGTCCTGGGCGATCCCGATGGCGGTCTGGCTGCGCCAGCGCGACCGGCTGGAAGGTATCGTCTACCCCGCCGGGACATTGCGCGGCGATGCGATCGCGGTGGTGGTCGGCGCCGGCGCATGGTGCCTCTTCGCGTTCTGGCTGCACGGCTGGCTGATCGGAGTCGACCCGATGGCCGCGATGCACTGACGGGTGCCGCCAGTCATCTACGCGCCGGGGATCCGCCGCGCTAGAGTGCCCTCCCCGCCACCCCGAGGTCCGGTCATGGTCGGTTTCCTGCTCTGGTTGCTGCTGCTCGTGTTCTGCTGGCCGTTGGCACTGCTGGCGCTGGTGCTCTGGCCGCTCGTCTGGTTGATCTCGCTGCCGTTCCGGCTGGTAGGGATCACCCTGCACGCGGTGTTCGCCTTCCTCGGCGCGCTGCTGATGCTGCCTGCCCGCGTGCTGCGCGGCCGCCCGGCCTGAGGTGGACAAGCCGTTCGCGCCGGCCTGCGAACGCAACCGCGAGCCGATCCTCGGCGTGCTGCGCGAGGTCTTCGCGCAATGCACGCGCGTGCTGGAGATCGGCAGCGGCACCGGCCAGCACGCCGTGCATTTCGCCGCCGCCATGCCGTGGCTGGACTGGCAGTGTTCCGACCGCGCCGAGTACCTGCCTGGCATCCGCGCCTGGCTTGACGAAGCCGGATTGCCGAATACGCCCGCTCCGATCGAGCTGGACGTGGCGGGTCACTGGCCATCAGCCCGCTACGACGCGGTGTTCAGCGCCAACACGCTGCACATCATGGGATGGGCGGAAGTCGGACAGCTGTTCGCACACCTGTCCGCCATCACCACCGATGATGCCGTGCTGGCGATCTACGGTCCGTTCAACCGCGACGGCCACTTCACCAGCGACAGCAACGCAGCCTTCGATCGCTCGCTGAAGCTGCGCGACCCACGCATGGGCCTGCGCGATGCGGAGGCGGTGGATGCGCTGGCAGGCACCGCCGGGTTCGTGCTGCTGGAAGATCGCGCGATGCCCGCCAACAACCGCTGCCGCGTGTGGCGCCGGCTAAGTGCCGCGTGACGGGTACCGTCGACCGGTCCCCGGTTGACGCCGGGTTGATCGCCATGCGTGCCTCATGAGGGCGGTCATCGTCGTTCGGGGACCTCATGCATCAGCACACAGGCGGGCGGTCGTCGCAGCGTCCGATGCGTACCACCGGAGCCACCGCGCGTGGCGTGGAAGCCGTGCCGTGGCTGGACCTGGAACGCTACATCGGGCGGTGGCACGGCCTGGCCTGGCTGCCGCTGCCGTTTCAGCGCCGCTGCTCGGGCGAGCTCACGCTGGAATACGCGCCGCGCGACGACGGCCTTGTCGCGGTGGTCAGTGCCTGCCGTGACGAGTACGGCCGGGTGAGCGAGGCACACGGCGTGCTGCGCCAGCCCGAGCCGTTGCGCGAACCGGCCCGGCTGCAGTTGCGCTTCGCCCCGGTCTGGCTGAACCGCTTGCGCTTCGTATGGAACGAGCACTGGGTCATCTCGCTCGATGCCGACTATCGCTGGGCCGTGGTGGGCGAGCCACGGCGGCGCTACCTGTGGATCCTGGGTCGCGAACCGCGCATGGACTACCACCTGTTCGAGGAACTCAAGGCAGTCCCGCGCCGCATGGGCTACGACCTGGCGCCCCTGCTCGTCTCGCGCCAGCGGACCGACTGAGCGGCGCGCATTGCATTTTCCGGCCGAGCCGTCAGGATGACCGGAAGCACTCTACCGGTGGACTCCCGCATCACGTGCGCGCCGTCGATACCCTCACTCCCTGCCCCTGCGGCAATCCCGCCGGCTACGCGCACTGCTGCGGGCCGTTGCACGAGGGGCGCGCCGCGCCGACTGCCGAGGCGCTGATGCGCTCGCGCTACAGCGCCTATGTCCTCAAGCGCGAAGACTTCCTGCTGGCCACCTGGCATCCGGGCACGCGCCCGGCCCACCTGAAGCTCGCCTCGCAGCAGCCGGCGCCAAGCTGGCTCGGACTGTCGGTGAAGCGCCACGAGGAGGGCGCCACCGAAGCGGTGGTCGAGTTCGTTGCGCGCCTGCGCTACGGCGGCGGGCGGGCGCAGCGCCTGCACGAGGTGAGCCGGTTCCTGCGCGAGGGCGGCCGCTGGTACTACGTGGATGGCGAGATCCTGGCCTGACGCCGGCTCCCCTGTTCGCTGCGGTGAACCCTTGCAGGAGCGCACCTGTGCGCGACCGCGACGGGCGGTCGAGCAGTGGAGGCGCGCGGTCGCGCACAGGCGCGCTCCTACAGGTCCCCGCACGTTGGTCAGAACCCGGTAATACCCGCCGCACGCAGTCGCGCAGCGAGGCGGCGCACCTCCGGGTGGCGAAAGAACGCCTGCAATCGCGCGGCGCCGGCGGGGCCGACGCCCGGCTCCCTCTCCCATGCCGCCGCGTCCCGCGCGACCAACACCCCCCAACCGGGCAGAGCGGCATCTCCCGCCGGTGGCATGCCCAGCGCGCGCAGCCAGGCATCGAAGCCGGCCACGCGCGCATGTGCGAAGGCCTGAGTCAGCTTCGCCGCACGGGCGGCGCCGATGCCCGGCACCGCAGCCAGCTGCGCGGGCGTGAGCGACAACCAGTCGAGCAGGCCATGCACCAGCCCTTCGTCGACCAGGGCGCGCCAGGTCGACTCGCCGATGCCGTCGATACGCAGCCCCTGCCGGCCGCCGAGCCACACCAACCGCGCCAGGAACTGGCGCTTGCAACCGGCGCCGGGGTGCCAGCAATCCAGGCCGTCGCGCGCCGTTTCGGATGGGACGGCAACGGCGGCGCGCTCGCGGGTGCGCCACACCACGCCATCGAAACGGGGAATGGTAAGGCCCGCGAGCGAAAGCGCGACCTGGTCACCGGGTCGGGCATCGGACTTGCGCCAGCGGGCCAGCGAGCCGACGCTCACGCGTCGCACCGTGCGATCGTCCAGCACCACCGGTTCCAGTTCGAGCACCACGCTGATGCGGCCGCGCCGTCCGCGGCGGAAGTCCACCGCGCGCACCGTGGCCAGCGCCTTGGCCGGCGGGTACTTCCAGGCGACCGCCCAGTCCGGTGGCGCGGGCCGCCATACCGTGCCGCCCGGCCGTCGACCCTGGCGCAGCACGGTGCCGTCGGTGGCAAAGGGCAGCGCCTGGCGGTACCAGCGCTCGCGCCAGCGGCGGACCTGCGCAAGGTTGGCCACCGGCTGCGTCAATGCCGCGCTCGCGCCCAAACCCATCGCCTGCAGGCCGGCCAGGCGATCGCGCATGTCGACCGGGCCGCTTGGCCAATCCCATACGAACAGGCCGATGTGTGCCGCGGCCCAGGCATCGAAGGGTTCGCGTGCCAGCGCGCCGGCGACGTCCGCACGCGCACGCATGCCACCTTCGGCAGCCTGCCGGTGCCCGGGCAGGCGCCAGACCAGCTCGCCCTGCAGCACCACGCGCGGTGGTGCGTGCGGGAGGTGAGCGGGGACGGCGGCGACCTTCCTCACCCGGGCAGTCCAGTCCGATCCGTGCAGGCCGTCGCCACGACTCACCGCCCGGCGCAATTCGCCGTCGACATACAGCAACGTGACCGCCACGCCATCGGCCTTGGGCTGCACCCACAGGTCGTGATTGCCACGCTCGCGCATCCACGCCTGCACAGCCACGGCGTCCGGGAGCTTGGCCAGGCCGGTCTGCGCGATCGGCGAGCGCACCGGGCCGGTCGCGTCGGCCAGGTGGGCCAGCGCGGAGGGTGCCTGTTCCGGAAAGCAGGCGCGCCAGCCTTCATAGCGGGCGAGGGCCTGGTCGTAGAGGGTGTCGTCGACGGGCGAGCGGCCGTCGGTGCGGTAGGCGTGGTTCCAGCGATCGAGCTGGTCGTGCAGGGCCTGCAGCTCGTGCGCGGCGCGCGATGCATCCCAGGCCGGGCAGGCAGCCAGGCCCGGTCTTGCGAGCAGGCTTGCGGCCAGCACCAGCCAGCGCCATCCCTGTCGCATCGAACGCTCCTTCCGTGGCGGAAACGGCACGGTAGCGCAGCGCCTGCGCCCGGCGCAGTGGCGCGAGGTCGATCGATTGCGTAGGGGCCGCCCGATAGGAAGGTGGGGCGCGGGCGGAGGAACGGTGAGGTTTCAGGTGGGCCCCGGCCCTTCGACCGACCCTCGTCCCGACGAGGAGAGGGCCGGAGCGCGGATTGACGGCCTTACCATGCCACTTCGCTGCGGCCGTCCGGACGTCCTTCCGGTCCGAACCGGCGCTCGATGATCCGGCCACCACCCGCGCGGCCCACCAGCACCAGCGTGCTCGCGCGCGTGCCGTACTCGGGGCCACGGATGAACGCGGGGGAAAGCCGGCGTTCGCGCTCGCGGCCGATGCCGGTGTCGGGAAGTTCGTGGTCCAGGGCCGGCTGTTCGTCCGCCAGGGCCGCGAACAGCGGCGCGACGTCCTCCATGCCTTCGTCCAGCCATGCCTGCAGGCGTGCCATCAGCTGGCGCGTCTTCGGCCAGGGCGTGTTGAAGTCCGCGTTGGACAGCCCATGCACGCCCGGCGTCACCGCCTGCACGCGCGGCTCGGGCCGGTTGCCCAGATAGAACGCGGCCTGCGCATCGAAGGTAAGCAGGTTGAAAGGACGATAGCCGGCTGCCGACGCGCCCAGCGCCTGCGCATGTGCCGTGGCGTCGGCACAGCCGCGCAGCCAGTCGGTAACCAGCAGGCCGCGCGAACGGCCCGTCTGCGGCAGACGCGGGTCGCGCACGTTGGTGACCACGCCGCAGCGGCCATCCGTGCTCAACCCGAGCCAGGTGCCGCCGGCTTCCAGGTCGCGTCCGGCGATGACCGGCATGTCGTTCCAGCGGGCCAGCGGCGCGCTCGGGCGGGCGTGGTATTCGTCACGGTTGCCCGCCAGCACCAGCCGCCAGCGCGGATGGATGTTCCAGGCAAAGGCGATGAGGCACATCGGATCGCTCGCAGTCGCGGGAGAGCCTTCATTGTCCCCCCGATAGACGAGGGCGCGCCGCCGGCGTACCCCGGGGAAACGGTTTGTCCGCGGGGTTCGTCGATGCGTCGCCCGGCCGCAGGCCGAGCCATGGCTGTCTGCGGATGCCGCAACGCCCTGCGATCAGAACACGAGCCGCATGCCGACCGTCACGCTCCGCCCCGGGGCTGGCTCGTAGTAGCGGCCGTTGCCGCCGTTGACGATCACCGAACCGACCAGGCGGCGGTCGAAGAGATTGTCGATCCGTGCGGAGACATGCAGGCGGCTGTCGCCGAGCGCCAGGCCGTAGCCCAGGTCGAGGCCCGTGCGCAGGTAACCGGGCGCCGTGGCGCTGTTGCGGTCGTCCACCGGTACGGGGCCGGCACCGTCGAGTTCGAGCCCGCCGCGCCATCCCAGTTCGCCCCCGCGTTCCAGGCGCAGCGAGCCGTAGCGCCACGGCACGCCGGGGATGCGCGTGCCGGCCGGCACCGGCAGGTCCGGTGCCAGGCAGGGCGTGTCCGCGCAGGCCAGGAAGCCGCTGCGGAAGCGCGCATCCAGCCAGGTCAGCCCCATGCGCAGCTTCCAGCCGGCGCCGAGCTCGCCGCGGACCGACAACTCGGCGCCGCTGCGCCGGCCGCGGCCCACGTTGCGGTAGGTGGACCGCCCGTCGTGGTTGCTCGCCACCGCCAGTTCGTCCCGGCTGTCCGCGCGGAAAAGCGCCAGCTCGACGCCAAGCTCGTCCCGCGGCCGCCACTTCAGGCCCAGTTCGACGTTGCGGCTGCGCACCGGTGCCAGGTCGAGCGCCAGGCCCGCGCCGCCGTCGTCGCGATAGCCCAGCTCGTTGAAGGTGGGCGTCTCGAAGCCCTCGCCGTAGCTGGCGTACAGGCGCAGGTGCGCATCGGGCCGGAAGTCGATGCCCGCCACCGGCGTGGTTGCGCGGTAGCGCACGCGACCGCTGTCGTCGGGGTTGCCCGCGGTGACATAGCGGTCGCGCGTGTGGAAGGCCACCTCGCTGTGCCGTGCGCCCAGCAGCAGCGACCAGCGCGGCGCGACGCGCCAGTACAGCTGCGCGTACTGGTCGAACGCCTGCACGCGGTCGCGCTCGTCGCGGCGCAACGCACCGGCCACGCCGAGGGTGTCGCCGACGAAGTTCTCGTAGCCGCGGCGATGCTGGTCCTGCGCGTCCCGGCTCGCGCCCAGCACCGCTTCCAGCGGTCGCCCCAGCGCCCGCCCACGATGCGTCCAGCGCGCATCGACCCCACCGTAGCCGCCCGCCAGGTCGATCACCCCGCCGGCACTGAGCGGGCTTTGCTGCGCGGTGGGCGGGATCGACAGCACCTGGTCAACCGACCGCCGGCCGGCGTAGCCCATCAGGCGCACGCCGTCATGCTCGCCCTCGGCACTCCAGGTCGCACCCAACTGCTGCTGTTCCACGCGCTTGCGGGTGTCGAAGGCAGCCGCTGCCTCCACCGACTGGCGCGGGTCGGCCCGCCACTGCGCGCGGGTGAGGCCGAGCGGGTCCTGCGCCTGCGGCTGCGCCAGCGTGTTGATCACCACGGTCAGCGTACGTCCGCTGCCCAGGTCGAATCCGAGACGCGCGTTGCCGGCAGTGCGTTGCGCGCGGCTGTGCGCACGATAGCCGTCGGTACGGAAATGGCCCAGCCACACGTTGTAGTCGAGCGGGCCGGCCATGCCGCGCGTCCCGGCATCCAGGCGCCAGCTCGCATCGGCGCCGGCGAAGGCTTCCAGCGTGCTCACCGGTACCGGCCCGCCCGCGGCGGTCCACACCTGCACCACGCCACCGGAGGAGTTGCCGTACAGCGCCGAGAACGGCCCGCGCAACACCTCCACGCGATCGGCGGCGGCCAGCGCGATGTGCGAGAGCTGGCCCTGGCCGTCCGGCATCGTCGCGGGAATGCCGTCGACGTACAGCCGCACGCCGCGCACGCCGAAGCTGGCGCGCGCGCCAAAGCCGCGGATCGAGAGTTGTTCGTCCTGCGCATAGTTCTGCCGGCTGCGCGCCAGCACGCCGGGCACGCCGACCAGCGCCTCGGACAGGTTCACGCCCGGCTTGCCGCTGGCGCCGGTGTCCACCGCCATGCGGAACAGCGCGGCCGGCAGGTCGAACGGCGCGATGTCCAGCCGCACCGCCTGCACCGGCACCGGCGGCAGCTCGGTGACGGCCTGCGCCGCCAGCGCCAGCGGCCAGCCGGCGACCGCGATCGCGACCCACGTTCGACGCTTGCCCATCGACATACCCGTACGCTGACGATCATCCATGGTAGCGGCCGCCCGTGCAGGCGCTGTCGCGGCGCGGGCGTCAGCGCACCCTACGACGCGCCCGCTTCGGGGATAATCGGTCCCCATGCGCCGACCCACCCTTCGTGCCCTCGTCCGCCTGCTGACCCTCATCGCACTGGCCTTCGCCATGCCCGCCGTGGCGCAGGATCCGTCCCTGCACAAGCAGGCCCAGGCCAAACAGCAACTGGCCGAGCTGCGCAGCAAGATGGAAGCCCTGGCCCGCGAGCAGGCACGGACCGCCGCCCGCCGCGACAGCGCCAACGCCGAACTGGCACGCCAGGCGAACGCGCTGGCCCAGGCCGCCCGTGCACTGCGCGAGGCGGACGCCGCGCTGGCGGCCAAGCAACAGGAACTGGAGCAGTTGCAGCAGCAGCGCAGCGAGCTGGAGCGGCGCCTGGCCGGCCAGCGCGCGGCCATCGCCGATCTGCTGCGCGCCACCTACACGCTCGGCCGCGGCACCGACCTGCGCCTGCTGCTGGGCGATCAGGACCTGGCGCAGATCGCACGCGCGCTGGCGTACTCGAAGTACTTCCAGCAGGATCGCGCCGCGCGCGTGGCTGAACTGATGAACGAGCTCGGCCGCCTGCAGCAGCTGGAGGCCGACATCACCGCCGAACAGCAGGCCCTGGCCGCCACCCGCGCCGAACGCGCGAACAAGGCCCGGGCACTCGCCACCCAGCGTGCCGCGCAGCAGAAGCTGGTCGCCCAGGCCAATGCCAGGTACAAGGACGAGAGCCAGCGCCTGGCCGCGATGAAACAGAACGCGCAGTCGCTGGACCACCTGGTCGACAAGCTGCAGCGCGCGATCGACGAGGCCGCCCGCGAAGCGGCGCGCAACGAGCGCGCCAGCCCCGCCGCGCCCAGCCGTGCCGGCGGCAAGGCCGACATCCGCGGCAACCTGCCCTGGCCCGCGTCCGGGGCGGTGGTCAGCTACGGCAACGGCGTGCTGATCAAGGCCGAAGGCGGCAGCGAAGTGCACGCGGTGGCGCGGGGCCGGGTGGTCTATGCGGCCTTCCTGCGCGGCTACGGGCTGCTGGTCATCCTCAACCACGGGGACGGCTGGCTGAGCATGTACGGCAACAACGAGAGCGTGCTGCGCAGCGTCGGCGACCAGGTCGCGGCGGGCGAGGCGATCGGCACCGCCAGTCCGACCACCGGCGTCAACACCGGCGTGTATTTCGAACTGCGTCACAAGAACAAGCCCGTCGACCCGCGCGGCTGGCTGGCCAGGCGCCGTTGACGCCCCCCGCGCCGCGCCGCAGGCTAGCTTTGGAACGACCACGCTGCCGCGCTGTCGAAATCTGCCGGATACCCAGGAGTCTACGCATGCATCCGATCCCCCGTGCCCTGGCCTGCGCCGTGACCGCCGCGCTGGCGTTCGCGCCGTTGCACGCACAGCAGGCTCCGGCCGGCGCGGCGAGTTCGGCGGCGCCGGCCAAGGCCGCCAGCGCGCCCGATCCGGTCGATCTCGACGACGTGCGCAACTTCAGCCGCGTCTACGAGGTGGTGCGCCAGGCCTACGTCGAGAAGGTCGACAACAAGACGCTGATGAAGGCGGCGATCAGCGGCATGCTGAGCGGACTGGACCCGCACAGCGAGTACCTGGACAAGCAGGGCCTGCAGCAGCTTTCGGAGGACACCACCGGCCAGTACAGCGGCCTTGGCATCGAGGTGCTGGAGGTGGACGGCACGCTGCGCATCATCGCCCCGATCGACGACACCCCGGCCGCGCGCGCCGGCATCAAGCCCGGCGACACGATCGTCAGGATCGACGGCAAGGCGGTCGACCCGGAGAACGTGGACGACATGTTCAAGCTGCTGCGTGGCGATCCGGGCAGCAAGGTCACGCTCTCGATCCTGCACGAGAACAGCGACCAGCCGGTCGACATGCACCTGGTGCGCGAACAGATCTCGGTAACCAGCGTGAAGCTGCGCGAACTGCAGCCCGGCTACGCCTACATCCGCATCAGCCAGTTCCAGGAAGACACCGCCGACGACCTGGAGCGCAAGTTCTCCGCATACGTCGCCAGGCACGGCCAGCCCAGGGGCGCGGTGCTCGACCTGCGCTCCAACCCCGGCGGTCTGCTCACTTCGGCGGTGGCGGTCAGCGACGACTTCCTCGACACCGGCGGCATCGTCAGCACGCGCGGACGTCTTGCCGATGCCAACCTCACGTTCGACGCGCACCCGGGCGACCTGCTGCAGGGCGCGCCGATGGTGCTGCTGGCCGACAACGGCACGGCTTCGGCCGCGGAAATCGTTGCCGGCGCGCTCAAGGACAACCGTCGCGCACTGATCGTGGGCCGGCGCACCTTCGGCAAGGGCGTGGTGCAGACCGTGCTGCCGCTGGATGCCGACCATGCAGTCAAGCTCACCACCGCCCGCTACTACACGCCCAACGGCGCCTCGATCCAGGCCGAGGGCATCAAGCCGGACATCGCGCTGGCCGAGCTCACCGTCAACAAGGCCGACAGCCAACCGGAGCTGATCAACTCGGAGGCGGACCTCAAGCACCACCTGGCCAACGAGAACACCGCCGCCGCGCAGGACATCGACAACGACGGCAGCGTCGAGAACGCCAGGCTGGCCACCCAGGACTACACGCTGGCGCAGGCGTTGAACATCCTCAAGGGGCTGGCGCTGGGGCACCGCGCGGACGCCGCACAGTAACGCTCCGGCTCCCTCTCTCCGCCGGGGAGAGGGGGGCTATTCGGAGGCCTCACGCGGCTTGATCAGCCAGCGCACGGCCAGCACGCCCAGCTCGTAGAGCAGGCACATCGGTACGGCCAGCATGATCATCGAGGTGATGTCCGGAGGCGTGATCACCGCGGCGATCGCGAACGCGCCCACGATGGCGTATCGGCGCACGGCACGCAGCTTGGCGACGTCGACCACGCCCACCGCGGCCAGGATCACGACCGCCACCGGCACCTCGAAGCACAAGCCGAAGGCGAAGAACATCAGCATCACGAAATCCAGGTAATGCGTGATGTCGGTCATCATCTCCACGCCCGCGGGCGTCACCGCGGTGAGGAAGCGGAATGCCGCCGGCAGCACCAGGAAGTAGGCGAACGCGCAGCCGATGTAGAACAGCGCCATCGCCGCCAGCAGCAGCGGCCGCGCCAGCCGCTTCTCGTGCTTGTACAGGCCGGGGCTGACGAAGGCCCACAACTGGTAGAGGATCACCGGCATGCTGATGAACAGCGCGGTGTAGAAGGCGAGCTTGAGCGGCGTGATGAACGGGCTGGCCACCTCGGTCGCGATCAGGTGCGCGCCCTGCGGCAGGTGCGCCACCAGCGGCGCGGCCAGCAACGTATAGAGCCGGTTGGCGAACGGAATCAGTGCCAGCAGGACCAGCAGCACCATCGCGCACGCCTTGAGCAGGCGCGAGCGCAGTTCGATCAGGTGGGAAAACAGGCCCTGCTGCAGGTCGATCTGCGGCTCGGGCTCAGGCGATGCCATGCGGATGTTCCTTCACCGGCGCGTGCTTGGGATCGTCGGCGAACAGGTCGCCGGTGAGCGTGTCGCGTTCGGGCGCGGGCTGGTCGCCCGGGTCCGCCGTGTCGGCGGCCAGCCGCGCGCCCGGCCCGGCCTCGGGCGCTGTCCCCGGGGCAGGCGCAGGCGTGGCGGCCACCGCGCCAACCGCCTCGCGCACTTCGCGCGCGGTGGCGTTCATCTGCGCCTGCGCGGCCTCGGCGCGCGCGGCGGCCTCGCGCGCGGTGCGCTTGATCTCCTCGATCTCCAGCTCGCGTTCGACCTCGGCGCGCACGCTGTCCCAGGTATTGCGCACGCGGCGCACCAGCGCGCCGGCGGTACGCGCCGCGCCCGGCAGCTTCTCCGGGCCGAGCACGATCAGCGCAATAAGCGCCAGCAGCAGCAGCTTGCCGAAGCTGATCTCGATCATCGCCGCGCCACCGCGCGCTTACTTGGTTTCGCTGGTGTCGCGCGCCTTGCTGGCGGTGGCATCGGAGGCCGGCGGGTCGGCGCGCAGTTGCTCCTGCGCCTTGCGCTTGGCCTCCTCCTCGTCGTCCTCGCCCTGCATGGCCTTCTTGAAGCCGCGCACGGCGTTGCCCAGATCCGGGCCCATCTTTGCCAGCTTGCCGGTGCCGAAGATCACCAGCACCACGATGAGCAGGATGATCCAATGCCAAAAACTGTCCAGACCCATGACTTCAAACCTCTGACGGATGCCGAAAACCGTTGGATTGCCAGGCGCTATGCCAGCAACCGGATCAACGCGCAGTGTACTCCTCAAGCTGGTCGCGGAAGTCCACGACCGGGCCCGGCACATTGCTGACGCCGCCTTCGAAGATGCGCCGCGGCGTAATGCCGGGGCCGTAGACCGCCTCGTTGGCGTCGTAATCGATGCGCAGGACGGAGCCGTCCAGCGCCACGCCGGCGAACAGGCCGCGCGAGCGCGAGTAGGAATAGATTTCCGCCTTCATCTGCGCGTCCGTGGCGGCACTGGCGGTGCGCCCCACCGGCCCGGCGGCGGCGGCCGCATCGGCGCCGACCGTGAATTTGCCGTTGACGATCGAATCGACCCCCCGCTGGGTGCGGAAGACCAGCACCACGTCGGTGGAGGACACGCCTGCCTGGAAACCCACGCTGCCGCCGGTCAGGGTGATGAAGCTCGGGTTGGACCAGGTGCCGTCGGGGCTGCGCACCGAGATAAGCCCCTCGCCGCGGCGGCCGCCGAAGATGAAGCCGGCCTTGACCATGTCCGGAATCACCGCGATCGCCTTGGCGTTGCCGAGCAGATCCCTGGGAATCGCCTTGTCCGGCGCCTGCATGACCTCCTGCAGCACGCGTACCGCGTTCTTCGCGCGCACCAGCGGCGGATCCTCGGCGTGGGCGGCCATCGACGGCAGCAACAGGACCAGCGCGATCAGCGAGCAACGACGCAGTGCCTTGAACATGGATGACTCCTTCCGAGGGGACGGGGGTGCGGCACCGCGCCCGGCGGTGGACGGAACGGCTTGTGGCAGACTCCACCGCCTGCCCGCCGCCGATGCCTTTCGATGCCACAGCGCGACCACTATACCGGCCCTTCAGACCACGCCCCTGACCGGAACGTTCAGGCAGGCGCGTGCGAGACCGGCGTGCTGCTGGTCAACCTGGGCACGCCCGAGGCACCGACCGCGCGGGCACTCAGGCCCTACCTGGCCGAATTCCTTTCCGACCGCCGCGTGATCGACTACCCGCGCTGGAAGTGGTGGCCGATCCTGCAGGTCATCCTGGCGATCCGCCCGCGTCGCTCGGCACACGCCTACGCGCGGATCTGGACCGCGACCGGCTCGCCGCTGCGTGTGCTGAGCGAGGCGCTGGCCGAGGCGTTGCAGGCGGAGCTCGGCAGCCAGGCGCGCGTCGCGCTGGCGATGCGCTACGGCGCGCCGTCGGTGGCGGCCACGATCGCCGAGCTGCAGGCCGCCGGCGTGCGCCGGTTGCTGGTGCTGCCGCTGTATCCGCAGTACTCGGCCACCTCCACCGGCTCGGTGATCGATGCGGTCGCCGACGCCCTCAAGCAGTTGCGCTGGCCACCGGAGCTGCGGCTGGTCAACGACTATCACGACGACCCCGGCCACATCGAGGCACTGGCCACCCGCATCGAGCACTGGTGGCAGGCCAATGGCCGCGGCGAGAAACTGCTGCTGTCCTTCCACGGCATTCCGGAGCGCTACGTGCGCCTGGGCGATCCGTACCTGGCGCAGTGCCAGGCCACCGCCGCCCGGCTGCGCGAGCGGCTGGGTCTGGATGAAAGCCGGTTCCTGCTGAGTTTCCAGTCGCGGGTGGGGCGCGAGCCGTGGCTGCAGCCGTACACCGACGCCACCGTGCGCCGGCTGGGCGGCGAAGGGGTCAGGCGGCTGGACGTGGTCTGCCCCGGCTTTGCCGTGGACTGCCTGGAAACACTCGAGGAAATCGCCATGCAGAACCGCGATTTCTTCCTCGAAGCCGGCGGGCAGGAGCTGCGCTACATTCCAGCGCTCAACGACTCGCCCGGACAGGTGGCAAGCCTGGCCGCGGTCGTCCGCCGGCATGCGCAGGGGTGGCCCGGCTTCGGTTCGTAGCGCTCGGCACGCCCGCGGCGGCCTGTCGCGTCTTCCGCCGGACCGGGGACATCATCCCTGCGCCTGCTGCAAACCCAGCCCGCGCTCGACGCGCACCAGCACGCCCGCCAGCGGGGTACGCAGCAGCAATGCGCCCAACCCCAGGCCCAGCGCATCGGCGGCCAGGTCCCACACACTCGCATCCTCGGGGTCGTGCGGCCATTGCGCCAGCTCGATCAGCAGGCCGAACAGCAGGCAGGCGGCGGCCACGCCCAGGCGGCGGCGCGACCGGTGGTAGAGGTTGCCCCACCAGCCCATCAGCGCGGCAAAGGCGAGCATGTGCAGCAGCTTGTCGCCCGCGGGCAGGGCCAGCGCCATCGCCGTGAGGCGACGCGTCGCCGGTAGCAGCGCGATGGCGGCCACGGCGATCATCAGCAGCACGCCCAGCACGGCCCAGCCGCGGTGCCAGCGCAACGGCGCCGCGTTCTTCGTCAGCGCGCTCACAGCCGCCCGCCCTGGTCGGCGGCCAGCAGCTCGGCGGCCAGCGGCAGGGCCGGCAATCCACGCGCGAACAGCATCGCCTGGAAACGCTCGCCCATCTGCTCGGGCAGGGTCAGCCGGCGGACCTGCTGCGCCAGGCGCTGGCGGGCGATGTCGTCGGTCGCCTGCCCATACGCCTGCTCGAACGCCGCCTGCAACCCGCTGGCGAGCAGGAACTGCGCCTGCGGCAGGTAGGCCGCGACGCCGAACCCGGCGCTGTTGCCGGCCTCGGCCAGCGCGGTGAAGTCCACCGAGGCGGTGAGGTCGTTCAGGCCCGGCAAGTACAGCGGATCGCCGTGCGCATGGTGGCGGTAGTGCGCCATCAGCGTGCCGTCGCTGCGCTCGGGCAGGTAGTACTCGCGGCGCACGTAGCCGTAGTCGATGAACAGCATCAGCCCCGCCTCGAGCGTGCCGGCGACCGCCTGCACCCAGTACGGCAGCTGCGGCAGCACTTCGGAACGGTAGCCGTCCTCGATGGGCCGGCCCAGGTCGCGTTCCAGGTGGCGCACCGCACCGGCGACCAGCGCGTCGGCCGGGCGGTCCGTGCGCATCAGTCGGCCTTCGCCATCGAGCGTGACGTGTTCCTCGTAGACCTCGCCCGCGCGCAGCGTGAAGCGCGTGGTCGGCAGCGCGTCGACCACCTCGTTGGCGAACAGCACGCCACGCCAGGCTTCCTCCGGCGGGCGATCGAGCCAGGCCACGCGTGCGTTGAGTCCGGGCGGCAGTGCCGCGGCGAGCCGATCGCGCTGGCGCTCGCGCAGGTCGGCGCTCGGCTCGAGGATCAAATAGCGGCGCGGCAGCGTGCCGGCCTCGGCGAATGCATGCAGCACGGCTTCGGCGAAGGCGCCGCTGCCACCGCCCAGTTCGAGGAAATCGGCCTGCTCGCCAAGCATCGCCAGGACCGGCTGCACCGCGTTGGCCACGCAACGCGCGAACAGGCCGCCCAGCTCCGGCGCAGTGACGAAATCGCCGGCCTCGCCGAACTTGGTCTTGCCCGCGCTGTAGTAGCCCAGGCCGGGCGCGTACAGGCAACGCTCCATGTACTGGGCGAACGGCATCGGCCCGCGCGAAGCGATCTGCTCACGCAGGAGCTGCAGCAGGCGGTCGGAGTGCGCGCGCTCGTCGGGGCCGGGATCGGGGAGTCGTGAGGCCATGGGTCGGGTTCGATGCAAAAAAGACGGACAGGTTAGCCGATGCGATGTGGCGAGCCTGTCGGGGCGCCTTTCCCCCAGCGGGGTCGGACCGCGCATCGCGCAGGCTGGCAGCCCCGCACCTGCGAGCATGGCTGGGACAGCGTTCGCTCAGAAATCCTTCTGCAGGCTCAGGTAGACGCCGCGCCGCGGCCCGAACTGCGGCGCACCCACGCCGATGCCGCTGCCGTCGCGCAGCGCGTAGCTGCGGTCAAGCGCATTGAGCACCGCCAGCTGCGCGTGCAGGTCGCCCAGACGCCCCGCCGTGAAGTCGTGCGCCACGCTCAGGTTCAGCTGGAAATACGCCGGCAGGTGGTCGCCGTTGGGGACCTCGCCATCGCGGCGCATGCCGCTGCCGAACAGGTAGTCCGCGCCCAACCGCGTGCGCTCGCCGAGCGCGTAGCTGATGCCGCCGGAGGCCGCCAGCGTCTGGTCATGGTCGAGGTGGACGTAGTGGTCGGCGATGTAGGCCAGGTCGTTCGGGTCGAAGTTGTACTGGCTGGTGATGATGCCCTTGCCAACCGCCTGGCTGGCCGCGAGGTTGAAGTAGGTCGACAGCGGCCCGGCGCGGTAGTCGAGGGTGAACTCCACGCCCTTGACCCGGCCCCGGGCGAGGTTGAAGGTCGAATAGACCAGCGCGGAGCCGAACTGGCCTTCGTCCTGCAGGCGGCGGACCTTGCGGTAGTAGGCGTCCACGCCGAGCGTCCACGCGCCCAGCGTCTGTTGCACGCCGGCGTCGAAGTAGTCCGAGCGCTCGGCCAGCGGCGTGTTGTTGCCCAGGTCGGGCACCGCGTTGGTGGTGCCGTCGAAGCGGGCGATGTTCTCGCTGGTGATCATCTCGGTGGCCGGCGGGGTGAAGTAGCGTGCATAACCGGCGTGCACCACCGTGTTGCCGGTGGCCTGCCAGACCAGGCCGACGCGCGGGCTGAGCTGGCTTTCGGTGCGATCCAGCTGGTAGCGGTCCCCGCGCAGGCCCAGGTTGAGAGTCCAGGCTTCGCCAAGGCTCCACTCGTCCTGTACGTAAGCCGACCAGGTCCTTGCGGTGAGGCGGTTGGCGTCGCGGATTTCCAGCGGCGTGGTGCTGGCCTGTCCGCCCTCGGCATCGACCGGGAACACCCAGGCATCGTTGCCGCTGCCGGAGCGCTCGAAGCTGCCGTAGAGGCCGTAGCGCAGCGTGTGGACATCGCCCAGCGGCGTGGCGAAGTCGGCCTGCAGCGTACTGGCGCGGTTGCGGCGGGTGACGTCCGAGGCAACGCCGTTGAACATCAGCTCGCCCACCCGGTCCGGGGTGTACTCCAGGTCGGTGTAGCGCTGGCCCAGCGACACCTGGTAGTCGCTCCGGCCGAGCCGGCCCTGCAGGGCGAGCACGCCGAAGCGCGTGTCTTCCCGCTGGCGGGCATCGAGCAGGGACGAATCGAAGTCCGTGCGGTCGAGATAGCCGAATTGCGGCGACTGGCCCGGCACGTCGGGAATCTCGAAGCGGTTGTTGGCGGTGCCGAACAGCAAGCTCAGGCGTGTGTCGGCGTCGACCAGGTAGCTGACGTCGCCGAAGCTCTTGAGCTGGCTCGTGTGATCGTGGATCGGCGTGCGGCTGGCGGTCGGGTTCTCGATGCCCGCGTCGCTTTCCAGGTAGTTCGCAGTGAAGAAGCCGCTCCAGCGATCGTTGCTGCCCCACAGCGCAAGGTTCGGATTGAGCGTGCCGAGCGAGCCCCCGGTAAGCCCCACACTGCCGCCGTTGCCGAGCTGGTGGCCGCTGCGGGTGGTGATGTCGACGACCGCCGCGGTGCGCAGGCCGTACTGCGCGGGCAGCGCGCCATCGAGCAGCGTCATGCTCTGGACCGCGCGCGCGTCCAGCGTCTGGCCGAAGCCGGCGATCGACTCGGGAACGATCACGCCGTTGATGCGGTATTGCAGGTTGCCGTGGTCGCCACGCACGTGCAGCCCGCCGTAGGAGTCCTGCACCACGCCCGGCGCCTGCAGCAGCACCTGGTTGACCGGCGTGGAAGCGCCCAGCGGCAGTTGCGCGATGGACTGCCGGTCGATCACATACTGGCTGGAGCCGGTGTCGGGCGAGAGCGCGTTGCGCGACAGGTCCAGCGCTGCGCTGACGTCGACGGTGCCGAGCTCGCGCACCTGCGGCGGCGACGGCGGCGTGGTATCGCCGGTCGTGGTATCCGCCGCCGGCGCGGCGAGGGCCGGACTGAGGGCGCAGGCAAGACTGAAGGCAAGCAGCGTACGGGGCATCGTCGGGTGGTTCCGGGGTCGTTGGAGCTGAATGTTATAACGTAACAATCCTTCCGGACATCCGCCACGGGTCGAAAGTCATGCCCGGGTCGCATGCGCCATTCACGGCCAGTCACCGACACTGGCCGCCCCATCCGCAGGAGCCGCCATGGCCGATTCACCGACCCAGGTCCCCGCCGTGCCCGCACCGGTCGAGCACGGACGCATCGCCGCGGCGATCCTTGACTTCGCCAGCCAGATTCCCGACAGCCGGGTGCACCGGGGGCTGCACCCGGAGGCGAAGGCGCGTGAACTGGCCTCCCAGGCCGCGCGCAAGGCGGCGCTCACCGCCGGCTCGCTGGCGCTGCCGCCCGGGCCGCTGGGCTGGCTCACGGTGCTGCCCGAGCTGGTGGCGATCTGGCGGATCCAGGCGCAGATGGTCAGCGACATCGCGGCCGCCTTCGGCCAGCACGCCAGCCTGGGCCGCGAACAGATGCTGTGGTGCCTGTTCCGCCACACCGCGGCGCAGGCATTCCGCGACCTGGTGGTACGCATGGGCGACCGGCTGCTGTTCCGCCAGCTGTCGGCCACGCTGGCCGAGCGCGTGGCCCGGCGGATCGGGATCAGCCTGACCCAGCGCTCGGTGGGCGCCGGTATCTCGCGCTGGCTGCCGGTGATCGGGGCGGCAGGCGTGGGCGCCTACGCCTGGTACGACACCCGCAGCGTGGCGCGCACCGCGATCGAGCTGTTCGGCAGCGGCAGCCTGGTGCGCACCGAGCCGCTGATGGTGCCCGACGGCGTCATCGAGCCGGAAGATCCACCGCCGCCGTGACGGCCCGCGTGCTTTGCGGCAAGCTCGACGGATGAGCCACCAGCATCCCCGCCCCGTCGCACTGGTCACCGGCGGCGCCCGCCGCGTCGGCGCCAGCATCGCCCGCACGTTGCACGCGGCCGGCTACGACCTCGCCCTGCACTACCGTCACTCCGCCGAGGAGGCCGCCGCGCTGCTGGCGGAACTGGAGCGCGCGCGCGCCGGCAGCACGCTGGCAATACAGGCCGACCTCGCCGCGGTCGATCGCCTGCCCGCACTGGTGGACCAGGTGCTGGCCCGTTTCGGGCAACTCGACGCCCTGGTCAACAACGCCTCGGCGTTCTTTCCCACCCCGGTCGGCAGCGCCACGCCGGCGCAGTGGGACGAGCTTTTCGCGTCCAACGCCCGAGCCCCGTTCTTTCTCGCCCAGGCGGCGTGGCCGGCACTGCGCGAGGCACGCGGGGCGATCGTCAACCTGGTCGACATCTACGCCGAGCGCGCGCTGGCCGAGCACCCGATCTACGTGATGGCCAAGGCCGCGCTCGCTGCCATGACGCGCACGCTCGCGCAGGACCTGGCGCCCGAGGTGCGCGTCAACGGCGTGGCCCCCGGCGCGGTGCTGTGGCCGTCCGAAGGCAAGGACTACGACGATCGCGCGGCGCTGCTGGCGCGCACGCCGCTGCGGCGCGCGGGCACGCCGGAGGACGCCGCCTCCGCCGTGCTCTGGCTGCTGCGCGATGCACCGTTTGTCACCGGACAGATCATCCGCGTGGATGGGGGCCGCACGTTGCTCGTATAGCCGTTGCCTCTTGTAGGAGCCCACTTGTGGGCGATGCTCCTGGCCCGGTCCGGCGCCCAGAAAAAGCATCGCCCACAAGTGGGCTCCTACAAGGGATCCGCGCTATTTCTTCGGGCGGAAAGCACCTTGCAGCAGCGCCGGTTCGAAACCCGCGCCGCCCTCGCCGGCTTCGGCATAGCGGTAGAGCGCGGCGGCGTAGATGCCTTGCAGCGAGGCCTGCACCAGGCTCAGCAACACGAGCGCGACGACCACCACGATCACCGCGACCACCACGGCCGGCATCGAATGCAGCGCGAACGCAGCACCGCGGCACTCGCCTTCATCAACGCCCAGCTGCGCGCAAACCTGCCGCCCATGCGTTCCCCTTATCGATCCGTGAATGCCGGCGGCTTTCTAGCACCCGCCCATCCTCGGCGAAAGTGGCGGTCCGCCCTGGAGCAGTCCGCCCGGCGGGCGATCGTTTTCGTGCGCCACGACGCATTGCGCCGGGGAGCATTGCGCCGGGGAGCACCGTCCCCGGTGGTTCCTACAGCGGGATGGCTTCGAGCGGCTCGCGGTCGTGCGGGAACGCCGCCCACAGCTCGGCCATGCTGCGCCCGTCCAGCGGGTGGCGCAGGTCCGGCGCGACGTCGGCCAGCGGCTTGAGCACGAAGGCGTGCCGCAGCTCCCTGCGCGGGATCTGCAGGTGGCCGGGGCCGTCGAGCACGCGCTGGTCGTACAGCACGATGTCCACGTCCAGCGTGCGGTCCGAATACCGCGGCACGTCGCGGCGGCGGCCGTGGCGGTCTTCCAGTGCGTGCAACCAGTCGTTCAGCGCTTCGGGTTCCAGTTCGGTCTCCAGCGCCACCGCCAGATTGACGAAATCGCCGCCCTCGAAGCCCACCGCGCGGCTGCGGTAGGCCGGCGATACGTCGATCGCGCCGAAGCGCGCGCGCAGTTCGTCCAGTGCCGCGCGCAGGTGGCGTTCGGGCTCGAGGTTGGAACCGAGGCTGAGGTAGGCGCGTCCCATCGCCTTCAGGCCCCGGCCAGCGCGCGGGCACGCGTGGGTGCGGCCAGCGCCGCGCGCACGTCCTGGCCCGAGGGCTGCTGGTACAGCGCCAGCCCGAACTCGGGCAGCACCGCGAACAGGTGCTCGAAGATGTCCGCCTGGATGCCTTCGTACTCGGCCCACGCCGTGGTGGCGGTAAAGCAGTACAGCTCCAGCGGGATGCCCTGGGGGCCACTGTCGAGCTGGCGCACCATGCAGCTCAGTTCGTGGTGGATGCGCGGATGGGTGTCCAGATAGGCCTGCACGTAAGCGCGGAAGGTGCCCAGGTTGGTGAGCCGGCGACGGTTGGCCGGCATTGCTGCGGCCTCGCCCAGCGCCTGGTTCCATTGCGCCACGTCGCGCGACCTCGCCGGCAGGTAATCGGCCAGCAGGCGCAGCCGGGCCAGCCGCTCGAGCTGCGCCTCGTCCAGGAACTGCACGCTCGCCGCGTCGATGTGCAGCGCACGTTTGATCCGCCGCCCGCCGGCCTCCTGCATCCCGCGCCAGTTCTTGTACGGCTCGGACATCAGCCGCCAGCTCGGGATGCTGGTGACGGTCTTGTCCCAGTTGCGCACCTTGATGGTGTGCAGGGCGATGTCGATCACCTCGCCGTCGGCGTTGAGCTGCGGCATCTCGATCCAGTCGCCGACCCGCAGCAGGTCGTTGGACGACAGTTGCACGCCGGCGACGAAACCCAGGATGGTGTCCTTGAAGATCAGCATCAGCACCGCCGACATCGCGCCCAGGCCCGACAGCAGCAGGCCCACCTGCTTGCCGGTCACCGCCGCGATCACCACCAGCGCGCCGACCAGGCACAGGCCCAGCTTGGTCAGCTGTACCACGCCCTTGATCGAGCGCTGTCGCCCGGCCGGGGTCTGCCGGTAGACGTCCTCGGCCGCCGACAGCACCGCGTTGAGCGCCATCACCACGCACAGCACCACCAGCGCCAGCATCGCCCTGGCCACGACGGCCCCGGCCGCTTCGGGCACCCCCGGCACCAGCGCGATGCCATAGGAAAGCACCAGCGGCGGCAAGAGTCGCGCCAGCCAGCGGAAGGCACCGTGCTGCAGCAGCGCGTCGTCCCAGTGCCAGGCGGTGCGCCTGGCGAGGCCGCGCACCAGCCGCAGCAACAGGCGCCGGCACAGCTCGCCGGCCAGCCAGGCCAGCGCCAGCACGGCCAGCACGGCCAGCAGGGTGTGCACCCGGGGAAGCTCGATCAGTTCGGACAGGGACGGCATGCGGTCTCCTTGCGGGGCCGGTCGCACGCGGCACGCCACGGCCGCGGCGGACGACGCCGCGCGGGCGCCGCCGATGAGTCTATTGCGGCCGCGTGCCGCGCTCGATGCGCACGCCGACCGATCGGGCACCGCGCACGGCGCCGGGCTTGGACAGCTTCAGGCGAACCCACGCCACGCCGAATTCCTCGCGGATGATCGCCGCGCAGCGCTCGGCCAGCGTCTCGACCAGGCCGAAACTGGAGCTGCCGACGTAGTCGATCAGCCGCTTGGAGACGTCCTTGTAGTTGAGCGTGTGCGCGATGTCGTCGCTGGCGGCCGGGACGGTGTTGTCGAACGCCATCTCGATGTCGAACGCGAGCGTCTGGCGCACGCGCCGCTCCCAGTCGTAGATGCCGATCACCGCGTCGATGCGCAGGTCTTCGATGAAAACGATGTCCATGGAGGGCAAATAGGGAATCGTGAATGGGGAATCGTTGTGAGCGTCACGCGCTGCCGTTTCCCGAGGATAACGGCTTTGTCCATTCCCTATTAACCGTTCCCGATTCCCGGTAACGATTCCAGATCCCAGCGCGGCGACACCCGCACCACCTCGTCCTGACCCTGCCCCGCGGCCAGCCGGATCGCGCCGGCCAGGGCGATCATGGCGCCGTTGTCGGTGCAGAACTGCAGCCTGGGGAAGTACGTGCGGAAACCATCCTTCCCGCCCGCGGCCGCCAGCGTCTCGCGCAGGCGCTTGTTGGCGCCGACGCCGCCGGCGATCACCAGCCGGTGCGTGCCGGTGGCCTCCAGCGCGCGGCGGCACTTGATCACGAGCGTGTCGACGATGGCTTCCTCGAAGCCGCGCGCGACGTCGGCGCGGGTCTGTTCGGACCGGTCGGAATGCTGCCATGCCAGCAGCACCTGGGTCTTCAGGCCCGAAAAGCTGAAATCGAGCCCCGGCCGGTCGGTCATCGGGCGGGAGAAGCGGAACACGCCTGGCCGGCCCTGCTCGGCGAGCTTCGCCAGCGCCGGGCCGCCCGGATACGGCAGGCCCATCAGCTTGGCGGTCTTGTCGAAGGCTTCGCCGGCGGCGTCGTCCAGGGTGTCGCCGAGCAGCCGGTACTGCCCGATCGCGCCTACCTCGACCAGCATGGAATGCCCGCCGGAAACCAGCAGCGCCACGAACGGCGGTTCGGGCGGATCGGGCTCCAGCAGCGGCGCCAGCAGGTGGCCTTCCATGTGGTGCACGCCGATCGCCGGCACGTCCAGCGCCCAGGCCATCGCCCGGGCCGCCGCCGCGCCGACCAGCAGCGCGCCGACCAGGCCGGGGCCGGCGGTGTAAGCCACGCCGCCGAGGTCGGCCGGGGTCATGCCCGCCTGGGCCAGCGCCTCGCGCACCAGCGGCATCAGCTTGCGTACGTGGTCGCGGCTGGCCAGCTCCGGCACCACACCGCCGTAGTCGGCATGCAGCTTGATCTGGCTGTACAGCGTATGGGCCAGCAGGCCCTCGCCGGGCGCCTCGGGCGTCCAGCGCAACAGTGCCACGCCGGTCTCGTCGCAGGAGGTTTCCACGCCGAGGACGGGCTTGACAGGCGGGTTTGAAATTTCTTTTTTGTCCACGCTATAATTCGCGGCTCGCCCTATTCCATAAGGCGCGCCAGGTTGGCGGGCCAGTTTACCACTCGGAGTTTTCATGCCCAGCGTCAAAGTCCGCGAGAACGAGCCGTTCGAGCTTGCCCTGCGTCGCTTCAAGCGTACCTGCGAAAAGGCCGGCGTCCTCGCCGAAACCCGCAAGCGCGAGTTCTACGAGAAGCCGACCCAGGAGCGCAAGCGCAAGCGTGCCGCCGCGGTGAAGCGCCATCTGCGCCGCCTCTCGCGCGACGTTTCGCGCAAGACCCGGATGTATTGATCTCCGTCGCCGCTGCGTAGCGCGCGGCACGGTGGCAAGACATCCCGAGGCCGGTGTTGCCCAAGGCGACGCCGGCCTTTCGCGTTTCCGGAGACAAGCCCATGAGCCTCAAGCAGCGCATCACCGACGACATGAAGGCCGCCATGCGCGGCGGCGAGAAGGATCGCCTGGCGGTGATCCGCCTGATCCTGGCCGCGATCAAGCAGCGCGAGGTGGACGAGCGCATCGAGCTGGACGAGGCGCAGACCATGGCCGTGCTGGAGAAGATGCTCAAGCAGCGGCGTGACTCGATCGTGCAGTACGACGCCGCCGGCCGCGTGGACCTGGCCGACGTCGAGCGGGCCGAGATGGTCGTGATCGAAGCCTATCTGCCCGCCAAGCTCGGCGAAGCCGAGGTCGACGCGCTCATCGACGCGGCCATCACGCAAACGGGTGCCAGCTCGCCGCGCGACATGGGCAAGGTGGTCGGCGTGGTCAAGCAGCAGGCCGCCGGACGCGCCGACATGGCGCAGGTGTCCGCACGGATCAAGGCGCGGCTGGGCGGCTGAGGCTTCGCTTCTCCCTCCGGGGGCCGACGTTGGGCATGTAGCGGGTTTCCCGCCCTCGCCTCACGCCACGCACAGCGAGCTGATGCGCACTCTTCACGCCCCATCCCCTACAACGGTGCGGCGCCGCAGGATCGGAGGCCCTCGCTCCCGGCCGCGCGGCGAGGGAGAAGCCGCATGCTCAAGTGGGCCATCATCTTTGCCATCATTTCTCTGATCGCCGGCTGGCTCGGTTTCGGTGGCATTTCCGGCATCGCCGCAACGATCGCCAAGATTCTCTTCGTCATCTTCGTGATCCTGTTCATCATCGCCCTGCTGGCGGTGATCGGGGTCTTCCACATCCTGTAGCGACGCCGAGGCCATCGCGCTTCTGCGCGCGTGAAGGCGGGCCCGATGCCCGCCTCACTCAATGCCGCAGACGCCCCGGAAAGGGGGCTCAGGCCCTAGACTAGGCCGCCTATGCGCGGCCGTATCCCCGACAGCTTCATCGACGAACTGCTCGCCCGCGTCGACATCGTCGACGTGATCGAGCGGCGCGTGCCGTTGAAGAAGGCCGGGCGCGAGTGGACCGCCTGCTGCCCGTTCCACAACGAGCGCACGCCCTCGTTCTACGTCAGCCCGGCCAAGCAGTTTTTCCACTGCTTCGGCTGCGGCGCGCACGGCAGCGCGGTCAAGTTCCTGATGGACTACGAACGGCTGGAATTCCCCGACGCGGTCGAGGAGCTGGCCCAGGCGGTCGGTCTGACCGTGCCGCGCGAGGGCGGCCGCGAAGCGGCGCCGCGCGAGGACAAGACCGACCTCTACGCATTGCTCGACAACGCCGCGCGCTGGTACGAAACCGAGCTGCCCCGGAGCGCCGAGGCCCAGGCCTACTGCCGCAAGCGCGGGCTGGATGCCGAGACCATCGCGCGCTTCCGCCTTGGCTGGGCGCCGGCCGGCTACGACGGGTTGATCAAGGCGCTCGGCGGCACCGACCGGCGGATGCAACTGCTCACCGAGGCGGGCATGGTCGCCACCGGCGAGCGTGGCCATCGCTACGACCGCTTCCGCGAGCGGCTGATGTTTCCGATCCTCGACCGCCGCGGCCGCGTGATCGCGTTCGGCGGTCGCGTGCTGGGCTCGGATCAGGGACCGAAATACCTCAACTCGCCCGAGACCCCGCTCTTCCACAAGGGCCGCGAGCTGTTCGCGCTGTGGCAGGTCAAGCAGGCCAACAGCAACCTGCAGCGGATCGTGGTGGTCGAGGGCTACATGGACGTGATCGCCCTGCACCAGGCCGGCCTGCCGATCGCGGTGGCCACGCTGGGGACCGCGACCACGCCCGAGCACACCGAGGTGCTGTTCCGCGCCGCGCCCGACGTGGTGTTCTGCTTCGACGGCGACCGCGCCGGCCGGGCCGCCGCGTGGAAGGCGCTGGACGCCGCGCTGCCGCGGCTGCGCGACGGCCGCCAGGCGTACTTCCTGTTCCTGCCCGAGGGCGAGGATCCGGACTCGCTGGTGCGCAAGGAAGGCAAGGACGGCTTCGAGAAGCGCCTGAGGGAAGCCACGCCGCTGTCGGACTACTTCTTCGGCGAGCTCTCGCACGAGGTCGACACCGCCAGCCTCGACGGGCGCGCGCGGCTGGCCGAGCGCGCGCGCCCGCTGATCGCCAAGCTCCCCGACGGCGCGTTCCGGGACCTGATGGCGCAGGAGCTGGAAAAGCGCACCGGCGCCCGCGCCAACGTCCCGGCCGAACCGGCAGCACGACGCGCGGTGCAGCGGCCGGTGGCGGTGCAACGCTCGCTGGTGCGCAGCGCCATCGCGCTGCTGCTGGCCCAGCCGGGGCTGGCCGACCTGGTCGAACCGCCCTACCGCTTCCTGCGCCTGGACAAGCCCGGCGTGGGCCTGCTGGCCGAGCTGATCGACCTGTGCCGCGCGCGGCCGGGCATCAACCCGGCGATGCTGGTCGAACACTTCGCCGAGCGGCCCGAGTACCCGTCGCTGCAGAAGCTGATGGCCGCGATGGTGGTCGGCGAGCCGGAGACCCAACGCGAGGAGTTCCTCGGCGCGCTGGCACGGATGGACGAACAGGCCACCGCGCTGCGCCGCGAGGCGCTCGCCGCGCGGCATCGCGAAGGCACGCTGACCGGCGCCGAGAAGGCCGAGCTGCGCGAACTGCTGGCGGCCCGCCGCCCCTCCCCGACGCAGGGCTGAGCGATGGATCGAGTTTCCCGGCGCGTGCGCCATTCCCGATCGGCGCGCGCGGCCGCCAGGACCAACCATGCCGCTGCTTGAACGGCTGATCCTGCTGTTTGCCGAAAGCGGCTACCTGGCGGTATTCGCCGCGCTGCTGCTGTGCGGCGCCGGGGCACCGTTGCCGGAAGACATCACGCTGGTGGCCGGCGGCGTGATCGCCGGCCTGGGCTTCGCCAACGTGCACGTGATGGCAGGGGTATCGCTGGTGGGCGTGCTGGTCGGCGACGCGGCGATGTTCCTGCTGGGCCACCGGCACGGCGCGCGCATCATGCAGTGGCCGCTGGTGGCGCGCCTGCTCACGCCCGAGCGCTACTGCCGGGTGCAGGAGAAGTTCGCCCGCTACGGCAATCGCCTGCTGTTCCTGGCGCGCTTCCTGCCGGGCATGCGCACGGCGGTGTACGTGACCGCGGGCGCCACGCATCGCGTGTCGTTCCTGCGCTTCTTTCTGCTCGACGGACTGGCCGCGCTGATCAGCGTGCCGGTGTGGGTCTACCTGGGCTACTTCGGGGCAAACAATCGCGACTGGCTGGCGATGTGGATCGTCCGCGGGCAGCACGGGATCTGGGTTGTCGTCGCCCTGCTGGCGATCGCGGGGATGGTGCTGTGGTGGCGCCGCCGCCGGCGCACGCGCTGCGGCCTGGACGACTGAGCCGGACCGCTACAATCGTCGTTTCGCCCGTCCCTCCACCCGCGCTCCCATGTCCCTCGTACCGCTGCGCCGCCTGCTGCCCGACGGCTTCACCCTCGCCCTGCTCGCAGCCGTCGCGCTGGCCACGGTGCTGCCGTGCCGTGGCGAGGCGACCGTGTGGCTGGACCACGTTACCGACGCGGCGATCATGCTGCTGTTCTTCCTGCACGGGGCAAAGCTCTCGCGCACGGCGATCGTGGGCGGCGTGACGCACTGGCGGCTGCACCTGGCGGTGTTCGCCAGCACGTTCGTGCTGTTCCCGCTGCTGGGCTTCCTGCTGGCACCGCTCTCGCGCGCGCTGCTGACGCCGCCGCTGGCACTGGGCATGCTGTTCGTCTGCACGCTGCCGTCGACGGTGCAATCCTCGATCGCGTTCACTTCGATCGCCGGCGGCAACGTGTCCGCCGCGGTGGTGAGCGCGTCGCTGTCGAGCCTGATCGGGATCGTGCTGACGCCGCTGCTGGTCGAGCTGCTGCTGGCCACGCACGGCGGCCACGCGCCCGGCGTCGAGGGCGTGTGGCAGATCGTCGGGCTGTTGCTGCTGCCGTTCGCCGTCGGGCACCTGCTGCGACCCTGGATCGGACGCTGGGTCGATCGCCATCGGCCGCTGCTGGGTTTCACCGACCGCGGCACCATCCTGCTGGTGGTCTATGCCGCGTTCGGCGAGGCGGTGGTCGAAGGCTTGTGGCGCGCCACCGCGCCGCTGGCCCTGCTGGCTACCCTCGGCGTGAGCGCACTGCTGCTGGCGCTGGCGCTGCTGTGCACCAGCACGGCCGGCCGGCTGTTCGGCTTCGCCCGCGCCGACCGCATAACGCTGGTGTTCTGCGGGTCGAAGAAGAGCCTCGCCAGCGGCGTGCCGATGGCCAAAATCCTGTTCGCCTCGCAAGCCGGCGGGCTGGGCGCGCTGCTGTTGCCGTTGATGATCTTCCACCAGCTGCAACTGATGGTGTGCGCGGTGCTGGCGCGGCGCTACGCCGCGCAGGCCCCGTCCGGGGGCAGCGCCGAATCGAGTGCGGACTGACCCCTTCCGGAGGCCTCAGAGCCAGCGACCGTAGCGCCGGATGTAGAGCAGCTTCACCCCCTGGGTGAGTGCCGCGTAGCAGAGCAGCGTCAGTGCCAGCCAGCCGAAGTAGGCCGGCGGCAACGCGGTCATGCCCAGCTTGAGGCCCAGCGGACTGTAGGGAAGGAACACGCCGATCGCACCGATCGCCAGGCTCAGCGCCAGCACCGGCGCCGCCGCGATGCTCTGCACGAAAGGAATCCGCCGGGTGCGGATCATGTGCACGATCAGCGTCTGCGACAGCAGCCCCTCGACGAACCAGCCGGACTGGAACAGCGCCTGGTGCGCCGGGCCATTGGCGCCGAACACATGCCACAGCAGCCAGAAGGTCGTGAGGTCGAAGACCGAACTGGCCGGTCCCACCCAGGCCATGAAGCGGCCGATGTCGCTGGCGTCCCATTGCCGGGGCGACTTCAGGTACTCCTCGTCCATGCGGTCGAACGGAATCGCCAGTTGCGAGATGTCGTAGAGCAGGTTCTGCACCAGCAACTGCAGCGGAAGCATCGGCAGGAACGGCAGGAAGGCGCTCGCCACCAGCACGCTGAACACGTTGCCGAAGTTCGAGCTGGCGGTCATCTTGATGTACTTCATCACGTTGCCGAAGGTGACCCGGCCCTCGATCACGCCCTCCTCCAGCACCATCAGGTTCTTTTCCAGGAGGATGATGTCGGCCGACTCCTTGGCGATGTCGGTGGCACTGTCGACCGAGATGCCCACGTCCGCCTCGCGCAGCGCGGGTGCATCGTTGATGCCGTCGCCGAGGAAACCGACGGTGTGGCCCTGGCGCTGCAACGAGCTGACCACGCGCGCCTTCTGCAGCGGCGACATCTTGGCGAACACGGTGGTGCGCGCGACCAGCGCGTCTAGCGCGGGCTCGTCGAGCGGCTCGATGTCGCGGCCCTGCGCGGAATGGGTGACCTCCAGCCCGACCTCGCGGCAGATCTTGCGCGTGACCGCTTCGTTGTCGCCGGTGATCACCTTCACCGCCACGCCGTGGTCGCGCAGCGCCGCGATCGCGGTGGCGGCCGAGTCCTTGGGCGGATCGAGGAAGGCCAGGCAGCCGATCGCGGTCAGGCCCGCTTCGTCGGCCAGTCCATAGGCGCGCCCGCTCGGACTCTGCTGTTTGATCGCGACCACCAGCACGCGCAGGCCGTCCTCGTTGAGGCGGCGGGTCATGGCGCGGATCTCCGCGCGGCGCGCATCGTCCAGCGTGGTGTCGATGCCTTCCAGCCGGGCGGCGGTGCAGATCGAGAGCATCTCCTCCACCGCGCCCTTGCACACCAGCAGGTGCTGGCCGTCGCCACCGGCGAGCACCACCGACATGCGCCGGCGCTGGAAGTCGAACGGAATCTCGTCGACCAGCCGGAAGCGCGCGGCCATCGGATCGAGGTCGCGGTGCGCCAACACCGCCTTGTCCATCAGGTTCTTCAGGCCGGTCTGGAAGCGGCTGTTGAGGTAGCCGAATTCGAGGGCCTCGTCGGAAGCCTCGCCGTCGAGATCCAGGTGGCGCTCGAGCACAATCCGGTCGAGCGTCAGCGTGCCGGTCTTGTCGGTGCACAGCACGTCCATCGCGCCGAAGTTCTGGATGGCGTTGAGGCGCTTGACCACCACCTTGCGGCGGGACATCGCCATTGCACCCTTGCCCAGGTTCGCGGTGACGATCAGCGGCAGCATCTCGGGCGTCAGGCCGACCGCCACCGACAGTGCGAACAGGAAAGCCTGCAGCCAGTCGTGCTTGTCCAGACCGTTGATGGCGAACACCACCGGCACCATCACCGCCATGAAGCGGATCAGCAGCCAGCTGACCGAGCGCACGCCGCGGTCGAAGCTGGTCTGCACGCGCTGGCCGGACAGGGTGTGCGCCAGCGAGCCCAGGTAGCTGCGCGAACCGGTCGCCACCACCACGGCAGTCGCGGTGCCGCTGACCACGTTGGTACCCATGTAGCAGACGCTGGGCAGGTCCAGCGCAGAGCCGGAGTGGGCATCGGCCAGGTCGTGCGCCATCGGTGCCGCCTTCTCCACCGGCAGCGATTCGCCGGTCAGGATCGCCTGGCTGATGAACAGGTCCTTGGCCGAGAGCAGCCGCAGGTCCGCCGGCACCATGTCGCCCGCGGCGAGGTGCACGACGTCGCCGGCGACCAGCTCGCCGACCGGCACCTCGATACGCTCGCTGTGGCCGTCGGCCGCGCGCCGCGTGACGCTGGCGGTGTTGCGCACCATCGCCTTGAGCTGCTCGGCGGCGCGCGAGGAACGGTATTCCTGGGTAAAGCTGAGCAGCACGCTGATGCCCACCATCACGGCGATGATGAGCGGCCCGGTGACATCCTCGTGGTCCGTCGCCAGCTGCACGATCGCCAGCAGCACCAGCACCGCGATGAACGGGTTGCGACAGGCGCGCAGCAGCTGGCCCGTCCAGTGCGGCGGTTTCTCGTGCGAGGCCTCGTTGGCGCCGTCGCGGTGCAGGCGTGCGGCGATCCGTTCGGCATCCAGGCCGCCGGTGCCGGTGTCGAGGCGGGCCAGCAGTTCGTCGTTGCGCAGACGCGCGTAGTCGGCCGCCACCACGTGCGGCGGCGCCGCGTTCCTGCCGGTCGCCCGGGCCGCGGTGGTCAGGAGGGTCTGCCTGGTCATCTGTGCGCTTCCGTCTGTCGCTTCATCGGCCGGCGCGCGCATTCGATCGGGCGCGCCGGCTATCGCAGGACCGGCCGATTGGGCGACCGGATCGGACCTGCTGCTGGCGGAGGCCAGCCCTTGCACGGCGGGCGCGGGCTCACCCGTTAACCACGCACGGCAGCGGCGCGGGCTGGGCGACGACGACCGGGCGGAGCTGCCCGGCCGCGCCGGTATCGCCCAGGGACGCCGGAACGGTGACGTTGTAGACCGGCCGCACCGTGCGACGACGGCCGATGGCAAGCCGGCGCCACAGACGCAGCAGCGATGATTCGCGAAGGAGGTTCATGCCCATCTCCTCTAAAGGTGCCAGCGGCACCTGGTGGAGTGGGCCGGGCGTTTCCTAGTCGAGGAAAGCGCCGGCCGACCGCAGGCGGTCGCCGCAGGCGTTCAGCTTGTGATGCGACGCCGGCACCCGATGCAGGCGGATGTCGACGTTGCGACTAGGATAGACGTCCATATGCCTTTGGAAGGTCTTGGGGAATGCCGCGGCGCTGCGCGCCGGAGGGCGCGCGCATTCTGGTGTCCGCATGCGTGCCTGTCAAGCACGCCGCAGGCTCACGCCGTGCGCTGAAGCACGACGCTGGCATCCTGCATCGGTCCGACCAGCCAATGGTCCGCGAGCAGGAAGGCGAACAGCGCCATCAGGTACACGATCGAGTACTTGAACACGCGCATGGCGAAGAACTCGTCCGGCGGGTTGAGCAGCCGGATCGCGTAGTACAGGAAGCCCGCGCCGAGCACCACTGCGCCACCCAGGTAAACCCCGCCACTGAAGCCGGTCAGCGTGGGCAGCAGGGTTACCAGCACCAGCAGCACGGTATAGAACAGCACGTGCCAGCGCGTATAGGCCACGCCGTGGGTCACCGGCAGCATCGGGATCTGCGCACGCGCATAGTCCTGGCGACGGAAGATCGCCAGCGCCCAGAAGTGCGGCGGCGTCCACACGAAGATGATCAGGCACAACTGCAGCGCGAAGGCGTGCAGCTGCCCGGTCACCGCCGTCCAGCCCAGCACGGGCGGGATCGCGCCGGCCAGGCCGCCGATCACGATGTTCTGCGGCGTGGCGCGCTTGAGGTAGGCGGTGTAGACCAGCGCGTAGCCGATCAGTCCGCCGAAGGTCAGCCACGCGGTCAGCGGATTGACCAGCAACGCGAGCACCAGCATGGAGGCGATGCCGAGCGCGATGGCGAACAGCAGCACCTGGCGCGGCTTGAGGGCGCCGGTGGCCAGCGGTCGCCGCTGGGTGCGTGCCATCAGCTTGTCGATGCGCTCGTCGATCAGGTGGTTGAAGGCCGCGGCCGAGCCTGACGCCATCCAGATGCCCAGCGTGCCGAACACCAGCGCTCGCCACGGCGGAATGCCCGGTACGGCCAGGAACATGCCGATCACGGCGCAGAACACCAGCAGCGCGACCACGCGCGGCTTGGTCAGCTGCAGGTATTCGCGCAGGTGAGCGCTCATCGTCGGGACTCCAGGGACTGCATCGCAACATCATCCGGACATGGCTGCGTGCGCGCCAGTGTCGCCAGCAGGGTGAACAGCAGCAGCGCCGCCACCCCGTTGTGCGCGGTGGCCACCGGCAGCGGCAGGCCGAAGTGCACGTTGCTGATGCCCAGCAGCACCTGTGCCACGAGCACCACGGCGATCGCCGCGCCGGCCAGGCGCAGGCCTCGCCGGGCTACCCGGTGGGCCAGCCACGTCAGGTAGACGAACACCACCAGTGCGCCGAAGCGATGCGCGATCTGGATCGCGCTGCGCGCGGCCATGTCCAGCACGCCACCCTCGTAGTTCACGCCGATGCCGCGCCACAGCACGAAGCCTTCCTTGAAGTCGGTCGGTGGCATCCACTGGCCCAGGCACCTGGGGAACGCACCAGGCCCGGTGCCGCAGGCAAGCGCGGCGTAATTGGAAGAGGTCCAGCCGCCCAGCGCGATCTGGCAGGCCAGCAACACGATGCCGAGCATGATCCAGCGCCGCAGCGACGCATGGCGCTCGTCGAGGGCGCCGACGCCGGCGAAACGCAACGCCGCATAGGCCAGCAGCGCGAACGTGGTAACGCCGCCGAGCAGGTGGCCCATCACCACGATCGGCTTGAGCAGCAAGGTCACCGTCCACATGCCGAGCATGGCCTGGAAGATGATCACGGCCAGCGCAAGCACGGCAATGCGCCACGCGCCGGGACTGCGCAGCCGGACCGCCACGGCCAGCGGAAGCGCGATCGCCGCCACCGCCAGCAGCGACGACCAGGCATGCTCGCCGCGCATGTAAAGAGTCACGCCGGCGGCGGCGAAGACCGCGCCCAGGATCACCGCCACGCGCGCCCAGCGCGGGCGCCAGGCCGCCAGCAGGGCCAGCACCAGCACCAGCACGCCGAGCGTACCGGCAAGGAAACGGTGGACCTGCTCGCGCCAGGCCTTGGTCGCCTCGTAGGGGCGATCCGGGAAGGCCGCGTCGGCACGCGCCACCGCCTGCTCGTGCTGCGGCCAGGTTACCTGGCCGTAGCAGGTGGGCCAGTCCGGGCAGGACAGGCCGGCATTGGACAGCCGCACGAACGCGCCGAACATCACTACGCCGAAGGCGAACACCGCCGCGCACAGCGCCAGCCAGCGCATGATGCGCTGTGCGCTGGCCGATGCCGTTCCGTTCGCGGCCCGCACGTGGCCGCCACCGTCACCGTTCATTTGATCACCTTGTGCATGTCACGCAGCAGCCCTGTGCCGTCGAATCCCGCCGGGTAGTACGCCAGGGCCGTGCCGTTGGACTCGACCAGCAGCGCGCTGACGCTGTCGGACGCCTGCGGGCGGAACGCGTCGAGCCTGGCGTCGCCATCCCGGCCCAGCGTCCAGAACGACTTCATCGCCTCCAGCCGGGCCGGATCGGCCGGCGGTTCGCCCACGTACAGGAGGCGCAGGCGCTTCTGGTTGCGGTTGAGCGTGACCCAGGCCTTGGCCATGCCGGTCAGCGTCTCGAAGCAGCGCGCGGCGCACTCGGGACCGGCCAAGGCAACGAGCGTCATGCGCGGCTCTTCGGGATCGCGCCAGGCGTAATCGCCGCCGTCGGCGAGGACCACGCGCAGGTGCTCGTCCACGAAATTGCGCTGAGGCTGGATCGGCTGGCCGTAGCCCTTGCCGCCCGGCTGCCAGCCGGTGAAGGTCAGCACGCCGGCGGCGATGATCGGCAGCGCGAACACCGCCATGATCGCCAGCAGCTTGAGGCGGCTGGCCTTGAGGGAAGGAGGATGGGGCATCGTCATCGGTTGTCCGTGCGTCGGGGGCGGCGCTTGCGGTGCAGGACCAGGAAGATCCCCACGACCGCGACCGCAAAGCTGAACCACTGGAAGGCATAGGCTCGATGGCGCGCCGGCGGCATCGAGGAGAAATCGAAGGCATGCTCGCGCTGGTAGGCGACCGACGGTTCGGCGTCGAGCGCCAGGATGCGCGGGTACAGCGGGCGACCCAGGTCCCTGGCCACCTGTGGGAGGTCCAGGTAGATGGTCGTCTTGGGCCAGCGCGCCTGCGCGGCCAGCGCATCGCCGCCCAGTTCCAGGCCCACGCCCGGCGGCGGCAGGTAGAGCCCGTGCAGGTTGACCTCCCCCGTCGGCAGCGGCGGCAGCCGGGGCGCCGGCTCGCGGCCGGACCCCGGCAGGAAGCCCAGGTCCACCAGCAGCAGGCGCGATTCGCCCGGCAGCGCCAAGGGCACGTAGACCTCGACTCCGCCGCGTGCGTCGTGATGGGGATTGTCGAGCAGGTAGACGCGGTCGGCCACCCAGCGGCCGTGCACGGCCACCCGCGGGAACGCGTCGGCCGGCGGCGCCAGCGCCACCGGCGCGAAGGGCGCTGGCGCCGCGGCGGCCGCGGCGGCGTAACGCCGCACCAGGCTTTCCTTGTAGGCGGCGCGGTCCAGCTGCCACATGCCCAGGCGCACGAACAGCGCCGCTACGGCCACGGTCAGCAGCACGCTCCACCATGCCGGCCTGCGCCAACGTGTCACGCGGAGGCCTTGTCGGCGGTGGCTATACTGCCGGCTGGGAAGTCGTTCGGACCGCTCACGTGGAAACCATCTACAAAATCGCGCTGGTGATCATGTTCCTGATCGTGGTGTTCAACCTCGGCCAGGCGCTGTACTACATGATGACCGACAAGGACGGCAGCAAGCGCACCGCCTGGGCGCTCACCCGGCGCATCGGCCTGTCGATCGTGCTGATCGCCATGATCATGCTGGGCATCTGGATGGGCTGGCTGCAACCCCACGGCGTCGGCCGCTGATTGTAGCGGTCCCGGGCGGGCGAAGCCCGCCGGCGCGACATTTGGCGCCGGCCTCACCGGTCTGGAAGTCCCCTCGTGGGCGATGCTCCTCTCCCGGTCGCCAGGACGCACCGCGCAGGCGCGGCCACACTCGCAAAGAAAAAAGCCCGCCGGTCGGCGGGCTTTTTCTTGCATGGCTTTCGTCTCAGAGGATGTAGACGAACATGAACAGGCCCAGCCACACCACGTCGACGAAGTGCCAGTACCACGCCACCGCCTCGAAACCGAAGTGGTGGTCGGGACTGAAGTGGCCCCTGAGCACGCGCAGCCAGATGATCGCCAGCATGATCGTGCCCAGCGTCACGTGCAGGCCGTGGAAGCCGGTCAGCATGAAGAAGGTCGAGCCGTACACGCCGGTGTGCAGCGTGAGGTTGAGCTCCTTGTAGGCCTCGATGTACTCGTGCGCCTGGGCATACACGAAGGTCGCGCCCAGCAGCACGGTCAGGCCCAGGAACACCAGGACCTTGCCGCGATGGCCGGCCTTCAGCGCGTGGTGCGCGATGGTCACTGTGACGCTGGAGGTAAGCAGGATCAGGGTGTTGAGCAGCGGCAGGCCCCACGGCGCCACCGTCTCGAAGTCTCCGCCGATGTTGCCCGGCCCATTGCCGCCGCCGGCGCCCCAGGCGGCCGCGTAATCGTTCCACAGGAACTGGTGGGTCAGCACGCCATGGCCCTCGCCACCGAGCCACGGCACCGAGAACATGCGGGTGTAGAACAGCGCGCCGAAGAACGCGGCGAAGAACATCACCTCGGAGAAGATGAACCACATCATGCCCATGCGGAACGAGCGGTCAACCTGGGCGTCGTACTTGCCCGACAGTGACTCGTGGATCACCGAGCGGAACCAGCCGAAGAACATCAGCAGGACGCCGATGAAGCCGATCGAGATGACCGTCTTGCCGAAGCCCGCTTCACCCGGCGGCGCATTCAGCCAGTGCGCGGCACCGAACACGGTGAGGAACATGACCACCGCGGCCACGATCGGCCACTGGCTCTTGGCCGGTACGAAATACGCTTGCTGCTGACCCATGAGTGTTCCCCGTGGATATCTCTTTGTTTGCTTCCATCCCCGCCATAACGCGCGGGGAACTGCTTGCCGGGCCGCCGGGGCGGACCCGAGGAATACCTGCGCTAGCCGATCCTCACCATACTGAGGATCGATAGCAGGAACAGCACCACCGCGATCGTGCCGGTGATCCAGAGGGTGCGCCGTACGCCCTTCCGGCGCGCCAACTCCCCGTCCTTCGCCTGTCCGTTCATCAGACTGCGCCGATCCGGCGCACCGGCCAGGGCCGGCGCGCCCGTTGCATCAGTCATCCACGTGGCCGTGGGCCAGTTCGTCATCGTGGATCACCGGCGGCAGCGCAAAGGTGTGGTGCGGGGCCGGCGAGGGAACGGTCCACTCCAGACCACGCGCGCCTTCCCATACGCGGTCGGCGGCCTTCTTCCTGGAGAAGAACGCGCAGTGCACGACCACGCCCAGGAAGATCAGCTGCGAGGCGCCGAACAGGAAGCCGCCGATCGAGCTGATCATGTTGAAGTCGGCGAAGGCCACGTTGTAGTCGGGGATGCGGCGCGGCATGCCGGCCAGGCCGAGGAAGTGCTGCGGGAAGAACAGCACGTTGACGAACACCACCGAGCACCAGAAGTGCACCTTGCCCCAGAATTCGCTGTACATGTTGCCCGTCCACTTGGGCAGCCAGTAGTACGTGGCGGCCATGATCGCGAAGGCCGCGCCCGTCACCAGGACGTAGTGGAAGTGCGCCACCACGAAGTAGGTGTCGTGGTACTGGAAGTCGGCCGGGACCAGCGCCAGCATCAGGCCGGAAAAACCGCCGATGGTGAACAGGATGATGAACGCGATGGCGAACAGCATCGGCGTCTCGAAGGTCAGCGAACCGCCCCACATCGTGCTCACCCAGTTGAACACCTTGATGCCGGTCGGCACCGAGATGAGCATGGTGGCGTACATGAAGAAGATCTCGGCGCCCAGCGGCAGGCCGACCGCGAACATGTGGTGCGCCCACACGATGAACGACAGGAAGGCGATCGCCGCGATCGCGAACACCATCGCCTTGTAGCCGAAGATCGGCTTGCGCGAGAAGGTCGGCACGATCTCCGAGATGATCCCGAACGCCGGCAGGATCATGATGTACACCTCGGGATGCCCGAAGAACCAGAACACGTGCTGGTACAGCACCGGGTCGCCGCCGCCGGCGGCATTGAAGAAGCTGGTGCCGAAGTACTTGTCGGTCAGCAGCATGGTCACCGCACCGGCGAGCACCGGCATCACGGCGATCAGCAGGAACGCGGTGATCAGCCAGCTCCACACGAACACCGGCATCTTCAGCAGGTCCATGCCCGGTGCGCGCATGTTGAGAATGGTCGCGATGATGTTGATCGCGCCCATGATCGAGCTGATGCCCATCAGGTGGATCGCGAACACCACGTAGGCCACCGAGTCGCTCTGCAGCGACAGCGGCGGGTACATGGTCCAGCCGCCGGCCGGACCACCGCCCTGCATGAACAGGGTCGACAGCATCAGCGCGAAGGCGAACGGCAGGATCCAGAACGAGAGGTTGTTCATGCGCGGCAGCGCCATGTCCGGCGCGCCGACCATCAGCGGGATCATCCAGTTACCCAGGCCCACGAAGGCCGGCATGATCGCGCCGAAGATCATCACCAGCGCATGCATGGTGGTCATCTCGTTGAAGAAGTACGGCTGCACCAGCTGCATGCCCGGCTTGAACAGCTCCGCACGGATCACCATCGCGAAGCTGCCGCCGACGAAGAACATCAGCAGCGAGAAGACCAGGTACAGGGTGCCGATGTCCTTGTGGTTCGTGGACATGAACCAGCGGGTGAAGAAGTTCGACGGCGCGCCGTGGTGCTCGTCGTGGTGATCGTGGGTGGCTGCGTGGGCCATGGCCTTGCACCTCTACCTAATGCGGATACTTGAAAGCGGATGGGCTGGAGAAGGACTTCAGCCCTGCTTGCCCGGCGTCTTGGCTGTCGGGGCGGCCGTGATGGATGCGGAGGCCGCGGCGGCGGTCGACGCCGGCGCGGGCGCAGCCGGCGTCGCGGGCGTGGCCGGCGGCGCCTTGCCGGCGGCCTCCTGCTGCGCCAGCCACTGGGCGAACTCGGCCTTGGAAACCGCCTTCACCACGATCGGCATGAAGCCATGATCCTGGCCGCACAGCTCGGCGCACTGGCCGCGGTAGGTACCCGGCACCTTGATGTTGGTCCAGGCGGCGTTGACGATGCCCGGAATGGCGTCGATCTTCCAGCCCAGCGCCGGCACCCACCAGGAATGGATCACGTCGCCGGCGGTGATCACGAAGCGGATCTTGGTGTCGACCGGCACCACCAGCGGCTTGTCGACGTTGAGCAGATAGGTGTTCTCGTCACCGATCTTGACCGACTTCGGGTCCAGGCCCGAGTCGAGCTGGCGGGTCTCGTTGCTCTGGTCGTCGAGCTTGGACATGAAGCCCACGCCGCCGATCGACTTGCCCTGGTAGTCGACATAGTCGTAGCGCCACTTCCACTGGTAGCCGGTGACCTTGACGGTCATCTGCGAGCCGGTGGTGTCGGCGAAGGAAACCAGGCCGCCGGTGGACATCCAGGCCAGCACGATCAGGATGATCACCGGGATGGTGGTCCACACCACTTCGAGCATGGTGTTGTGCGACCACTTCTCGGCCACCGCCCCGCGCGATTTGCGGAAGCGGAACATCGCGATGAACATCGCGCCGAAGACGAGCACGCCGATGACGGTGCACACGCCGAGCGCGACGTTGTTGAGGAAGTAGGGCTCGGGCGACCACTCGGTGACGCCTCGCGTCATGTTGAGCTGGCCCGGCTGGGGGTTGGCCCAGACTGCGCCGCTGAACAGCGCACAGGCCGCTGCCGCCCATGCCTTGATCCTGATGCCGCCAGATGTCATGTCTTGCACCTTTGTTGACCCTACCCGCGCCGCTGGCCTTGCACCCCTGCCAGCAGCACCTTGAGTTTCCTCGACAGCTCCAGGCGTTCCTCCTCGGCGAGGAACGCCCCGATTTCCAGCTCGCGTCCGTGCGACCCCAGCAGCAGACGACGGTGCCCGTTGCCGGGGACCAGCCGCACGCGCACCCAGTAGGACTGGAAGCACGCCCGTCGCCGCCCGGGCAGCGAGCGCACCTCCAGCGACTCCTCGTCGAGGCGGATGCGTTCGCTGCGCTCGCCCGCGCGCCAGGCCTGCCGCAAGGCAAGGGCCATCGCGCAGGACTCGATCAGGGCGAACAGCGGAGCAAACACGTTCCCCTGCCACGCCCCCAGTCCGGCCGTCGTCAGCGCCAGGGCCGCCAGTACCATGATCAAGCGACGCAGTCCGCGTCGGCTGAGTGCGCGATTGGGCCGGAGCCACATCGTCACGCACGGCAGGCCGGCGCCAGCTGGTCGAAGCACGATCATGAGAATCCGGCGTGCCTGGAACCGGGGAATGATAGGCCGCTGAATCACCGCGAGGCAAGAATGTCGCACCCCCGTGACCTGGATCAGGGAGCGGGAAACGGAAACCGGAGCAGGAAATGCGCGGGTGGGTGCATGCCTGCGCGGCCGGCGAACCGACCCGCCCGCGCCGCGCGCCGGGCCGCGGCATGGCCGATGCGCACGCGCACGGATGCGTCCGCCTGCGCGCGGGGCGTACAATCGCGAGCTTCGCCGCCGCCCCGGGCGGTTACCTGCCGCAGACCCCCCACGTGACGCAACCTATCCTGAGCCCCGAAATTCCCGCGGTCGCCGACCCTGCGCGCGCCCGCATCACCGCTGCCTGGCTGCGCGACGAGACCGAGGCGGTGCTCGACCTGCTCGACCAGGCCGACCTGCCGCCGGAGGAGCGCGAGGCGGTGGTCGACCGCGCGGCCGCGCTGGTCACGCGCGTGCGCGCGCGCGCCAGGGATCAGAGCCTGGTCGAGGCCTTCATGCGCCAGTACGACCTCTCCAGCGAGGAGGGCGTGTTGCTGATGTGCGTGGCCGAGGCGCTGCTGCGCATTCCAGACCAGAGCACCGCCGACAAGCTGATCCGCGACAAGCTCGGCGACGCCGACTGGCGCAGGCACCTGGGCCAGAGCGAATCGGCGCTGGTCAACGCCTCCACCTGGGGCCTGCTGCTGACCGGCCGCCTGGTGAACCTGGCCGACAGCACCCGCGAGGATTTCACCGGTTCGCTGCGCCGGCTGGTTGCGCGCCTGGGCGAGCCGGCGATCCGCGCCGCGGTACGCCAGGCGATGCGCCTGATGGGCCACCAGTTCGTCATGGGCCGCACCATCGACGAGGCGCTGGACCGCGCGAAGAAGAAGGAAAACGCGGCCTACCGCTATTCGTTCGACATGCTCGGCGAGGCGGCGCTGACGTCCGCCGACGCCGAGCGCTACCAGCAGGCCTACCGCGACGCCATCGCCGCGATCGGGCGCCGCGGCCCGTTCGCCAACCACACCGACGCGCCGTCGATCTCGGTCAAGCTTTCGGCACTCTACCCGCGCTACGAGCCGGGCCAGCGCGAACGTGCGCGCAAGGCGCTGGTCGCGCGGCTGCTGGAACTCTCGCAGCTGGCGATGAAGGCCGGTATTGCGTTGTCGGTCGACGCCGAGGAGGCCGACCGCCTGGAGCTCTCGCTGGACATCATCGGCGAGGTCTTCGCGCACCCGTCGCTGGAAGGCTGGAACGGGCTGGGCATCGTGGTGCAGGCCTACTCCAAGCGCACGCCGTTCGTGATCGACTGGCTGGTGGAGATGGCGCTCGCGCATCGCCGTCGCTGGTATGTGCGCCTGGTCAAGGGCGCCTACTGGGACGCCGAGATCAAGCGCGCGCAGGAGGGCGGCCTGTCCGGCTACCCGGTGTACACGCGCAAGCCGAGCACCGACGTCTCCTACATCGCCTGCGCCAAGCGGCTGTTCAATGCCGGCCCCACGCTGATCTACCCGCAGTTCGCCACGCACAACGCGCACACGATCGCCGCGGTACACCATCTGTCGCAGGGCCGGCCGTTCGAGTACCAGCGGCTGCACGGCATGGGGGCGGACCTGTATGGCGAAGTGATCGGGCCGAACGGCCTGGGCGCGCCCTGCCGCGTGTACGCGCCGGTCGGCACGCACGAGGACCTGCTGCCCTACCTGGTGCGCCGCCTGCTGGAGAACGGCGCCAATACCAGTTTCGTCAACCGCGTGGTGGACGAGGACGTGCCGGCGCGCGAACTGGTCGCCGACCCGTGCCTGACGGTGCGCTCGTTCCAGTCGATCCCGCACCCGCGCATCCCGCTGCCGGCCAACCTCTACGGTGAACTACGGAAGAATTCCATGGGCGTGAACTTTGCCAACGACAATGAATTGAGGGCGCTGGCCGACGAGGCCAACGCCCACCAGGGGCCGTGGACCGCAGGTCCCCTGGTGCCCGGCGCCACCAGCCAGGGTCCGACCATCGAGGTCACCGACCCGTCCGACCGCCGCCGCAAGCTCGGCACCTATGTTGCCGCCGACGAGGCGACGGTGCAGAAGGCGCTGGCCAACGCGCACGCCGCGCAGGACCGCTGGAGCAACTTCCCGGTGGCCAACCGCGCGGCCATGCTCGAGTACGCCGCCGAGCAGCTCGAGGCGCGGCGCGGCGAGTTCATCGCATTGTGCGTGCGCGAGGCCGGCAAGAGCCTGCCCGACGCGATCGCCGAGATCCGCGAGGCCGCCGACTTCCTGCGCTACTACGCCACCATGGCCAGGCGCCTGTTCGGCGAGCCGATCGCGTTGCCCGGCCCGACCGGCGAGAGCAACCAGCTGTTCCTGGAAGGCCGTGGCGTGTTCGTCGGCATCAGCCCGTGGAACTTCCCGCTGGCGATCTTCATCGGCCAGGTCAGCGCCGCGCTGGCCGCCGGCAACACGGTGATCGCCAAGCCGGCCGAGCAGACCAGCCTGATCGGCTACGTCGCCACCCAACTGCTGCACGACGCCGGCATCCCGAAGGACGTGCTGCAGTTCGTCCCGGGCGACGGCCCGACCGTCGGCGCCGCGCTGACCCGCGACCCGCGCGTGGCCGGCGTGGTGTTCACCGGTTCGACCGAGACCGCCTGGGCGATCAACCGCGCGTTGGCCGCGCGCAAGTCGCAGATCGCCATCCTGATCGCCGAGACCGGCGGCCAGAACGCGATGATCGCCGACTCCTCGGCGCTGCCCGAGCAGATCGTCAAGGACGTGATGGCCTCGGCCTTCCAGTCCGCCGGCCAGCGCTGCTCGGCCGCGCGCGTGCTGTACGTGCAGGAGGACATCGCCGACAAGGTGATCGCCATGCTCGCCGGCGCGATGTCCGAGCTCAAGGTCGGCGACCCGGCCCTGCTCTCCACCGACGTGGGGCCGGTGATCGACGAGGACGCCAGGGCGATCCTGGTCGCCCATGCCGAGCGCATGGACAAGGAGGCGAAGAAGATCGCCGAGGCGCCGATGGATCCGGCGGCGACCTCGCACGGCACCTTCTTCGCGCCGCGCGCGTACGAGATCCCGACGCTCTCGATCCTCGAGCGCGAGATCTTCGGCCCGGTGCTGCACGTGCTGCGCTGGAAGGCCAGCGAGCTGCCGCAGGTGATCGAGAAGATCAACGAGACCGGCTACGGCCTGACCCTGGGCGTGCACAGCCGCATCGACGCGACCATCGACTACATCGCCCGGCACACCCGCGTGGGCAACTGCTACGTCAACCGCAACCAGATCGGCGCGGTGGTCGGCGTGCAGCCGTTCGGTGGCGAAGGCCTGTCCGGCACCGGTCCCAAGGCCGGCGGCCCGCACTACCTGCTGCGCTTCGCCAGCGAGCGCACGCTCACCATCAACACCACCGCCGCCGGCGGCAATGCCTCGCTGCTGACCATCGGCGAGTAAGCCCGGACGGGCAAATGGCCGCCCAGCCGCCATTTGCCCGCGGCGCGCCGGGGCGTCGGCATCCCGCCGCACGAAACAGCTGCAGGCACGCGGATCGCAGGCAGGGCGGGCGGAGGGACCAGTGCGTGTCCCGGGCTACACTGGCATGCAACGTCCCGATCACCCTGCCCGTGCGCCCGGTTTCTGCCCGGGTGGGAGATCAGGCCCAGCCACGACGTGGGACGATCACACCATGACCGATACCCCCGAGTTGACCGCCATCCTGCAGCGCCTGCGCACCGCGCAGGCGCACGACCCGCTGCCCTCCTGGCCCGTGCGGGCAGACCGGTTGCAGCGTCTCGCGTGCATGCTGCGCGAGCAGCGCGGCGCGTTCGCGGCGGCGATCGACGCCGACTTCGGGCAGCGCCCGGTCGAGGAAACCGAGCTGCTCGAACTGTTCCCTTCGCTCTCGGCGATCCGCCACGCCCTGCGCCACGGCAGGCGCTGGATGCGCCCGCGCCGCGCGTCCACCGGCCTGGCCTTCCTGCCCGCGGAGAACCGGCTGCTGCCGCAGCCGCGCGGCGTGGTCGGGATCGTGGTGCCGTGGAACTACCCGCTGTTCCTGGCCGTCGGGCCACTGGTCGACGCGCTGGCGGCCGGCAACCGCGTGATGGTCAAGATGAGCGAGTTCACGCCACGCTTCTCGGCGCTGTTTGCCGAGCAGGTTGCACGCTACCTCGCCGACGACGTCGTCGTGGTGGTCAACGGTGACGCCACGGTGGCGCAGGCGTTCAGCGCGCTGCCTTTCGACCACCTGCTGTTCACCGGTTCCACCCGCGTGGGCCATCAGGTCATGCGCACGGCCGCGGACAACCTGACGCCGGTGACGCTCGAACTGGGCGGCAAGTCGCCGGCCATCGTCGGCCCCGGCGCCGACCTGGCGAAGGCGGTCGAGCGCATCCTGGTCGGCAAACTGGTCAATGCCGGCCAGACCTGCATCGCCCCCGACTATGTGCTGCTGCCGCGCGCACGGATGGACGACTTCGTCGAGGCCGCACGGGCCACGGTCGCGCGGCTCTACCCCGACCTTGCAACCAGCCGTCAATACACCAGCCTGATTTCGGACCTGTACTTCGAGCGCATGGCGACGCTGCGCGACGAGGCAGCGGCCGCCGGCGCACGCGTGGTGCCACTGGCCGACGCACCGGCCGACCCCGTGCGGCGTCTGTTCCCGCCGCAACTGCTGCTCGACGTGCCGGACGGACCACGGGTGATGCGCGAGGAGATCTTCGGCCCACTGCTGCCGCTGGTCGCCTTCGATCACATCGAGCAGGCGATCGCTCACGTGAACGCGCGGCCGCACCCGCTCGCCCTGTACCTGTTCGAGCGCGACCGGCGCACCATCGACACGGTCCTCGCCCATACCCGGGCCGGCGGCGTGACCGTGAACGACACGCTCTATCACATCGCCCAGCACGGCCTGCCGTTCGGCGGCGTCGGCGCTTCGGGCATGGGCGGCTACCACGGCAAGGCGGGTTTCGAGACGTTCTCGCACCTCAAGCCGGTGTTCGCGCAATCGCGCTGGAACGGCGCAGGCCTGCTGCGCCCGCCCTACGGGCCGCGTTTCCGGCGCCTGCTGGAGCTGCTGCTGCGACACGGCTGAGGCTCTTCGCAGAGCACGCTCGCGGGTGATTCTCCCGCCCCGGTCCCGGCCGATTGACTGGCCTGGCATCGGGCGACGGGCACAAAAAAACCTCCCCGCTCGCGCGGGGAGGTTTTGCCATGCAACCGATCAGAACTTGTACTGCGCCGACAGGCTCAGCAGGTTGCCGTAGTCCTCGAAATTGCCGGTAAGCACGTCGCCGGTGCTGCTGGTCGCGTTGACGTGCGCCTTGTTGACGAAGATGTGCGCATACGAGGCGTTGAGTTCGAAATGCTCGCTGGCCTTATAGCCCAGACCCACCGTGGCGAACTTGCGGGTCGAATCGGGCACGCGCGGGGTGCGCGTGGCGTTGTAGGTCGGCGTGGTGTCGACCGAGACGCCGGCGCGCAGGGTCAGCTTGTCGTTGACGTAGTAGTCGCCGCCGACGGCCGCATACCAGGTGTTGCGCCAGTTGTAGGTCTCCACGCTGTCCGGCTGGGTGTTGCCGTACTTCACGCGAAGTTCCTTGAACACGTCCCACTTGGTCCATGCCAGGTCGATGCCGAGGCCGAACTTCTCGCCCTGGTGCCAGTAGCTGGCGGTGGCGGTTGCCGGCGTGGTGAAGTCGGCCTTGCCCGTGGTGTGCTCGAAGGGCGGCAGCGAGGCGGCCAGCTGCGGATTGGTCAGCAGCAGGTCGTAGCCCGGCGTGCGGGTGAAGTTGCCGGTGCCCTCCAGCGTGTGGGCGATCTTGGAGTGGTAGTTGAGCGACAGCTTGTCGTTCGGGGTGAGCTTCCAGTAGCCACCCACCTGCCAGCCGTAGGCGGTGTCGTCGCCCTTGATGCGGGCATAGCCATCCACGCCCACCGGGGTGGCGGCCGCCACGCCGGCGGCGGCGGCCCGGCCCTGCTGTACGGCCGCCTGGATCATGGCCTGGGCCTGCGCGGCCGAGATCTGCCCGGCAGCAGCGGCGGCCTGGATCTGCGCCACGCCGGCAGCCGTCTGTGCCTGGATGCCCTGCTGGACGCTCAGGCCGATGGCGTTGTAGTTGATCGCGGAAGTCAGCTCCGCGGAGGTCTTCTGCGCAATGACGCTGGCGCCGAGCGCGAAGTTGTCGGTCACGTCGAACGAGCCGGACAAGGTGGCGTCCAGCGACTGGAACTTCGACTTCAGGCCGTGGTAGCGGCCCATCCAGCCACTGTCGTATTCGGTCTGGAAGCCGAACGGCACGGAGAAGCCGAAGCCCAGGTGCACGCGGTCGGAAACCTTGGTGGCGAAGAACAGCGCCGGGACCGGCAGCGTGGTGCCTGCATCGCCACCGTCGCCGCCACTGATCGGGCGACCCAGCGCGTCATGGGCGCTGCCGCTGAACTTGGCGCTGAAGTTGATGGCAGTGACGTCGGCCTGGAAATAGGTGCCGTCCAGGTCGCTCATCGCGGCCGGGTTGTTCACCACCACCGAGACGTCGCCGCCAGCCGTGCCGGAACCGGCATAGGCGCGGCCCATGGCCTTGGCGCTGTTTTCCTTCAGCTGGAAAGCGCTGGCGTCGGCGGCCTGCGGCAACGCCAGCGCACCGGCGACGGCAAGGCTCAGCGCGGCCAGCGCCAGGGGCCGGGCAGCGCCCGGGAGGGAACGAAAAGACATAGGCATCGCTAAGCTCCTGCTTATCTTAAGACGCGGCTCGGGGTGGCAACGGGGACCGCTGCCGCGGTTTTTTCATACGCGCGTTTGAGGCCCCCGGGCGACACTCTGCCCAGCCCCTCCCGGGCTTGCAAGTGCGACCGCAGCATTGGCGCCGCGCACTGCTACCCTTCCTTTCGCCCCCCCACGCCACCGCTGTCGGAGTTCTCCCATGCACTGTTTCGTGTACGCCAGCCAGCGCAAATCCGATACCTACGTATGGCTCGCCGCTCGCGACGAGTTCGGCGTGGTTCCCGAATCGTTGTCGATGCTGCTCGGCGACCTGCGCTTCGTGCTCGAGGTGCAGCTGGACGAACAGCGCCGCCTGCCGCACGAGGACACCGAGGTCGTGCTCGAACATCTGCGTACCCAGGGCTGGCACCTGCAACTGCCGCCGCAGGAAACGCTTGCGGTGGCCAACCAGTCGCAACGCAGTACGCCGGACGACCGCGACGAATGATTTGTGGTGCCAGGGTTAACGTGCCGTTACCGTCTGCGGCGCCGACGCTTCCTATACTCGCGCCATGAATGAGCCCCGATCGCGCCACCGCCCACCGTCCCTGCTCAAGGGAGCGGCCTGGTTCCTGCCTGGATGGATTGCCGTGGCGATCGCCGCGCTGGGGGCGCATCCGCTGGCGCTGATCCCGCTGCTGGCGGCCAACGCGCTGACCATGGCGGCGGTGTGCCATGCGATCGGGTTCGATCCGGAACCGCGATTCGGGCGGACCGTGCTTCGCCGTGGTGCCGCGCACCTGGTGATGTTCAGCGGCTACGTGGCGCTGGTGTTCCTGTTGATCGCCTGGCCGATGCTTGAACTGCGCCAGCAGCCGAGCCTGGGCGGCGTGCTGTTGCTCGCCGGCGCACTGGTGGTGGCGCTGGTGTCGTTGTGGCGCGTGTGGCCGGCATTCGGCCTGGTGTTCGTGTGGGACGACGCCTACCCGGCACAGAGCGACGGCTCGTGGATCTTCACCGCGACCGCGCGCAGCCTCGCCTTCGGCCGCCACCTGGCCCGCGAGGAGCGCTTCTTCAGCCATTTCCTGCCGGCGGCATTCGCGCTGCTGGTGCTGGCCTTCGGCGCCATCGCGCTGACCGGACTGTACGGGGTACTGCCGCCCGAGCTGCGCACCGCGGCGTTGATGGTCTACGGCCTGGCCCTGCTGCCGCTGGGCTGCCTGGTGATCGCCAACCGCACCCTGCGCGCGTTGCTGTGCGAGCGCTCGCGGCCGCGCCGGCGCAGCGAGGACGCGCCCCTGCCGGCCGATTTCGCCGCGGCCCCGGCACCGCGTCCGACGGTGCTGAGCGAGGAAGAGCGCACCGCCGGCGCACCCGAACAAGGGACGGCGCTGCTCACCGCGGCGCGGGACGGCGACATCGAGCGCGCGCTTGCGCTGGTCGAAGCCGGCGCCGATCCGGACACCGCGCCCGCGCCCCACGAGCGCGACCAGCGCCCGGTACTCACCCTGGCCGCGTTGCTGCCGGACACCCGCCTGCTGCGGGCCCTGATCGCCAAGGGCGCCGACGTCAACCGCGCCAGCGGCGGCCTCACCGCCCTCCTGGCGGCCACCCGCGACAGCTGGCACGGCCGCGCCGAGGCGGTCATGACCCTGCTCGCCAACGGCGCCAGCCCGCTGGCCGCCGACAGCGAGGGCAACACCCCCCTGCACGGTGCCGCACTGAGCGAGGAACCGATCGTCGCGGCGATGTTGCTGGACGCCGCCGCACCGGTGAACGCACTCAACCGGGCGGGCGTCACCCCGCTGGCGGCCGCGTGTCGCGCGGCCAACTGGCCGCTCGCCCGGTACCTGCTCGAACACGGTGCCAAGCCGGCGCCCGGCGAGGGCGAACCGGCGCTGGTCGCCGCCGCCGGCATTGCCGATGACGATCCGGCGGGCGTGAAGCTGCTGCTCAAGCACCGCGCGAACGTCAACGCCACCGACGTCCACCAGCGCAGCGCCTTGCTGGCCGCCGCCGCCGAAGGCCATCTGCAGATCGCCCGCACGCTGCTCGCCGCCGGCGCCGACCCCAACCTGGCCGACCGCCACGGCACCACCGCGCTGATGGAAGCGGCTCGCTGCGGCGCCAGCGAGCTGGTACAGGTGCTTGCCGACGCACACGCCGACGCCCGCGCCTGCGACAGCCACGATCGCGATGCGCTCACGCTCGCCTGCCAGTCGCCGCATGCGCAGACCGGCACCGTGCGCGCCCTGCTCGATCTCGGCGCCGACCCCAAGCGTCCCGGCAGTGATGGTCGGAGTGCGCTGGACCACGCCGCGGCCGCCGGTCGGTGGGACCTGGTCGCGCTGCTCGATCCGGAGTCGCCGCTGCCCGCGAGCCTGGGCGGCGACGCGCCGGAAGACGACGACACGCCGGCGCGCCTGCTCGAAGCGCTGCGGCGGGGCCAGTGGGCGGTCATCGCCGCGTTCGCCGAACGAGCGCGGCAGTGGCCGCAGCCGCAGCTCGCGCAGCTCTTCCTGGACCTGTCCGCGCCCGGCTTGAGTCCGGCGCGACGCTGGTTGCTCGAACACGGGCTCGACGTCGAAGCGCATCTGGCCGCGACGGCCATCGACGCCGAGGACGCGCCGCCCGCACCCGGCCGGCGCCTGTTCGATGCACTGCTGGCCCAGCTGCCCGCCTCCACCGAAGCGGTCGACGACCTCCTCAAGGCCGGCGCCACGCCCGCCGGCGCCGGCCTGCTCGCGCAGGTGCTGGGCACTTCCGGCGAGAGCGACCAGGGCGCGGCGTTGCCGCTCAAGCTGCTCGACGCCGGCGCGGATGCATTCGGTTCCGACGCACGCGGACGCACGCCGCTGCAGCTGGCGGCGATCCACCGTCAGGGCGCGCTGCTCGAAGCCCTGCTGGCACGCGGCTGCGACCCGAACGTCCGCGACGCGGCCGGTCGCACGCCGCTGTTCGCCGCGATCGAGCACGGCGAGAGCGGGCTGGGACTGGTGCGTGCGCTGATCGCCCACGGCGCCGATGCCGAGGCCACCGACGCCAGCGGCGAGACGCCGCTCGGCCTGGCGCTGGAACATGGCGCCATCCAGCACTGGCTGGACTGGGGCGACTGGGTGCGTCCGCGTCGCACCCTGACCGCGGCGGACCTTCCGGCCGCCACCCGCTCGGGCGCGCTGACCGCGGTCGAACGCCTGCTGGAACTCGGCTTCGACGTGGACACCCGCGATGCGCAGGGTGCCACCGCGCTGGTGCATGCCTGCGGCGCCGGCCATCGCGAGATCGCCGAGCGCCTGCTGGACGCCGGCGCGGATGCCACCCTGGCCGCGGGTACCGGCGTCACGCCGCTCGCCGCAGCCGTGGGCGCGCGCCGTGATGCGCTGGTCGGCGTGCTGCTCGACCACGGCGTGGCGGTGGACCAGCGGTTGCCAGGCGAGACGACCGCACTGATGGTCGCCGCGGCGCTGGGCTATCCCGAGATCGTCGAACACCTGCTGGCCGGCGGCGCCGACATCCATGCGGTCGACATGCGCGGGCGCACCACGCTGCATGCCGCCGCGCAGTTCGGCTTCGAACACAACGACAGCCTGCGTGCGCGGCGCCTGTTCGACGTGCTGCTCAAGCATGGCGCCGACGTCAACCGCGCCGACAACGAGGGCAAGACGCCGCTGCTGCTGCTGCTCGGCGCACAGTTCAAGCCGGGTACCGCCTGCGACGCTACCCACCTGGCCGCCCTGCTGCCGGTGCTGCTCGACGCCGGCGCGCAGCTGGAGCACGCGGACCAACGCGGTGTCACCGCGCTGCACGCCTGCGCCATGCACGCGCTGCTGCCGGCCGCCCGCGTGCTGCTGGCCCGCGGCGCCGACCGCCAGGCGGCCGACGCGTTCGGCCGCACGCCGGCCGACGTGGCCCGCCACCTGGGCCTGATCGACATCGCCCACGAACTGGCCGCGCGCAGCAACGCCGTGCCGAGCGTGCGGCAGATGCTGCGCCAGCCTGCGCAACCGGCGGAATGATTCACGCTCGCGCGATCTGAAGCACTCCTCGAGAGGGTGTGGACGGGGCCCGCGCCTCGCGGCAATCCGGCCGGCGCCGAACCGAAGCATCCCCCTTCCCTCTCCCTGTCGGGAGCCCCTGCGTCGTCAGCCGGAAGGCGACGATGATTCCGGCCGCTCCCGCTCCGCGTCCGCTTCGAACAACTGCTCCAGGTCCGTCAATGCCTCGCGCGTGGTCTGCACGATGCGCGCATCGTCGTCGTAGACCAGGTACTGCCGCTTGAGCAGCTCGGCATCCTGCTGGCGGAAGCGTTCCACCCGCGCTCTGGCCACGTCGCTCGCCATGCCCAGGGCCTCCAGCGTCATCTGCGTCATCTGCAGGCTGGAGCAGAGCGTCTCGCGCACCGGATCGTCGATCCCCAGGTCCATCAGCCGCCACACGTGCTGGCGGTTGCGCGCACGCGCGACGACCTTCAGGTGCGGGTACTGCCGGCGCACCAGCCGCGCCACGCGCAAGCTCGATTCGGGATCGTCACTGGCCAGCACGAACACCTCGGCCTTGTCCGCCTGCGCCGCGCGCAGCAGCTCCGGACGAGCCGGGTCGCCGTAGAAGATGTCGTTCCAGCCGCCAAAGCGCTGCACCAGGTCGATCTGCTCGACCGAATGATCCAGCGCCACGAAGCGGATGCCCTGCGCACGCAGCACGCGCGCCACGATCTGCCCCATGCGCCCGTAGCCGGCGATGATCACCTTCGGCGTCTGGGTCTCGATGGTGTCGTACTCGCGCACCGCCTTCCTGGGCCGTGCGCCGAGAACACGCCCCGTCAGCGCGACCAGCAGCGGCGTCAGCGCCATCGACAGCGTGATCGCCAGCACCAGCCGGCTGTGCAGCGCGCCGTCGAGGATGCGCTGCCCGGCCGCGAGGTTGAGCACCACGAAGGCGAATTCGCCACCGCTGGCCAGCAGCACCGCCAGACGCAGCGACTCGCCACGATCGAGCCCGCTGACCAGCCGCCCCAGCGGCCACAGCAACACGCCCTTGACCAGCAGCAACCCCACCACCAGCGCCAGCACGCGCAGCGGCTCGTGCAGCAGCAGGGACAGATCCATCGACATGCCCACGCTGATGAAGAACAGCCCCAGCAGCAGGCCCTTGAACGGTTCCAGATGCGATTCGAGCTCGTGCCGGTATTCCGAGTCCGCCAGCAGCACGCCAGCGAGGAAGGCACCCAGCGTGGACGACACGCCCACCCGCTCCATCAGCCATGCCGTGCCCATCACCACCAGCAGCGCGGTGGCGGTGGACACCTCCACCGCGTCCGCCTTGGCGACGAAGCGGAACACCGGCCGCAACAGGTAGCGCCCGCCGACCACCACGGCCACGATGGCGCCCACCGTGCGCAGCACGCTGGGCAGGTCCAGGCCGTGTCCGCCGGAGGTTGCCAGCAACGGCACCATCGCGATCAACGGAATCGCCGCCAGGTCCTGGAACAGCAGGATGGCGAACGCCTGCCGCCCGTAGGCCCAGCCCGCCTCCTTGCGCTCGGCCAGGATCTGCAGCCCGAACGCAGTGGACGACAGCGCCAGGCTGCCCCCGACGATCACCGCCGTCGGCCCCCGGAGCCCGAACCAGGCGAAGCCGATCGCACCGATCGCGATGCCGCAGGCCAGCACCTGCAGCAGGCCGGTACCGAACACCGCGCGACGCATCACCCACAGGCGCTGCGGCGAGAGCTCCAGTCCGATCACGAACAGCATCAGCACCACGCCGAACTCGGAGATCGTCGCCACGCCGGCGGTATCGCTGACCAGACCCAGCTCCTGCGGGCCGATCACCACGCCGGCCAGGAGATAGCCCAGCACCGAGCCGAGCCGGAAACGCTTGGTCAGCGGAACGGCGATCACCGTCGCCAGCAGGAACACCAGCGCGGTTTCGAGGTAGTGATGGCTTTCCACGCGCGCGACGCCTTGGAGGGGATGCCTGATTATTCCACGGCGCAGCGCCCTGATCGCCCGCTTGCGGACCACGGAATCATGGGCGCGATGAGCCCGTCACGCTCGCCATGGCGTCCGGCTGTCACGGGCCTTGGCCCGGATTCCATGCCGGTGCAAGGTCGCGCGGTTGCGTACGCCCTCCGCTCGATCCGCGGGTCTGCACGGGAGGAGTGTTCCGCCTGGGCGCTAGCCCCGGGAGGCCATCGGTACCGTCGGCCCACCATTACTGCGCGCGGCGGCCCTGGCCGGACCGGCGCGAACGATGCTGTCGAGCGCGTACGAACTGCCCCCCGCGATGGCTCAGTCGCCCCGCAGCCAGCGGGCGGCATCGATCGCGTAGTAGGTGAGGATCGCATCGGCGCCGGCGCGCTTGAACGCGGTCAGCGACTCGAGCACGACGGCCTTCTCGTCCAGCCAGCCGTTCTGTGCGGCGGCCTTGAGCATCGCGTACTCGCCCGAGACCTGGTAGACGAAGGTGGGCGCGCCGAAGGCATCCTTCACGCGGCGGAGCACGTCCAGATACGGCATGCCGGGCTTGACCATCACCGCGTCGGCGCCCTCGGCCAGGTCCAGCTCGACCTCGCGCAGCGCCTCGTCCGAATTGGCCACGTCCATCTGGTAGGTGTGCTTGTTGCCCTTGCCCAGGTTCGCCGCCGAACCGACCGCATCGCGGAACGGACCATAGAAGCTGGAGGCGTACTTGGCCGAGTAGGCGAGGATGCGGGTATGGATGTGGCCAGCCCCTTCCAGCGCGTCGCGGATGGTGCCGATGCGGCCGTCCATCATGTCCGAGGGCGCGACGAAATCCATGCCGGCCTCGGCCTGCGCCAGCGACATCTTTACCAGCGCCTCGACGGTGGGCTCGTTCATCACGTAGCCGTCCGCGTCGATCAGGCCATCCTGGCCGTGGGTGGTGTAAGGGTCGAGCGCCACGTCGCCGATCAGGCCGAGCTCCGGGTACTTCGCCTTCAGCGCGCGGGTGGCGCGGTGCATCAGGTTGTCCGGGTTCCAAGCCTCGGCCGCGTCCTCGCTCTTGACCGACGGGTCCGGCGAAGGAAACAGCGCCAGCGCGGGAATCCCCAGGCGCACGCACTCGCCGGCCAGCTTGAGCAGCTCGTCGATGGAAAGCCGCGCCACCCCCGGCATCGAAGGCACGCTCTCACGCTGGCCTTCGCCCTCGATCACGAACGCGACCATGATGAGGTCGCCCGGCAGCAGGGTGTGCTCGCGCATCAGCGCGCGGGAGAAGGCGTCACGGCGCATGCGGCGCATGCGGATGGCGGGGAAGCTCATGGGGAATCCTGCGGTGGTGCGGAAGGCGACCATTGTACGCCCGGGCTCCAGGGGCCCTCCGATTCCGGCGCATCGATCTTCGTAGGAGCCCACTTGTGGGCGATCGGCGACAGGCATCGCCCACAAGTGGGCTCCTACCGAAGGGTCCCAGGTCGACCGGAGTCCAAGGCCGTGCGCCTAGGTGTCCCGTATCGCCGCGATCGGGTCCAGCGCCGCCGCCTGTCGTGCCGGATAGAAGCTGAACACCCAGGCCGATCGCCAGGCACGCAACCACCGATGCAAGGATGCCGATCGGCTCCCATGCCACCTGCCCGCCGGCGAACAGGGCGATCGCGTAAGCCAGCGCCGCGCCGAACAGCAGCCCGATCAGCGCGCCGGCCGTGCAGATCGCCACCGCCTCGCGCAGGAAGCCGCACCACGATGTCATGCCGCCTCGCGCCGATCGCGCGAAGCAGGCCGATCTCGCGGCGCCGCTCCAGCACCTTGGCGAGCACGTTGCGAGCATGATGTTCATGATGCCGATGCACCTGCAGGCTGACGCCGGCGATCGATCCCGTCACGATGGAGAAGATGCGCTCGTTCTGCCGAAGAGCTGCTGCGGGACCACCAGCTGTAGTCGTCCACGCCGGCACGGCGTTGGTCGAGCACCTGGCCGAGCACGCGCGCGCCGTCGCCCGGCCGGCCGATCGGCCACGCGCAGCAGGAAGCGGTCGATCTCGTCTTCCATCGACCTTGCACATGCACCTTGTCCAAAAGCGACAGCACGTCGGCGGCACTCTTCGAATCGAGGTTGCCGGTGGGCTCGTCGGCGAGCAGCAGTGCGGGCTTCATCAGCAGTGCCCGGGCAATCGCAACGCGCTGCATCTGGCCGCCGGACAGCTGGACGGGCGGTGCTCCAGGTGACGGTGCAGGCCCATGCGTTCGAGCAGCTCGCGCGCACGCCCGGCCAGGCCTTCGTCGGAACCGCGCAGGAAGCGCGCCGGCAACATTGCGTTCTCCAGCACCGAGAGCCGCGGCAGCAGATGCATGATCCTCCTTGCATCACACTCCTTCCGAGTGTGGCAACCATGGCAGACCCCCGCAAGTAGCCAGTCCCGCCGGTTTCCGATACCTTCCCACGATTGCCGCCGCGCCCGCGACGCAGCGCCCACAGAACGACCCGATGAGCTTCGACACCCGACCCCCGACCCTGCTTGCCGACCTCGGCGGCACCAACGTGCGCTTCGCGCTCGCCGACATCGACGCCGCCCAGCCACTGCTGGCCGACAGCGTCCGGCGCTACCGCGTGCGCGACTTCGCCACGCTGGCCGACACCATTCGCCGGTACTTCGCCGACACCGGGCTGACCGCGCCGCGCGCGATCATCGCGGCGGCCGGGCGCATCGCCGACGGCGAAACGGTGAAGATCACCAACAACCCCTGGGCGGTGGCCGCGCATGCGCTGCAGGCGGACCTGGGGATGGAGTCGGTGCGGCTGGTCAATGACTTCGCGGCGCAGAGCATGGCCGTGCCGCTGCTGCAGCCGGAGCACCTCAAGGCGGTCGGCGACCTGCCGCTGCCGCGGCTGGATCTCTGCGGCCACCAGACCTTCGTGGTGATGGGCCCGGGCACCGGTCTGGGCGTCGGCGGCCTGTTGCGCCGCGACGGCCACTGCAGCGTGCTGGAGAGCGAAGGCGGCCACGCCGGTTTCGCCGCGCACAGCCCCGAGGACATCGAGATCCTGCACCGGCTCAACCAGCGCTTCGGCCGCGTTTCCAACGAGCGGCTGATCTGCGGCAACGGCCTGGTGAACCTCTACGGCGCGCTGGCCGACATCGCCGGCGAGCGCGCGCAGGACTACACCCCCGAGGACATCACCGCGCACGCGGGCGCCGGCACCGACCCGCTGTGCGTACGCACGGTCGAGACGCTGGCCGGCATCTTCGGCTCGGTCGCCGGCGACCTGGTGCTGACCCTGGGCGGCTGGGACGGCGTCTACCTCACCGGCGGCCTGCTACCGATCCTGTTGCCGTGGCTGCAGCGCGGCGGCTTCCGCCAGCGCTTCGAGGCCAAGGGGCGCTTCAGCGACACCATGCGCCAGGTGCCCACCATCGCCGTGCTGCACCCGGAACCGGGCCTGCTCGGCGCCGCCGCGCTGGCGGTGATGGAAGCGGGCCGGCCGTTGCTGCCGAGGCCGTAGACATCGCGTAGCGGGCCCACCTGTACCCTCGCCGGGAACCGAGGAGGATACCGATGACCCGTCCGCGTACCGCTTTCCTGTTCGACCTCGACGGCACGCTGGTCGACAGCGTCTACCAGCACGTGCTGGCGTGGAAGGAGGCGCTCGACCGCGAGGGCATCGAGCTGGCGGTGTGGCGCATCCATCGCAAGATCGGCATGAGCGGCGGGCTGTTCACCCGCATCCTGCTGCGCGAGACCGGCATCGAGATCACCGAGGAGCGGGTCGCGCGGTTGCGCCGCTGGCATGCGGAGGCATTCTCGCGCCGTGCCGAGGCCGGCGGCGTACGACCGTTGCCGGGCGCGCGTGAACTGCTGGCCTGGCTGACCGAGGCCGGCCTGCCGTGGGCGATCGCCACCAGCGGCCGCATGCAGACCGCCGCGCACAACCTCGAAGCACTGGGTGTCGACCCGGCGAAGGTGCCGGTGATCACGCGCGACGACGTGCGCCACGCCAAGCCCGACCCCGACCTGTTCCTGGCAGCCGCCGACCGCCTGGGCGTGGACATCCAGCATGCGCTGGTGCTGGGCGACAGCATCTGGGACATGCTGGCCGCGCAACGCTGCCGCGCCCTCGGCGTCGGCCTGCTCTCCGGCGGCTACGGCCAGGAGGAGCTGGAGCGCGCGGGCGCTTTCCGCGTGTACGAGGAGCCGGCCGATCTGCTGCGCCACATCGACGAGATCGCCGCGCGCGACTGAACATCGCGCGCCACGGTGCCACGCCGACGTCATGTAGCGTGGGCTTCAACCCACCATTTCCCAGAAGAGCGGTGGGCCTGAAGCCCACCCTACGTAGCGAACCTCAGCCTGGCGCGAGCAGTGCGTCCAGGTCGTCCTGGTCGAAGCTGAGCTTTTCGCGCGTGCCGCCGCCTTCGAGCACGGCCTCGGCCAGTTCGGCCTTGCGCGCCTTCAGTTCCTCGATGCGTTCCTCGACGGTGTCGGCGGTGATCAGGCGGAACACGAACACCGGCTTGTCCTGGCCGATGCGGTGCGCGCGGTCGGAGGCCTGCGCCTCGGCGGCCGGATTCCACCACGGGTCGTAGTGGATCACGGTGTCGGCCGCGGTGAGGTTGAGCCCCACGCCGCCGGCCTTGAGCGAAAGCAGGAACAGCGGCACGTCGCCGTCCTGGAACCGCTGCACCGGCGCGGCGCGGTCGCGCGTCTCGCCGGTCAGCATCACGTAGCGGATGCGCTTGCGGTCCAGCTCGGCCGCGATCAGCTTGAGCATCTCGGTGAATTGCGAGAACAGCAGCACCTTGCGGCCCTCGGCGAGCAGCGCCGGGAGCATGTCCATCAGCAACTCGAACTTGGCCGATTCGCGCACGCCGCGCGCGGCCTCGAGCTTGACCAGGCGCGGGTCACAGCACACCTGGCGCAGCTTGAGCAGTGCGTCGAGCACGACGATGCCCGAGTGCGCGATACCGCGCTGCGCAATCACCTCGCGCAGCTCTTCGGCCAAGGTCAGGCGCAGGCTTTCGTACAGCTCGCGCTGGCGGCCGTCGAGCACCACGCGACGGGTGATTTCGGTCTTGGGCGGCAGTTCGGAAGCCACCTGCGCCTTGGTGCGACGGAGGATGAAGGGCGCCAGGCGCCGGTTGAGGCGCGCCTGGCAATCCTCGTCGCGCTGCTTCTCGATCGGCACGCGATAGTGGCGGCGGAAGGCGCCCTCGTCGCCGAGCAGGCCGGGCACCGCCAGGTCGATCTGCGACCACAGCTCGCCCAGGTGGTTTTCCAGCGGCGTGCCGGTCAGGCAGATGCAGCGCGGCGCGCGCAGGCTGAGCACGGCGCGGCGAGCCTGCGTGCGCGGGTTCTTCACCTGCTGCGCCTCGTCCAGCACGATCAGCGCGAACGGCTGCTTGCGCAAGGTGACGACGTCGCGCGGCAGCAGTGCGTAGCTGGTCAGCACGATGTCCTGCGCCCCCAGTTGCGAGAAATCGCCGCTGCGCTGCGGACCGTGCAACGCGAGCACCGTGAGGTCGGGCGCGAAGCGGGCGATCTCCGATTGCCAGTTCGGAATCAGGCTGGTCGGTACCACCACCAGCGCCGGTTGTGGCAGCGCGCCGCGCTGCTTGAGCGCGAGCAGGTGGGTGATCAGCTGCAGCGTTTTCCCCAGGCCCATGTCGTCGGCGAGCACGCCGCCGACACCGGCCTCGGCCAGCGCGTTCAGCCAGCGCAGGCCTTCGCGCTGGTATGGCCGCAGTTCGACCGTGACCCCCTCCGGGACCACATCGCTGGCTCGCTCGGCGGCATCGCGCAGGCGCGCGGTGAAGCCGCGCAGCGCCTCCGGTGCGCGTAGCTCGCCGCCGCTGGGGAGTGCCTCGACCAGTTCCTCCAGGCGGCCGGCCTGCACGCGCGGCAGGTGCAGCTTCTTCTTCGGGCGCTCGAGGTACTCGGCCAGCGGCGCGAGCAGGCCACGCAATTCCTTCAGGCGTACCGGTACGCGGCGGCGCTCGTCGACCGGTGCGTACCAGACGGCATCCTCGGGCTCGTTCGGCGCCGGGCTCAGGTTCAACTGGTGCTCGGCCAGCGCCTGCGCCACCGCGGGCAGCAGGTTGTGGCGCTTGCCCTCGACCTCGATGCCGATCTCCAGGTCGAACGCGTGGTCGTCGGCATCCTCGGTCGCGTTGCCGTACCACCGAACCGGGCCTTCGAGCACCTCGAACGGGAAGCTCGGCGCGTAGTCGAGCTGGAAGCCCTCGGCCTCGAGCTTGCCGCGCAGCGCCAGCCAGCGCGCGGGGGTGTTCACTTCCAGCGCGCCGGCGTAGCCCTTGCCGGGGAACAGCCAGGCGTCTTCGGGCAGGGTGTCGGCCAGGTCCCAGGGCAGGCCTTCGGTGTCCACGCCCGGTGTCAGGCCGGCGCGTTCGAGCTGCTCCATCGCGGAGAGTTCTTCCGCGCGCCGGCGGATGATCTCGACCAGGTGGCCGTTGCGCACCCGGCGTACCAGCGGCTCGCCGCCGCGGCCGGGCAGGCGCTCGCCGGCGTAGTCGAAGGCCAGCCGCGCGTAGGCCAGCGGCGGGGTGCCCGCGGCCAGGCGGGCGTGGCGGGTCAGTGCGTGCAGGGTCAGCACCGGTTTGGGCGCCAGTTCCGCACGGCGCAGCTCGTCGAATACCTGCGGCGCGGGCAGGCGCTGGCCCAGCGGGCTGTTCTTCAGGGCCCTGAGCAGCGGCCGGCCGGCTTCGTGCTTGAGTGGCGGCAGGTCCAGCCAGTGGCTTTCGCGCTTGTCCGCCTCGAGCAGGCCCAGCGTGGCGCGTTCGGCATCCAGGTACCACAGGCAATCCAGTCGCAGCAGGCGCTGGTTATGGCCGAGCGTGGGCAGCAGGCGCTGGCTGCCGTCCTGTTCCAGGTGCCAATGCCAATGGAGCGGATGCGCCTTGCCGCGCGAAAGGCGCAGGCCGGCCAGGCCGCCAAGGAAGCACGGCGCGGTATCCAGCATCTGGGCGAGCAGGGCGTCGCCGATGTGACCGGCCAGGCGCACGTAGGTGCGGCCCTTGCGCACGTTCTGCGGCAGGCCGAGCAGGGCAGCGGCCAGATGCTGTTCGTGCGGCTGCAGCGGTGCCTGGGCGAGGTGGCGGCTGTCCAGCGGCACCGGCCGCACGTAGCGGCCCGGCTCGGCCATGCCCAGCGCCACCGGCGCCACGTCCAGATGGGCCCAGGCGGCGCCGTCCTCGGGCATGACCTCCAGGAAGAAGCCGAGCACCTGGGTTTCGGTGGCGGGGGCCGCCACCGGCTTGAACAGACGGCGCCAGGCCGGCGGCAAGCCGCCTGCAGTCACGTCCTCCGCAGGGGGGGCACGATCGGCAGGCTGCTTTTCGTCCGGTTGCTGCATGCGCGTGCGATCCGCCTTGCCGGCCAAAACAGCGAGCTTAGCAAGGGGATGGGTGGTGTGCGCGTCGAGGCGCGCAAGTTCGCGCGGAGCGCGCGACGGGGGCGGGTCGCGGATCCGAATCCAGGGATGGAGCTCCAGGCGAGCCCCGACCCCTCCCCCCAGCCCTCTCCCCGGCGGGGAGAGGGGGCAAATCCGCTCAGGCGTTGCCGAACAGGCCCTGCGGATATTCCGGCTTCTGCTCGCGCGCCATCAGCATCCGCACGCCCTCGACCGGGGTGACTTCGCCGTGCAGGACGGCGCGCACACCGTTGGCGATCGGCAGGTCCAGGCCGTGCTGTTCGGCCAGGCGCGACACCTCGTCGGCGGTGACCACGCTTTCGACCACCTGGCCGATCTGGCGTACCGCCTCGTCCAGCGCGATGCCCTGGCCCAGCGCCAGGCCCAGCCGGCGGTTGCGCGAGAGGTCGCCGGTACAGGTGAGCACCAGGTCGCCCAGGCCGGACAGGCCCATCAGGGTCTCCGGCCGTGCGCCGAGCGCCAGCCCCAGGCGCAGCATCTCGTTCATGCCGCGGGTGATCAGCCCGGCACGCGCGTTGAGGCCCAGTTGCATCCCGTCAGCCACGCCGGCGGCCACGGCCAGCACGTTCTTCATGGCGCCGCCGAGTTCTGCGCCCAGCACGTCGTTGCCCGAATAGGCGCGGAAGTTGGGCGCGTGCAGCAGCGCGGCCAGCGTCTTGGCGAAGGCTTCGTCGTCCGAGTGCACGGTCACCGCGCTGGGCAGCCCCGCGGCGACCTCGCGCGCGAACGATGGCCCGGTGACGACCGCGGCCGGCCGGCCCGGCAGTTTCTGCGCCACCAGTTCGTGCAGGAAGCGCCCGGTACCCGGCTCGAAGCCCTTGGTCGCCCAGGCGATCGCGGTTTCCGGCCCGAGCAGCGGCGCCAGTTCGTCCAGCATGGCGGCGAAGGCGTGGCTCGGCACCACGATGAGCACGATGTCGGCATCGCGCACGGCCGTCGCCAGCTCCGGCTCGTAGGCGAGCGCGGCCGGCAGTTCGAGGTCGGGCAGGTAACGCTGGTTGCGGCGATTCCGTGCCATCGCCGCCAGCGCCGCGCGGTCGCGGCCCCACAGGCGCGTGGTGACACCGTTGCGCGCGGCCAGCGCGGCCAGCGCGGTGCCCCAGGAGCCGGCGCCGAGCACCGCGAGGATCGGTTGGTCCCGCATGGAATGTCGGCGTCAGCTGTTGAGCGTCGGCGCCTCGCCGCCACCGGCCATGCGGCGCTGCTGCTCCGCGAAGAGGGCGTCGAAGTTGATCGGCTGCAGCAGGAACGGCGGGAAGCCGCCTTCCAGCACCAACGAGGAGATCACCTGGCGGGCATACGGGAACAACAGGTTCGGGCAGTAGCTGCCGATGATGCCGGCATGGTCCTGCTCGCTGAAGCCGGCGATGCCGAACACGCCGGCCTGGTGCACTTCGGCCAAGTAGGCGGTGCGCTCGCCGATGGTGCAGGTCAGGGTCAGGCTGAGCACCACTTCGTACAGGCTGTTGCCCAGGTCGGTGGCGCGCTGGCCCAGGTTCAGCTGCACCTGCGGCTGGGCCTGGTCGTTCTCGCCGATGTCCTGGAAGATCTGCGGCGCATTGGGAGCCTCGAAGGACACGTCCTTGACGTAGATCTTCTGCAGCATCAGCTGCGGCATGGCCTGGCCGGCGGCCTGGTCGTTGGCGGGCGTGACTTCTGCCATCGGGAGTCCCTCGAATTCGTGAGTGTGGCGGAGCAAAGAGAGCGATTGTTCCATACATCCGGTCGCCCCGCCATCGGCCACCGAGCCGGAAGACTTGCGCAGGGTGCTGTTTTTCCGGGAGAATACGCGGCTCGATCCAGGGCTGCCCCAGTCTGCCGGGCCTTCCGCGACGCGATGCGGAAACCAAGCCGGCCCTTTCGAAGTGCGACACCCTCCAGCATCGCGTGGCGCCCGAAGCGCCGCTGGGCCGATGCCGTCCTGGCCAACGGGCGGTCACATCACCGATTACGGAGGCCCTCATGGCCCGTGTATGTCAAGTCACCGGAAAGGGTGTGCAGACCGGCAACAACGTCTCGCACGCCAACAACAAGACCCGTCGCCGCTGGTTGCCGAACCTGCACGAGCGCCGCTTCTGGGTCGCCAGCGAAAACCGTTGGGTGAAGCTGCGCGTTTCCAACGCCGCGCTGCGCACCATCGACAAGAATGGCATCGAGGCCGTGATCGCCCAGCTGCGTGCCCGCGGCGAGAAGGTCTGAGGATTGAACCATGGCTAACAAGACCCAAGACAAGATCCGCCTGATCTCCTCGGCCGGCACCGGCCACTTCTACACCACGCAGAAGAACAAGAAGAACACCCCGGAGAAGTTCGAGTTCAAGAAGTACGATCCGGTCGTGCGCAAGCACGTGATCTACAAGGAAGGCAAGATCAAGTGATCTTCGAAGAGAACCCGCCCCACGGCGGGTTTTCTTTTGGGCGCGCGGAAAGTTCCGCACGTTTATGATCCGCGCCATGGTCGACGCCCTGTTCCCCGCGCTGCTCGGCGAGCAATGGCACGCGCTGGCGTCGCCGGTGCGGCGCATGCATGGCGACGGCCCGCGCGTGCGCGCGACAGGCCAGGCCGACGTCGCCGGTACGACGCACCTGCCGGCCCGGCTCCTGCGGCGGCTGCTCGGTCTGCCCGAACCGGGCCCCGCGCAGGCGATCGAGGTGTTGATCGAACGACACCCAAGCCATGAGGCCTGGACACGACGCTTCGCCCGCGGGCAGATGCGCTCCCGCCTGGCCCGGAGCGGGTGCGGCGGCCGACTGCATGAACGCCTCGGTCCGGTGACGCTGTACTTCGAGCTGCGGCGCGCGGACGACGCGATCGACTGGAAACTTCGGGGCGGACGCCTGCTGGGCCTGCCGCTGCCGCGCGCATGGTTCGGCTCGGTGCGTTCGCGCTGCAGTGCACAGGCGGGACGCTACACCTTCGATATCGACGCGCGCCTGCCGCTGGTGGGACGGCTGGTCGCCTACCGCGGCTGGCTGGAGCCGGTCGATGACTGAACAGCCCGCGATCATCGTTTTCGACGGCGTCTGCGTGCTGTGCAGCCGCTGGGTCGACTTCGTGCTCCGGCACGACCGCGTGGGCCGCTTCCGCCTGGCCCCCATGCAGGACGCGCAAGGGCGCGCGCTGCTGCAGGCGCACGGCCTGTCGGCGGACGATCCGGTGTCGTTCCTGCTGGTGCAGGACGGGCGCGGTCACACCGATACGGATGCCATCGCGCGGGTCCTTCATGGCTTCGGCGGGCGCTGGCGCCTGGCCGCCTCGCTGCTGCGGGCGATTCCGCGCATCTGCCGCGATCCGGCCTACCGCTGGGTCGCCCGTCACCGGTACCGGCTGTTCGGGCAGCGCGCGAGTTGCCGACTGCCCGAGGAAGGGCAGGCCTAGCGCTTCCTCGACTAGCGCGGCGGAACATCGGTCCGGCGAGGCTGTCCACACAGGGTGTGCGCCCAAGCGTTTCCGCGCTGGCGGGAAACCGCGCGCCGCGTTCGCGCCCCCCCCCAGTCTGGCGTCGCCTCGCCATCGGAGACCTGCCATGTCCAAGCTCCCCCTCCGCGCCACCCTCGGCCTGGCCCTTGCCCTCGCGGTGTCCACGGCAGCCGCCGGCACCGTCAGCGTCCGCTACGACCATCCCGAGAACTTCACTGAAACGAAGGAGGTGCGGGCGTTCGCACCGTCGCGGGCTGACTCGGGCTACCTCGAGACCCTCAAGGCCTATACCGAAAAGCAGGCCGCAGCGCAGTTGCGGGAAGGCCAGACGCTGGACATCGTCGTGACCGACATCGACCGCGCCGGGTCCTACGTGCCTTCGATGGGCTCGCTGCAGCCGGTGCGCGTGGTCAAGGAGGTCTATCCGCCGCGCATCACGCTGCACTTCCGCCTGCTCGACAGCCAGGGCCGGGTGCTTCGCGAAGGCGATCGGACGCTCACCGACCTGGGATTCATGTACGACAGCCCGGGCGGTTTCTCCAACACCGATCCGCTGCGTTACGAGAAGCGCACGATCGATCGCTGGCTGGCGCGGGGACCCGCGAAACTGTGATCGTCCGGGTCGCGCGGAAGGTTCCTCTTCCCGCTGCCGCCCCACCGCAAGGCGAAAAAAAGCCCGCCATGGAGGCGGGCCTTTTCGTCATGCATTCACGTCGCTCAGGCGTTGGCCACGCGGTAGCCCTTGAGCCTTCCTGCGAACTCCTGCAGTGACCGGATGCCGCTCTGCTCGGCCTCCGCGATCCACTGCTGCAGGCCCTTCAGTGCCTGCTCGGCGCCGCGCTGTTCCATCAGCGCCGCCAGGCGGGCGCGGAAGTCGCACACGGTACGCAGCGTCGGGCGCTTGGCCAGCACGGCCTGCAGGCGGGCGCTACCTTCGCTGTCCAGCCAGCGGCCACCGTCGGCCAGTGCACGGCGCATCCGGCGCGGCATCGCCTTGAGGTTGTCGCCGGCATGGGCCGCTTCCTCGCGCAGGGTGGGCATGATCACGGCGCGGTAGTAGTCGGTCATGGCCTGGAAGCGGTGCGTAAGCACGGCCTTGAGCGTTTCCGCGTCAGGCAGGCTGACGTTCGGGTGCACGTCCAGGGAGGGCGCCACGCGCAGCACCTTGGCCAGCCCCACCGAGCGCAGCGCGCAGATGGCCGCCCAGCCGATGTCGAACTCCCACTTGCGCAGGGCGAACTTGGCCGAGCTGGGGAAGGCATGGTGGTTGTTGTGCAACTCTTCGCCGCCGATCCAGAAGCCCCACGGAATCAGGTTGCGTGCCGTGTCGGCGCTCTCGAAGTTGCGATAGCCCGCCCAGTGGCCGATGCCATTGACGAAGCCCGCAGCCCAGAACGGGATCCAGATCATCTGGACGGCCCACAGCGCCGCGCCGATCACGCCGAACAACGCCAGGCTGATCAGCAGCATCAGGGTCGGACCCCAGTACGGATGGGCACCGTAGAGCTTGTGCTCGACCCAGTCATCGGGCGTGCCGCGGCCGTACTGCTCCATGTCCTGCTTCGACTCGCAGGCATCGCGATAGAGCGAGACGCCGTCCCAGAACACCTTCTTGATGCCGTAGATCATCGGGCTGTGGGGGTCTTCCTCGGTTTCCACCTTGGCGTGGTGCTTGCGATGGACCGCGACCCATTCCTTGGTCACCATGCCCGTGGTCAGCCAGCCCCAGAAACGGAAAAAATGCGCCAGCGCAGGGTGGAAATCCACGCCGCGGTGAGTCTGGCTGCGATGCAGGTACAGGGTCACCGTGAAGATGGTGAGCTGGGTCATCACCAGCAGGTACAGCAACATCGCCGGCCAACTGGCGTGCGTCAGGCCGTTGGAGAGAAAAGTCAGCACCGCATCGAGCATCAGGAAAGCACCAGGGAAGTTGAAAGGCAGTCTATCGGAGGGGTTTCCGTACCCGCCAGCATGGTGCATTGCGCTTCAGCCATGCGTGAAACGCTCCACGCTGTTGTGTAAACGTGGGGGCACCGTGACAATCATGCAATGACTCTGCCACACCCGCTGTTAACGCTGGAGAAAGCCAGCCGCCACCGCGCCGGACGGGCCGCGGTGCAGCACCTCGACCTCACGCTCGATCGCGGCCAGGTGCTGGGACTGCTGGGCGTCAACGGCGCAGGCAAGTCCACCACGCTCTCGATGATCGCCGGCGCGCTGGCACCGGACGGCGGGCGCATCCTGCTCGACGGCGAGGATCTGGCCGAGCAGCCGGCACTCGCGCGCCGCCTGGTGGGCTGGCTGCCCGAACGTGCCCCGCTGTGGCAGGAACTGACGGTGGGGGAACATCTGGACGCGCACGGTCGCCTGCGCGGGCTGAAGGGTCCGGCGCTGAAGCAGGCACGCGGGCGCATGATCGAGCGGCTGGAGCTCGCGCCGCTGGAGCGCCGCCTGGCCGGCGTGCTCTCGCAGGGCCAGCGCCAGCGACTGGGTCTGGCCTGCGCGCTGCTGCACCAGCCGGCGTTGCTGGTGCTGGATGAGCCGGGCAATGCGCTCGATCCGGTGCAGGTCGCCGCGCTGCGCGCGCTGATCCGCGAACAGGCCGCTGCCGGCACCGCCGTGATCCTGTCCACCCACGTGCTGGCCGAGGTCACCGCGGTGTGCGATCGCGTGGCGATCCTGCACGACGGCACCCTGCGCTACACCGGCGCGCTGGAGGCCGGCGACCATGCCGCGCTGGAACAGCGCTTCTTCGCCATCGCCACCGCGAAGGCGGCCGCATGAGCACGCTGGCGATGACGCGACTGGAGCTGCGCCGTCTGTTCGTGCGTCCGCTCGCCTGGGTGCTCGGCGCGCTCACGCTCGCCTGGCTGGCGTGGAATTTCACCCTGCTGCTGGGCAGCTTCCTGGCCGCGCATATCCGGCTGGCCGCCCTGCCCGACGGCCCCGGCTACACCGACCTGGTGGCCGTGCCACTGCTGGCCAAGCTGGCCGAGCTCGCCTTCCTGGTGGTGCCGCTGCTGTCGATGTCGGCGTTGGCCGGCGAGCGCCGGGAGGGGCGCCTGGCGCTGCTGCTCGGCATGGGCCTCGAACCCTCGCGCATCGTGCTGGGCAAGTACCTCGCGCTGCTGGTATGGCTGCTGGCCTGGCTGGCGCTGGTGCTGGCGATGCCCGCGGCGCTGGCGCACGCCACCGCGATCGACTGGGGCAAGCTCGCCGCCGCCACGCTCGGCATGGCGCTGTTGCTGGCCTCGCTGGCTGCGCTGGGGCTCGCCTGTTCGGCGTTCGCCTCGCACCCGGCTCTCGCCGCGGCCGCCGCACTGGTGCTCACGCTGGGCCTGTGGGCGGTGAACATGGGTGCGCAGCTGGCCGGCGTGGAAGGCGGCGCGATCAATTGGCTGGCCATGAGCTCGCACCTGCAGCCGCTGCTGAGGGGGCTGGTGACCAGTGTCGACGTCGCGTGGTTCGCACTGCTGGCGGGTGTCTGCCTGGCGCTGGCGATCCGCCGCGTCGCGGCCGAACGGGAGCGCGGCTGATGCGCACGCTGCTTGGACGCCTGGATGGCTGGTTGTTCGCGCTGGCCCTGCTCGCCGGTGCCGGCGCCATCGGTTACCTCACCACCCGGCACGTGTTCGTCGCCGACTGGACCGCGGGCGGGCGCGCCAGCCTGTCGCCGGAGAGCCGCGCCGTACTCGGCCAGCTCGACGGGCCGGTGGAGATCGTCAGCTACGCCAACCCGCAGGGCGACCTGCGCCCGACCATCGCCGGCTTCCTCGAACGCTACCGCCGGGCCAAGCCCGACCTCACGCTGCGCTTCGTCGACCCGCAGCAGGACCCGGCGAAGATGCGCGAGCTCGGGATCACCGTCGACGGCGCGATCATCGTGCACTACCGCGGCCGCGAGCAGCGGCTGGACGAGCTGTCCGAGCGCAGCCTGACCAATGCGCTGGAGCGGCTGGCCCGTGGCGGCGAGCGCATCGTCGCCTTCGTCACCGGCGACGGCGAGCGCCGCGCTGATGGCCAGGCCAACGCGGACCTGGGTACGTTCATGGCGCAGCTCGAAAGCCGCGGCATGCGAGCGGTACCGCTCAATTTCGCCCAGGTGACGGCCGTGCCGCAGCACACCGACCTGGTCGTGCTGGCCAGTCCCTCGCTGGCACTGGAGCCGGGCGCGGTGCGTGCGCTGGTCGATTACCTGGCCAACGGCGGCAACCTCCTGTGGCTCACCGAGCCGGCCAACAGCGACCTCAACCTCGCACCGCTCGCCGACACGCTGGGTCTGCGCGTGCTGCCCGGCGTGCTGGTCGACGGCGGCGGCGCCGCGCTGGGCCTGAAGGACCCGCGCCTGCTGGCGCTGGGCGCCTATCCGCCGCACGCGATCACGCGCGGCTTCATGCTGACCACGCTGTTCCCGCAGGTCGCCGCGCTTGCGCAGATCAACAGCAACGACTGGGCGGTGCAGGACTTCCTGCAATCCGGGCCGCAAAGCTGGACCGAGTTCCAGCCGATCGGGAACGCATCGAACTCGACCATCCGCTACGACGCCGCGGCCGGCGAGTTGAAGGGCCCGCTGGCCTTCGGCCTGGCGCTGTCGCGCCTGTCGCCCAGTCCGGACAAGAGCCAGCAGCGCGTGGCCGTGATCGGTGATGGCGACTTCCTCTCCAACACCTTCCTCGGCAACGGCGGCAACCGCGCGCTGGGCGAGCGCGTGTTCGACTGGCTGCTCGGCGACGATGCGCTGGTGAGCCTGCCGCCGCGCGGCGCACCCGATCGCGTTCTGGAACTCTCGCAGACGGGACTCAACATCTTGAGCCTGGGCTTCCTGGTCGCGCTGCCGTTGCTGCTGCTGGCCATCGGCGGCGTGGTGACCTGGCGCCGGCGCCGACGTTGATGCGGCGCAAGGCACGCCAGCGCTGGATCGTCGCCGCGATCGCGTTGGCGCTGCTGGCGCTGGCCGCCGTGCAATACCTGCATGACCAGCGCGAAACGCCCGGCACGCTGCTGGGGCTGGATCCGGCCGCGATCAACTCGGTGGCGCTCGTCCTGCCTGGCCAGCCGCCGGCGCGCTACCGCCGCCATGATGGCCACTGGTGGCAGGCCGACGGCCGGCGCGCCGACGACGGCCGGCTGCAGGAGTTGACCGAGATCGCGCAGGCGCCGGTGATCGGCTGGCGGTCGACCGCGGAGTTCGACGTCGCGAAGGTCGGCCTGGCGCCTCCGCTCGCGCAGCTCACGCTGGACGGCCACGCACTCGATTTCGGCACGACCGCGGTGACCGGGCCGCTGCGTTACGTGCGGGTGGGAAACCGGATCGCACTCGTGCCGCTGCGTTACACGCCACGCCCGGCCACTCGGGACGCAGAGCGCATCCATTGATCCCGTAGGAGCGCACCCCTGTGCGCGAACCGGGCGACGTGCGGTCTCGCACAGGCATGAAAGCCGGCGCTTGTGGCACGCGTGCGGCGGTCCCATATGGGACGGATCGAAGTGTCCGAAGGAGCAGGCAATGAGCCAGCAGGTGATGGGTGTGTTCGGCATGGGCGTGATGGGACGCAGCCTGGCGCTGAACATCGAAAGCCGCGGCCACGCCGTGTCCGTCTACGACCACGATGGTGCATTCACCGACCAGGTCATGGCCGCCCATCCCGATCGCCGCCTGGTGGCGTTCCACGATCTGCCCGCCTTCGTCGCTTCGCTCGAACGGCCGCGCCGCATCCTGCTGATGATCAAGGCCGGCTCTCCGGTCGATGCCATGCTCGAGGCGCTCCAGCCGCTGCTCGAGCCGGGCGACATCGTGATCGACGGCGGCAACAGCTATTACCGCGACACCATCCGCCGCGAACGCGCGATGCAGGCGGCCGGCTTCAACTTCATCGGCTGCGGCGTCTCCGGCGGCGAGGAAGGCGCGCTGCTCGGGCCGTCGATCATGCCGGGCGGACCGCGCGAGGCCTACGCGAGGGTCGAGCCCATCCTCACCGAGATCGCCGCGCGCGCGCCCGACGGCACGCCCTGCGTGGCCTGGATGGGCCCCAACGGCGCCGGCCACTACGTGAAGATGGTGCACAACGGCATCGAGTACGGCGACATGCAGCTGATCGCCGAAAGCTACGCGGTGCTGCGCCACGTGCTCGGCCTGTCCAACGCCGAACTGGCGCGCGTCTACGCGGACTGGAACCGGGGCGAACTCGACAGCTACCTGATCGGCATCACCTCGCATATCTTCACCCGCAGGGATCCGGACACCGGCAACGACCTGGTCGACATGATCCTGGACCGCGCGCTGCAGAAAGGCACCGGTCAGTGGACCTGCCAGGATGCGCTGGAAATGCGCGTGCCATTGCCGCTGATCACCGAGGCGGTGTTCGCGCGCGGGCTGTCGGCGCAGAAGGACGAGCGCCTCGCTGCCAGCCGCGTGCTGCGCGGCCCCACGACGACCTTCGCGGGGGACCGCGCGGCATTCGTCGAATCCGTGCGTCGCGCGCTGTACCTGGGCAAGCTGATTTCCTATGCGCAGGGGTTCGCCCAGCTGCGCGCCGCCTCGACGGCCCACGACTGGGACCTCGACTACGCCACCATCGCCAGCATCTTCCGCGCCGGCTGCATCATCCGCGCCGGGTTCCTGGAACGGATCATGGAGGCCTACACGCGCGACCCGGCGCTTTCCAACCTGATGCTCGACCCCTACTTCGCCGACACGGCCACGCGCTACCAGCAGGCCCTGCGCGAGGTGGTTGCCACCGCCGTGACCTGCGGCGTCGCCACGCCCTGCCTGGCGTCCGCGATCGCGTGGTTCGACGGCTACCGCAGCGAACACCTGCCGGCCAACCTGCTGCAGGCGCAGCGGGACTTCTTCGGCGCGCACACCTTCGAAAGGATTGACCGGCCGGGCAGCTTCCACGTCCAGTGGGAGGATTGAGGCCGGCCCCGCTCACCTTCTAGCGAAAGCGATGCGGCGAGCTTGCCCGTCGAGGCGTCCCCCGCCACCCTGCCGCCATGCCTGAACTTCCCGAAGTCGAAACCACCCGCCGCGGCATTGCTCCCCACGTCGAGGGCCGTCGCGTCGCCGACGTCGTGCTGCGTCGCCCGGACCTGCGCTGGCCGATCCCGCGCGAGGTACGCGAGCTGCTGCCCGGCCAGCGCATCGAGACGGTCGAGCGACGTGCCAAGTACCTGCTGTTGCACACGCGCGCCGGCAGCGCGCTGATGCACCTGGGGATGAGCGGCATGTTGCGCGTGCTGCCGCCGGACGCACCGCTGGGCGCCCATGACCACGTCGACATTGCACTGGCCGCGGAAACCGGCCGGCCCGCGCGCGTGCTGCGCTTCACCGATCCCCGCCGCTTCGGCTGCCTGCTGTGGCAGCCACCAGGCCAGACCCACGAACTGCTCGCCGCGCTCGGCCCCGAGCCGCTCACCGACGCCTTCGACGGCGATCGGCTGTGGCGTCTGTCGCGAGGCCGCAGCGCCGCGGTCAAGCTGTTCCTGATGGACAACGCGGTGGTGGTCGGCGTGGGCAATATCTACGCCAGCGAAGCGCTGTTCGCCGCCGGCATCGACCCGCGCCGCGCGGCCGGCAAGGTCTCGCGCGAGCGCTACGCGCGGCTCGCCGCGGAGGTCAAGCGCATCCTCGGCTGGGCGATCGAGCGCGGTGGCACGACGCTGCGGGACTTCCTCAATCCCGACGGTGCGCCCGGCTACTTCTTCCGCGAACTCAACGTCTATGGCCGCGCAGGCGAACCGTGCAAGGTCTGCAACACGCCTATCCGCCAGACCGTGCTCGGCCAGCGCTCGACCTTCTGGTGCCCGCGCTGCCAGCGCTAATCAGCGGCCCCGGTACAACTGCTCGGCGCGCTGGAAAAGCACCCAGCTGGTGGCGATCACCTTGTCGCCGCCGCGCGGGCGGTTGCCGCGGTGGGTGTGGGTGAACGCCGCCGGCGCCAGCAGCAAGGCGCCGGTGCGCGGCTCAATGCTGCGCCGCTGGTACAGGAACTCGGTCTCGCCGCCGCCGAAGCCCTCGTTGAGATAGAGCGTCCACAGCAGGTGCCGGTGCAGCGTCTCGGCGTGGGGGTCGCGCGGGTACAGCTCGCAATGCCAGTAGGGGTAGCCGCCGCGGTCGGCGGCATAACGCTGCAGGTTGATCGGCCCTGGGCGAAAGACGGTTTCCACCAGCGGCGCCAGCATCGCGTCGTCCATCGCCTGCAGGCGCTCGGGGGTGAGACGTTCGGGCGCGCCGTCGGCGCCGGGCACCTGCAGCATCAGCGGCGCGACCAGCGCATGCGGGTAGCGGCGCAGGTAGTTCAGCAGTCCGGCGAACACCGCCTGGTTGAGCGCCGCCTCGGCGTCCTGCCACGCGGGCAGGCCGCTGATGCCGAGGTCCTGGCTGTCCTTCAGTTCCGGCATCACGCCGGCGCCGACCCGGCCGGGACGCAGCCCGTCGCTGGCCGCGAAACGCGCGACCAGCACGGCGCAGGTAGCCGGCGGCAAGGCATCGGGATAGAGCTCGATGAAGTCGTCTCCAGGCGAAGAGGCATGCATGCAGGGGATCAAGGTTCAGCTGCGGGAAAGCCATCCTCGCATGCCGCCCGGGCGCGGCAAACGCTTGCCTGGCAAGGGCCCGCACGCCTCCGGCATGCTCAGTACCCATACGCACGCGTGTGGAAAGAGACGACCGCATGTTCACGCGCGCCTGCAAATTCTGCCCCGGCCGCCCGATCCCGCGGGCGCTTCGGGGAGAGCTAACGCATGCCGTCATCATTCCTGCCGTCGTTCAAACACGCCACTTTCCGTCTCTGCGCCATCGCCGCCGGCCTGCTCGCCAGCGGCGTGGCGCTTGCCGACGCCCAACTGGATCCCCAACTGCTGGCACGGATGGAGAGTGCCGCGCCAACCGATCCGCTCCAGATCGTGGTCACCTACAAGCAATCGGGCCCGGTCACCAGCGACCAGCTGGCGGCACTCGAGTCGCTGGGCATTACCCGCGGCCTGACCATGCACACGTTGCCGATCGCCGGCGCGCTGGCGACTCCCGCCGAGATCCGCGCACTGGCGCAGCGCGACGACGTGCTGTCGATCTGGGCCAACCGCCGCCTGACCTACCTGGACGCCGAGGCGAACGGCCTGTCCGGCGCCGCGCGTACGGTGGCCAACCCGGCCGACTACCACCGCGCCATTCCCTTCAGCGGCAAGGGCGTCACGGTCGAAATCAACGACTCGGGCATCGACGCCACGCACATGGACCTCCAGTACGGCACCCACGTGGTACAGAACACGCAGGCGCTGACCAACCTCGCCGCGTACGACACGATGCTGCCGATCACCTACGTGGAGGGCGTGGCGAACACCGACTGGGGCTCCGGCCACGGCACGCACTGCGCCGGCATCGTCGGCGGCAACGGTGCGCGCTCCAACGGCCTGTACACCGGTGTGGCGACCGGCGCCGACCTGGTCGGCTACGGCTCCGGCGCCGTCCTGCTGATCCTCGACGCGGTGGGCGGCCTGGACTATGCGGCCACCCACCAGTTCAGCTTCCGCAACCCGATCCGCGTGGTCAGCAACTCGTGGGGCAGCTCGGGCAAGTTCGATCCGGCCGACCCGGTCAACGTCGCCTCCTACGAGCTGTACAAGCGCGGCATCGTCAGCGTGTTCGCCGCCGGCAACGACGGCCCCGGCGAGGACACCCACAATCCCTACGCGCAGGCACCGTGGGTGATCTCGGTCGGCGCCAGCGAGAAGAACGGCGTGCTGACCGATTTCTCCTCGCGCGGCAAGCGTGGCGAGAGCGGCCGCTTCACCATGCCCGACGGCAAGCAGTGGACCTACGTCAACGAGCCGACCATCGTCGCCCCGGGCGTGGACATCATCTCCACCCGCGACAGCACCGGCACGCTGCCGGCGCTGGCCGCGCAGCAGGACGCCGAAGTCATCCCGGCGGCCTACCTGCCCTTCTACACGATCATGAGCGGCACCTCGATGGCCACCCCGCACGTGGCCGGCATCGTGGCGCTGATGCTGGAAGCCAACCCGAACCTCACGCCGGCGCAGGTGCGCGACATCCTCGAACGCACCGCCACCAACATGACCGGGCGGCTCGGCTGGGAGGCCGGCGCCGGGCACGTCAACGCCTACACGGCGGTCGCCGAGGCGGCTGGCATCCGCGGCGGTTTCGGCGGCACGGTCAACGCGCTGCACGACTTCAACAGCAACGCGCTGGTCACCCCGGGCGCGCCGCCGGTGCCGTTCTCGGTGGACTTCGCGCCGGTCGGGCCGGTCGGCGAGCAGAGCTTCACGGTGGGGCCGGAAGTGGCCTGGGTCAGTGCGCGCGCGACCATCGATGCGAACACGCTGGCGCTGGTGCTGATCGATCCCGACGGCGTGCACTACGGCTCGGCGATCGCGCTGCCGGTGCTGGGTGACACCGTCACCACCGGCGCGCCGGCCAAGCCGGGCGTGTGGAGGGTGACCGTGCGCGGCATCGGCTCGGTCTCCGGCACCGACGTCGACCCGATCGGGGCCACCAACGGCTACGCCGCGCCCGGCACGGTCACCGGCGAGGTGAGCTTCCTCAACAGCGGCGGCTACACCGGCCTGGGCGACATCGCCAACCACCCGGCGCGGCAGGCGATCGAGTTCGCGGTCGCCCACCGCCTGGTCGATGGCCTGGCCGATGGCCTTTACCACCCCGACGACCCGCTCCGGCGCAAGGACCTGGCCCGCTACCTGGTGATGGGCGCGAGCGTGCGCCAGTACCTGCCGTTCGATGGCCAGCCCAGCTTCACCGATCTGGCCACCGGCAAGAACGTCTACCCCTTCGCCGAGTCGGCGATCGCCCGCGGCGGCGCCTTGCGCGACACCAGCCAGAGCCAGGACGGCGTGATGAACCTGTGGGGCGGCCAGTTCCACCCTGACGACAGCGTGACCCGGGTGAGCCTGGCCTACTCGCTGGTGCAGAGCCTTGCGCTGCAGGACGAGGCCCGCGCCTTCACCGGGCCGCTGACCGCGTTCTACGAAGGCCAGCGCATCCCCGTCGACGATGCCGGCCAGGTCCCGGCCAACCTGCGTGGCTACGTGCAACTGGCGCTGGACCGCGGCGTCATCAACGCGCGCTTCAAGGTGACCCAGGGCCCGTACGACCTGCAGCCGACCATGCACGCGTACTTCGACCCGAACAAGGTGGTCACGCGTGCCGCCTATGCGGTGGCGGCCGGACGCTACCTGACGGTGTACCAGAGCGGGCAGTAAACGCCCGGCGGTCCGGCGGCCTGGCCGCCGGACCACTCGGGCTTCAGGCCACTGCGCACCCCGCGAGGGCGGGCCGAAGCCCACCCGGCGTCATACCGGCCAGTCGAAGGCGACGTGGGTGTTGTTGAAGCGCGGGTCGTCGAAGCTGCCGGCCGGATGAGCCACCAGCTCGCCGGGCAGGCCTTCGACCTCCAGCGGCTGGCCCTCGGCGAAGCGCGCACCGAGCGCCTGCAGCTCCACCAGCCGTTCGCACAGCATGCCGGCCTGGCCGGCGTGTGCATCGGGTACGTGGCGCATGCTCAGGTCGGGACGGCCGAACTTGCGCAGCCCGCGGGTATGGATCGTGGCGCGCCCTTCTTCTTTGTCTTCGTTGCGCAGGATCAGCACGTGGTGGCGTGGTGGCGCGCCACCGGGCACCAGGTAATGCCGGCGCCAGGCGTCCGCATCGAACAGGGTGAGGATCTGCGGGTCCAGGATCGCGTCGCCGCCGACGTCCAGCAGGCCGGCGAGCACGCCCAGCGTGTCGCGCAGGTAATCGAGGTCTCCGCGGTCGGGCAGCTCGCCGCGCACGACCAGCACGTCGGGCGCGGTACGGGCCTGCTCGAAGGCCGCCGGTGCATCCTCCTTCAGCACCTCGCCCAGCGCGCCCTTGAGCGGGTAGCCCTCCCAGCCGCGCAGTGCGTCGTGCCTGAAGCGCTGCAGAGCCACCCCTTCGGGCAGGCCCTGGCTCGCGTAGCGCGCGGCGGGAATCGCCAGGTCTTCGGCGAAACGGCCGAAAACGTAGAAATGCAGCACGATGGTCTCGTCGCTCGGCTGCCAGTACGGGCGAGGCCAGGCTTCCGGAGTGGCGGTCATGCGGGTGTCCTTGGGGTTTCCGGGTTTCGCCTGTCGGCCGCGGGAACCGGCGACGGCCTTCAGCGCGTGTCGTCGAGCGGCAGCACGCTCTGCTGCAGCTCGATTCGGCCGCGGCCCTCGGTGATGTGCTTGAACTCGGCGCGGCTTACCGAGACATAGCGGTCGTTGCCGCCGATCTCAACCTGCGGGCCCTCGGTCACGGCGCGGCCCTGTTCGTCTACGCGCACCACCATGGTTGCCTTGCGCCCGGTGTGGCAGATCGTCTTGATCTCTTCCAGGTTGTCGGCCCAGGCGAGCAGGTAGCGGCTGCCTTCGAACAGCTCGCCGCGGAAATCGGTGCGCAGGCCGTAGGCCAATACCGGGACGTTGAGCCGGTCGACCACGTCCGACAACTGCCAGACCTGCGCCTTGGAAAGGAACTGCGCCTCGTCCACGAACACGCAGTGCAGTGCGCCGCGCTCGGCGACGTCCTTCTCCACCAGCGCGAGCAGATCCTCGCCCGCGCCAAAGCGGCGCGCGTTGGCCTTCAGGCCGATCCGGGAGGCGACCACGCCCCCGCCAAAACGGTTGTCCAGCGCAGGCGTGAGGATCAGCGTGCGCATGCCGCGCTCGTGATAGTTGTACGCGCTCTGCAGCAGCGTGGTGGTCTTGCCGGCATTCATTGCCGAGTAATAGAAATAGAACTTGGCCATGAGGCGTCGGCGGAGCCGGGTCGGTCAGCGGAAACGCGCCATTGTAGGCGACTATTCGGCGCGCGCCTGGGCCAGGCGATAGCGACGACCGGCCCACCATTGGCGCAGGTTCGCCAGCACGCTCATGCCATAGACGATCTTGAAAACGCGCAGCCTGAGCAGCACCGGGCGCGGATCGAACAGGTCGCCGGCCAGCATCGAGATCACGCCCTGCTCCAGCTGCCAGGTGTTGCGCGGCGAGGCGAACATGCGCCGCATCACCGGCTCGTTGAAGCGGTAGATGAAGAAGGCGAAGCGCGCCATGCCCTTGCGCAGGCGCTTTTCCAGCGCGCGCTGCAGCGCCGCCTCGCGGCTGGGGTCGCGCAATGCGCCGTCGACCACCTCGACCGCGCGCTCGGCCGCGTCCATCGCCAGGAACACGCCCGAGGAGAACACCGGATCGAGGAACGCGAACGCATCGCCGACCAGCATCCAGCCGGGACCGGCCATCTCCCGGGAATCGTAGGAATAGTTGCCCGTCGCGCGCACCTCGTCGACGGGCTCGGCCCCGTCGAGCCGCTCCCAAAGCCGCGTGTTCTGCCTGAGCGTGTCGAGCAGGAACTCGCGCGTGTCGCCACGGCGTCGCTTCAGGTACTCGGGCCAGCACACCGCGCCCACGCTCATGCTGCCGTCGGGCAGCGGGATCATCCACATCCAGCCGTGCTCGAAGCGGTAGATGCTGACGTTGCCCGCGTCCTCGCCGGGGCGGCGTGCCGCGTTGCCGAAGCGGGTGAACAGCGCCGCGCTCTGGTGCTGGCGGTTTTTACGCTTGAGCTTCTTCTTCGTCGACAGGAATGCGTCGCGGCCACTGGCGTCGATCAGGTAGCGCGCCTCGATGGTGTAGGGCTCGCCCTCGTCGGTCTTCACCTCCAGGCGTGCCTGCCGCGGCCCGATCTGCTCGACCGCGACCACCTGCTGCCCTTCGCGCGCATCGGCGCCGCACTCGCGCGCATGGTCGTAGAGCATCTTGTCGAAGTCCTGCCGCCACACCTGGTAGCTGTGCGGCGGGCTCTCGCCGAGCGCGCGGCCGAAGGAGAACACGTTGTAGCCGCGCTCGTTGTCGGCTTCGAAGTCGGCGCCGGCCTTGAACACGCCCATGGCATGGACCTTGTCCAGCACGCCCAGGCGCTCGAGCACCGGCAGGTTCATCGGCAGCAGCGACTCGCCGATATGGAAGCGCGGGTGGCGCTCCTTCTCCAGCGCGATCACCTTGTAGCCGCGCCGCGCCAGCAGTGCCGCGGCGGTACTGCCCGCCGGACCGCCACCGATGACTGCCACGTCGCATGATTCGATTGCCGCTTCCCGCTCCATCCGCTCCCCCGGGCGACTCTTTGGATTGCCGGCCGATTATGGCCGATGCGGCAGAAGGTGGTGCCATGGGGCGGCGCAGCGCGTGTGAACCGCCGCGCCCTGGCAGGAGCCCACTCGTGGGCGATGCTCCTGGCTTTCTGCGGCGCAAAGGCATCGCCCACAAGTGGGCTCCTACGAGGAGCGGGGTTTCGCCTAGCTGGCTTGCCCAGCTTGTGACAGTCTCCCAGGCGCAATCCCGGGGCCGGCAGGGGGCTCTGCTACCATCGGCCTCCGCCCGTACCGCCGCCCGCTCCATGCTCAATCCGCAACAACTGGCCGCCGTCGAACACTGCGACAGCCCGCTGCTCGTGCTGGCCGGCGCCGGCTCCGGCAAGACCTCGGTGATCACCCAGAAGATCGCCCACCTGATCCAGCGCCGGAAGCTCGCGGCGAGCCGCATCGCGGCAATCACCTTCACCAACAAGGCCGCCCGCGAGATGCGCGAGCGCGTGGGCAAGCTGGTCAGCAGCGAGGACGCCGCCGCGCTCACCGTGTGCACCTTCCACGCGCTGGGCCTGAAGTTCCTGCAGATCGAGCACGCGCGCGCGGGCCTGCGCCGCGGTTTCTCGGTGCTGGACGCGGACGACAGCGAGGGCATCGCCAAGGAGCTCGCGCCCAAGGGCGCCAAACCCGACGTGCTGTTCGGCATCCGCAACCTGCTCAGCCGCGCCAAGAACGCCGGCCTGTCGCCCGAGGAAGCGCTGGCCGCCGCGCGCGCGCCGCGCGAGCTGGAAGCGGCAACGATCTACCAGATGTACCAGCAGCGCCTGGCCGCCTTCAACGCGGTCGACTTCGACGACCTGATCCGCCTCCCGCTGCGCATCCTCGAATCGGACGCCGAGTGCCGCGACGCCTGGCGCGAGCGCCTGCGCTACCTGCTGGTGGACGAATACCAGGACACCAACGACGCGCAGTACCGGCTCCTCAAGAGCCTCACCGGCGAGCGCGGCGGGATCACCTGCGTCGGCGACGACGACCAGTCGATCTATGCCTGGCGCGGCGCCAATCCGGAGAACATCGACCAGCTCGGCCGCGACTGGCCGAACCTGCGGGTGATCAAGCTGGAGCAGAACTACCGCTGCGGCAAGCGCATCCTGCGCGCGGCCAACCAGCTGATCGCCAACAACCCGCATTTGCACGAGAAGAAGCTCTGGAGCGAGCACCCCGAGGGTGCGCCGATCCGCGTGCTCGAGTGCAAGGACGCCGAGCACGAGGCCGAGAAAGTGGCCGCGATCGCCACCACGCTCGCGGAGAAGCACAAGGCGCGCTGGCACGACATCGCCGTCCTGTATCGCGGCAATTTCCAGGCCCGGCCGCTGGAGAAGGCGCTGCGCCTGGCGCGGATCCCGTATCACCTCACCGGCGCGCTGTCCTTCCTCGACCGCGCCGAGGTGAAGGACCTGCTCTGCTACCTGCGCCTGCTGACCAACCCCAGCGACGACGCGGCGTTCCTGCGCGTGGTCAACGTGCCCAAACGCGAGGTCGGCGCGACCACGCTGGAGAAGCTCGGCCAGCTCGCCCAGTCGAAGCACTGTTCGCTGCTGGAAGCCACCCGTAGCGACGCCGTGCTGCGCCAGCTCACGCCGCGTCCGGCCGCCGCACTGGCGGGTTTCTCCGAGCTGCTCGACGAACTGCGCAGCGCCTCGCTGCATGAGAGCGCCGCCGATCTGGTCGAGCGCATCCTCAAGCGCACCGGTTACGCCGCGCACCTCGCCGCCAGCACGCCGGACGCGAGCTTGCGCGATCGCCGCCTGGCCAACCTGCAGGAGCTTTGCGACTGGTTCCGCGCGATGCAGAAGGGCAGCAGCGCCGGGGACCTGGCCGCGCAACTGGCCCTGCTCAGCCACGCCGACCGCGACGAGCCCGGCAACGCCGTGCGCATGATGACCCTGCACGCGGCCAAGGGCCTGGAGTTCCGCTTCGTCTTCATCGTCGGCTGCGAGGAAGGCACGCTGCCGCACGAGGGCGCCATCGACGAGGGCCGCATCGACGAGGAACGGCGCCTGATGTACGTCGGCATCACCCGCGCCAAGGAACTGCTCACGCTGTCCTGGTCCGCACGCACCCGGCGGTACGGCGAGATCCACAACAACCAGCCCAGCCGCTTCCTGCACGAACTGCCGCAGGCCGACCTGCACTGGCAGGGCAAGGACCCGGAAGCGGACAAGGAAATCGTGCGCGAGACCGCCGAGTCGCACATGGCCAGAATCAAGGCCATGCTGGAGTGACTTCGGGCCAGGGGATGGACCCCGGGTACACGGCCGGCCGCGTGGCGCCTCGTCCGCCCATGTGACAACACCTGGCGACACCCTCGCCGCCCGTAAGTGCACAGGACGGCCGCGGCGCGCCAGCCCTTTGCGCAGGCTTTCGGGGGATAAGTGTCCAAGACATTATTGTTCTGATACCTTCACGATTCTGTAACGCCAGTGTCACGGTTTGGGGCCGCGATCGCTGTGCAATTTGGGGGAAAAAACATGCGTCACACACTTCACCGGGCCTTGCTAGCAGGCCTGCTGGCTACGGCTGTGGCCCAGGTCCAGGCGGCCGAGCCGGTTGCCGTCGAGGCGCTCGCGCGCCTGCCTGCGCTGCAGTCGGTATCCATGAGCCCGGATGGCGAGCGCCTCGTCGCCCTGATCCCGTCGCCGAAGAACCCGGACGAGACGGCCCTGGCCACCTGGGACATCGATACGCTGTCGGCGGGACCGAAGGTGATCACGCCCTCGGGCGAGCACATGAAGTTCATCACCGCCTCCGCCCTCAAGGCGGACAAGATCCTGGCCATCGCACGCCAGGAATGGACGGGCGACCTTGGCGGCTGTGGCGAGGGCAAGAGCACCGGCGCCACGCGGACCTTCATGGTCAAGGCCTACCTGACCGGCCTGCAACAGAAGAGTTTCGACGAGGCGTTCACCAGCGATGTCCGCAAGGTGGGCGTCAGCGAACAGACCCAGCGTTGCCTGGAGCTGGCCGGCACCGCCTCGCTGGTCAACATGCTGCCGCTGGATTCCGACCGGGTGATCATCCGGCAACTGAGCGAGCTCAGCCTCACCTCCAGCTATTACCTGTACAACCTCAAGACCGGCGAAACCGAGCTGCTGTTCCGCGGGGGGGCGCGTGCCACGCCGGCGCTCTTCGACTCCCGCACAGGCAAGGTGCTGGCCAAGACCGAGATCGTCCCGGTCGGCGGCGGCTATGAGCAGCAGGTGCAGCTGCTCAATGCCAAGACCGGGCAGTTCGAGCTGCAGGCTCCGCTGACCACCAGGCTCTCGGACCGGTACACGGTCGACGTCGTGGGCATGGACGATGCCTCGGGCAAGTTCTATGTGCTGACCGACCAGTTTTCGGACAAGGTCCAGGCACGCCTGTACGACCCGGTCCAGCACAAGTACGACGCCGAGCCGGTCGTCGCCGATCAGGACTATTCGATCGACGCCCTGCTGTTCAGCACGCGCCGCGCCGACTTCAACCAGGTCGTGGGCTTCGTCGTCGACGGGCCGCATCGGCAGGTGGTCTACGTGGACCCGATGCTCAAGGCCATCCAGACCGGCATCAAGAGCGCGTTCCCCGACCAGCAGGTGTCGATCGGCGAGTACACGGACGATTTCTCGCGCGTACTGTTCAGCACCCAGGCGCCCGGTACGCCCATCGCCTACCACCTGCTGCTGGACAAGAAGATCGTCAACCTGGGCAGCCAGCGCCCGTGGCTCGAGAAGGGCCTGGCGCTGGACGAGAGCTGGGTGACTTACAAGGCGCGTGACGGTCGCGAGATTCCCGCCATCCTCGACCTGCCGGTCGGCTGGAAGAAGGGCGACGCTCCGGCACCGGCCGTCGTGCTCCCGCACGGTGGTCCATGGGCGCGCGATTACGTGGGTTGGGACGCTTCCGGCTGGGTGCCGCTGCTCACCTCGCGCGGCTATGCCGTGCTGCGCCCGCAGTACCGCGGTTCGTCGGGACTCGGACGCAGCCTGTGGCTCGCCGGCGACAAGCAGTGGGGCCTGAAGATGTCCGACGACAACGATGACGCAGCCGCCTGGCTGGTCTCCCAGGGCATCGCGGCACGGGATCGCATCGCCATCTTCGGCTACTCCTACGGCGGCTTTGCCGCAGTGGCCGCGGTCGTGCGCGACCCGTCGCCCTTCCAGTGCGCGATCGCCGGCGCGCCGGTAGCCAACCTCGGCCGGCTCGGCACCTCATGGAGCGACAACCGCCTGCAGCGCATTCTGCAGGGGCAGACGGTCAAGGGCATGGACCCGATGGACAACACGAGCAAGGCCCACCTGCCGATCATGCTGTTCGGCGGCGACCGCGACGTGCGCGTACCGCCCTTCCACCCGCGTGATTTCTACAAGGCGGTCAAAGACGTCGTTCCTGCGCAGTACCACGTGATCGCCGACATGCCGCACAGCATGCCGTGGTATCCGCGCCAGCAGCGCGAGACGCTGAGCCTGATCGAGAGCTATCTCGGCAAGGACTGCGGCCTCGCTCGCTGACGTAGTTTTTTCGGCCCGGACTCGCCCGGGCTACATCGGCTCGACCGCAACCTGATGCGGTCGCGGCTTCTTGCGTCAAACTGGGGAAACAAGGGGAAAATTGATGAAAAAGGTTGTCCAACGCGGGCTCCGTCGCCTGCCGCTGGCAGTAGCTGTCATTGCCGCACTGCAGGTCGTGCCCGTGTTCGCACAGGACCAGTCGCCCTCGCCGGCGCAGTCCACCGAATCGACCGGCCAGCCCTCCACGACGGAGAAGGCAAAGAACCTGGAAACGATTACGGTCACCGGCTCGCTGCTGAAGCGGCCCGAGTACGAGACCACCGCCCCGGTGCAGGTGATCGAGATCGAGAACAACATTGCCGCCGGCCAGTTCGACACGGCCGACTTCCTGCAGACCTCGGCTGCCGCGGCCGGCTCCACGCAGATCAACGGCCAGTTCGGCGGTTACATCGTCGAAGGCGGCACCGGCGTGCAGACGGTCAACCTGCGCGGCCTCGGCGCCAACCGCACGCTGATCCTGCTCGATGGCCAGCGGCCGGGTCCGGCGGGCGTGCGCGGCCAGGTGGGCGCGTTCGACCTCAACGTCATTCCGCAGGTGATCCTGTCGCGCATCGAGATCGTCAAGGACGGTTCGTCCTCGATCTACGGTTCCGACGCGCTGTCGGGCGTGGTCAATCTGATCACCAAGAAGAACATCGATCGTCCGGAGATGACCTTCGCGGCGAGCGTGCCGCAGCATGGCGGTGGCGAGCAGTACACCGGCTCGTTCGGCACCGGCTGGAACTTCAAGAACGGCAGCGTCGTGGCCGCCGTGCAGCTGGACAAGCTGGAGGCCCTGGAACTGGGCGACCGCGACTTCCTCAAGTGCAACCGGGACATGGTCTGGGGCACGGACGGACAGCGGATCGATCGCGAGGACCGCTCGATTCTCGCGGGCTCCTCGCTCGCGGGCTGCAACAACCTCTACGCCAACTCGATCATCTGGTACCTCAATTCGCGCGTCCGTTACGTGCCCTCGGCGGACGGCAGCACCGTCGGCCCGTTCCCGGGCTACCACCCGCGTCCGTACCCCACGCCCCGCTACGACACCAACGGCCAGGCGTACTACGAGGACGTGCTGAACTACCCGTTCATGAACGACGCCTACGTCATCAACCAGCGCAAGCGCGCCAGCGTCTACGCGGCGACCGACTTCAGCTTCGGCAGCGTGAACTGGAAGACGCAGTGGCTGTTCAACCACCGCGAGAGCAAGGACCACTCCTACCGCCAGTTCTTCCCGCTGGTCTCCGATGGCCCGATGCAGCCGGACCTGTCCAACGTGTACGAGCCGATCATGCCGTTCCCGGACGACGGCACGGAGAAGGTCAACTACCTCTACGGCACCACCAAGCTGGAAGGCCTGTTCTCCTCGACCGACAGCTGGTCGTGGGAAGTCAATGCCGGCTACAGCCGTTCGAGCGGCGATTACACGCATCGCGACATCGACGTGGCCAAGACCGGCGACCTGAGCTACGACGATTCGGGTGAGGCCTCGGTCGACTACTTCGATCCGGGCATCCTGAGCGGCGAGCGCATGGGCGACCTGGTCAACGCCATCGGCGCCTGGAATACCGGCCACACGCTGTACACCCAGGCCACGGCCAATGCGCTGCTGACCGGCAACCTGTTCACGCTTCCGGCAGGCGACGTCGCCTCAGCCTTCGGTGTGGAATACCGCCACTACAAGATCGACGACGTGCCGAGCGACTTCACCCTCGCCTCCAGGGCCTGGGGCTACACCTCGGCGCAACGGACCCACGGCACGGACAACGTGCGCGAGATCTTCGGCGAGGTGGACGTGCCGCTGCTGAAGGGCATCCCGGCCATCGAGTCGCTCTCGGTCAACATGTCCGGGCGTGTCTTCAAGTACGGCTCGGTGGACAGCCGCGACCAGGTCTGGAAGACCGGTCTGAACTGGCAGATCACCCCGACCTTCCGCATCCGCGGCACGCTCGGCACCTCCTACCGCGCACCTGGCCTGTACGAGCTGTACCTGGGCGACCAGACCGGCTTCCAGTCGCAGACGACCATCGACCCGTGCATCCTGTGGGGCGACAGCACCAACGACCGCCTGCGTGCCAACTGCGCGGCCGCCGGCATCCCCGCCGACTACTCGGCCGGCGGTGCCTCGTCGGCCACGATCCACTCCGGTGGCGGCAAGGGCCATCTGGAAGCGGAGACCTCGCGCGCCAAGTCGCTGGGCTTCGCCTGGTCGCCGGACTTCGCCAACCTCAACCTGGCCGTCGACTACTTCGACTACGACGTGCGTGGCGAGATCACCAACCTGGATGCAGGCGACGTCATTTCCGGCTGCTATCTGTCGTCGGTGTACCCGAACTCGTTCTGCGACCAGATCGTCCGCAAGCCGTCCAGCGATCCGTCGACGCCGTTCATGATCACGGACGTCTATGGTTCCTACATCAACATCAACCGTGAGCGGACCCGCGGCTACGACCTTCAGGTCAACTACGCGAAGGACTTCTCGTTCGGCAAGCTCTCGGCCGATGCGCAGGTGACGTACACGATCGAGGACACCACCCTGCTGTTTTCCACGGCCGAGGCCAGCGGCTTCAGCCGGGAGAACCAGGTCGGCTTCATCGGTCGTCCGAAGACCGTCGGCATCAGCGACCTGAGCCTGGAACGCGGCGACTGGACGTTCGCCTGGCAGGGCCGCTACGTGAGCACGACGTCCGCGATGGACCTGGACCCCACCTTCAACTACTCCGGTTACGCGGGCGCCACACGCGACATCAAGGCAGGCTGGCAGCTGCTCCACAGCGTGTCCGTGGCCTACGAGAAGGGGCACTGGGGAGCGATGTTCGGCGTGCGCAATCTGTTCGACAAAAAGCCGGACCAGATCTCCGCGAGCGCGGGTACCGTGATCGGCAACACGCCGCTCTACGCCTCGCAGTACGACTGGTACGGCCGCACGTTCTTTGCCCGCCTGAACTACAAGTTCTAGGCAAGGACCGTGCGAGCATGGAAGGAGGCGACATTGTCGCCTCCTTTTTTTTCGTCTTCGTTATGGCCGGGCCAATCGTGCAGACGGTCCGGAGAGTTCGACAAAGCCTGGCGACGCCACTGCAATACCCCACGAACGGCAACCGGGGTCGCGCGCGCCTGCCATCAGGGTCACCCGTTCCTTGCCCGCGAACGAGGAGGCAATACCGCGGCCTACAGCAGCCCCTCGCCTTCCAGCTCGCTCTTGAGGTAGGCGTAGTAGATCGGCGCGGCGACCAGGCCGGCCAGGCCGAACGCCGCCTCCATCACCAGCATGGCGATCAGCAGTTCCCATGCGCGCGAGCGGATCTGGGTGCCGACGATGCGTGCGTTGAGGAAGTACTCCAGCTTGTGGATCAGGACCAGGAAGACCAGCGCGGCGATGCCCACGCCGAGGGACACCGACAAGCCGGCGATGGTCACGGCGGTATTGGAGATCAGGTTGCCGATCACCGGCAGCAGGCCGACCACGAAGGTCACCACCACCAGCGTCTTGGCCAGCGGCACGTGGATGTCCATCACCGGCAGCACGCCGATCAGGAAGATCGCGGTGAACAGGGTATTGATCAGCGAGACCTTGATCTGCGCGAACACGATGTTGTGGAACGCATCGGCGAGCCGGTTGCAGCGCCGGCCGAGCGTCGCCACCAGCGGGCCGGCCTGGTGCGTCGGGCCAGCGCTGTGGCTGAGCGCCACGATCGCGCCCAGCACCAGGCCGATGATGATGTGGGCGAAGCCGCGCGCGGTGTCCTTGCCGGCCAGCTGCAGGCTGGCGGCGTGCTTGCGGGTCAGTTCGCCGGCCATCACGCGAAGCTCGTCCACGCTGTCCGGCAGCGAGCCGACCAGTGCCGCCGGCAGCTGTTCACGTGCCTTCTCCACCAGCGGCATCAGCTGCTTGTCCCAGAGTTCCTGCGGGTTGCCGATCTCGCTGTGGAAGAAGCTGATCGCGCCAAGCGCCAGCAGGATCAGCAGCCCCACGACCACCGCGCCGATCAGCGCCACCACCACCACGCGGGCACGCCGGCCGGACAGGCGCCGCTCCAGCAGGGGGCTGATCGTCCGCACCAGTTCGAACACCAGCAGTCCGGCCAGCAGCGCCGAAAGCAGGTGCAGCACCAGCACCAGCACCAGGGCGATACCCGCCAGCGCGTAGCTGGCCAGTCGCACGGCGCGCGAGGGATCGCGCAAGCGGGAAGGATCGGGGAGCATGCCGGGACTCGGGGGAAGCGCGGGCGTTTAGTCTCGCAGCAGGCCACGCCGTTCGCCAGCCGGCCGAACCCGCGCGGGGCCTGCCGTGGGGCCTGTCGTAAACTGGACCGGTTCCGTCGGCTTGCCCGCGCCCCACCCCAAGGATCCCCATGTCGTTGCGCCTCCCCCTCGTGGCCGCCCTCGCGCTACTCGCCGGTTGCGCGACACCGCCTGCGCGGACTCCGCCGCCTGCCGTACCGGCGCCACCGATCACCCGGACAGTCGGCGCCGACGACAACCTCAACGCCGTCGCCTGGACGCAGACCGCCCTCGAGCATGACCTGATCTACCTGCAGACCTACCGCGACGCCCAGGCCCGCCTGCTTGCCGCGTTGGCCGACCCGGGCTGGGACGCCCTGTCCCGGGCCGACCGCGTGGTGCCAGCCAGGGGCCTCAAGCCGGCAGTAGTGCTGGACATCGACGAAACCGTGCTGGACAACTCGCCCTACCAGGCCCGCCTGGTGCGCAGCGGTGGCGAGTTCAACGAGGCCGACTGGGCCGCGTGGTGCAGGGAAGCCAGGGCGCGCGCACTGCCTGGCGTGGTCGCCTTTACCCGCTTTGCCGTCCGGCACGGGGTGGATGTGTTCTATCTGTCCAACCGCGCCAGGGACCTGGACCAGGCCACCCTTGCCAACCTGCGCGCGGCTGGCCTGCCCGTGGCCGGTCCGCAATCGTTCCTGGGGCTGGGTACCGTGGTCGAAGGATGCGAGCAGGTCGGCTCGGAGAAGGGCTGTCGCCGCCAGCTGATCGCGCGCCGGTACCGCGTCCTGATGCAGTTCGGCGACCAGCTGGGCGACTTCGTCGACGTGCTGCCCAACACGCCGGCAGGCCGCCAGCGGGCGGTTGCGCCCTATCTGGACTGGATCGGCGAGCGCTGGTTCGTGCTGCCGAACCCGACCTACGGCAGCTGGGAGGCGGCGTTGTTCGACAATGACTGGCAGGCGCCGCGCGATGCGCGTCGGCAGCTCAAGCTCAGGGCCTTGCGTGTTGATTGAAATCAATAGCTTAGGGTCTATAAGATCACGTATTGCCTTAACTGTGGAGAGCCACTAAGCTGGCCGCGCCGAAACCTGCTGACCTCCAAACTGCGGGCAAGGCCATTTCCCTTCCGGCCCGGCCGGACTTCCCCCGCGCGGCTCCAGGCCCGCGGGGTTTTTCTTTTCCGGCCCGGACAGACATCCGCTTGCCGCCAGTTAGACAGGCTGCGTACGCCCTCCCGGCGAAGCTAGGCGCACCCACGCACGCCCCCGCAAGCCGAGAATGAGGTCCATGCGCGCACGTTTCCTTCGCCTCCTGCCGTGGCTGGCCCTGCTCGCACTGGCCGCCTGCCGGTCCGGTGAGAACACCCCTGCCGACACGGCCGGCCAGTCGCCCGAAGCGGCCGTGCAGCAATCGATCGCGCTGGTGCGTGCCGGCGACTTCGCCGGCTTCTGGCAACATGCCCTGCCGCCATACGACTACGCCATGCTGCGCGAGGACTGGGGCAAGGCGCGTGCCGACGGGGCACCGTTGACCGACGGCGAGCGGGCGCGTATCGACGGTGCCCTGCAGCAACTGGCCGCGCCCGACGCCGCGGCCACCCTCGATGCCCGCCTGCAGCCCTGGCTGGCCGACGCACAGGCCCGCTATGCCGACCAGCTGCCGTTGCTGGTCGGCATCGGCCGGGCCCTGGCCGGCAAGGCGATCGAGGAGGACGCACGCCTCACCGACACCCAGAAGCGCCATGCCTCGGCGCTGGTCGATGCGCTCGGCCCGTGGGCGCAGCAGGCACCGTGGTTCGATCCGGCCAGGGCGCGCCAGGCGGTCGGCGTGGTGGTGGCCACCGCGCGCGAGCTGGACCTGCGCGATGCGCGGAGCCTGCGCACGATGGATTTCGACCAGGCGATGCGCAGCTATGCCATCGCCTTCCATGGCCTCGAACGCATGCTCGCGCTGTACGGATTACCGCTGGACGAGGCGCTCGCCTCCGCCCGGGTGGTGCCGCTGGAATACCACCCGCCCTATGCGCGCGTGCGCGTGGAATACCAGCTGCTGGGCACGCCGCTGTCGATGGAGTCGACGCTGGTGCAGCAGAGCGGTCGCTGGTACGACCAGGATCTGCTCGAAAGCGTGCGCCGGTCGCATCGCCGGCTGGCTGGGCCGGCTCCCGCCGGGACGGTGGCCGTCGCGCCCTGAGCGGCCTCCGCGGCCCACCGGGTACAATCCGCCGATGCAGAACATGACCGCGGATTCCCCCGCCCGCAGCCGCGCGCCCTGGTGGTTCAGCCTCGCCGGCCAATTGCTCGAGCCCTGGGTGCGCATCCGGCGCGACCCGGCCGAACCGGCCAGCCTGCTGATGCCCGGCGCTCCGGTGTGCTACGTCATCGAGCGTGACGGCTTCTCCGACGCGCTGATCCTCGAACGCGCCTGCCGCGAGGCCGGCCTGCCCGCGCCGATGCAGCCGCTGGCAGGCACCCGCCGGCGCCGCTCGGTGTTCGCGCTGGCGCGACGCGACGGCTGGCTGTTCGGCCGCAACCGCCGCCGCGCACCGTACGAAACGCTGGGCCAGCTGGTCCGTTCGCTGGAAGAACATCCCGGACGCGACATCCAGATCGTGCCGGTCTCGATCTACGTCGGCCGCGCCCCCAGCCGCGACACCGGCTGGTTCCGCGTGCTGTTCTCCGAGAACTGGGTGATGGTCGGCCGCTTCCGCCGCCTGCTCGCGCTGCTGCTCAACGGCCGCGACACCGTGGTGCACTTCTCCGCGCCGGTGTCGCTGCGCCAGGTGCTGGACGAAGCCGGCGAGGCCAGGCCCGAACGCTTCGCGCGCAAGATCGCGCGGGTGCTGCGCACGCACTTCCGTCGCATCCGCGCCGCGGTGATCGGTCCGGACCTGTCGCACAGGCGCACCGTCGCCGACGCCGTGCTCAACGCCGAGCCGGTGCGTGCCGCGATCACCGCCACTGCGGCCAAGGAACACATCTCCTATGCGAAGGCCTGGCGCCGCGCGCACAAGCTGGTGATGGAGATCGCCGCGGACTATTCGCATCCGGTGGTGCGCTCGGCTTCGTTCCTGCTGTCGAACTTCTGGAACAAGCTGTACGACGGCATCGCCATGCACCACTTCGACAAGGCCCGCGCCGCCGCGCCGGGCTTCGAGGTGGTCTACGTGCCCAGCCATCGCAGCCACGCCGACTACCTGCTGATGAGCTACCAGTTGCACGTCTCCGGCGTGGTGGTGCCGCACATCGCCGCGGGCGTGAACCTCAACCTGCCGGTGATCGGCCCGATCCTGCGCCGCGGCGGCGCGTTCTTCCTGCGCCGCAGCTTCAAGGGCAACGCGCTGTACTCGGTGGTGTTCAACGAGTACATGGCGCAGCTGATCGATCGCGGCGTACCGATGGAATACTTCATCGAGGGCGGCCGCTCGCGCACCGGGCGCCTGCTCGCGCCGCGCGCGGGCCTGCTGGCGATGACCGTGCGGGCCTTCCTGCGCGCGCCACGCCGGCCGGTGCTGTTCCAGCCGGTCTACATCGGCTACGAGAAGCTGATGGAGGGCAAGAGCTACATCGGCGAGCTCTCCGGCAAGCCCAAGGAGAAGGAATCCCTGCTCGGCCTGCTCAAGGGTCTGAAGGTACTGCGCCAGCGGTACGGCCACGTGGCGCTCAACTTCGGCGAACCGATCGAGCTGACCCCGCTGCTGGATGCGGCCAGCCCCGACTGGCGGGCCGCCACCGGCGATCCGGACGCCAAGCCCGAGTGGCTCGGGCGCACGATCGACGACCTGGCCGAACGCATCCAGGTCAACATCAACCGCGCCGCCGACGTCAACCCGATCAACCTGCTGGCGCTCGCGCTGCTGGCCACGCCGAAGCACGCGATGGCCGAGAACGACATGCTCGCGCAGCTGGAGCTGACCCGCGCGCTGCTGGTGGAGCTGCCCTATTCCGATCGCGTCACGGTCACCCCGATGGATCCGCCCGCGATCATCGCCTACGGCGAGCAGATGGGCTGGATCCGCCGCGTGCGCCATCCGCTGGGCGACGTGCTCAAGGCCGACGACGAACCGGCGGTGCTGCTGTCGTACTTCCGCAACAACGTGCTGCACCTGACCGCGACCGCGGCGTGGGTGTCCTGCTGCTTCCTGAACAACCGGCGCATGACGCGCGCCTCGATTTTGCGCCTGGGCCGGATCATCTACCCGTTCATCCAGGGCGAGCTGTTCCTGCCGTGGGACACGGACGGTTTCGTGGCGCAGATGCAGGGCACGATCGACTTCTTCGTGCGGCGCGGCCTGCTGGAGGCCTCCGGTGACGGTCGCGTGCTCGAGCGCGGTCCCGGCCAGGACGACGCCGCGTTCCAGATGAAGACCATCGCGCGCAGCCTGATCCAGGCCTTCGAGCGCTACTACATCACCATCGCCGCGCTGGCCAAGAACGGCCCGCACACCACCAGCGCCGCGGAGCTGGAGAACGCCTGCGCGCTCACCGCACAGCGGCTGTCGCTGCTCAACGAGCAGTCGGCGCCGGAGTTCTTCGACAAGGCGCTGTTCCGCGGCTTCATCCAGAAGCTGCGCGAACAGAAGATCGTGTGGACGGACGAGGGCGGCAAGCTGGACTACGACCGCCGCCTGGAGGACATGGTGCGCGACGCGCGGGTGATCCTGGCGCGCGAGGTACGCCATTCGATCCTCAAGATCACCGGCGTGGACGGCGACATGGACGCCGCGCCGCCCAAGGCAGTGGCGCACGTGCCCGCGGACAGCGGCAGCGAGGACCTGCACCGGCGCCACGTCGAGGCCGAGCATCGCCAGCACGAGCACGATGCGAACAGGAACGCCTGACCATCCCACCCTCCCCTTGAAGGGGAGGGCCTGGAACGGCGAAGCTCTCCACCTCGCCAGAGGAAGCCGCCGATGACCCGCCGTCCCGTGCTCGCCCTCGCCGCCGCGGTGCTCGCGGCCACGCCCGTCCTTGCCGCGGAACCGCCCGCCCAGGGCGGACTGATCGTGCTGCATTGCCCGCACCTGCTCGATCCGGCCGCCGGCAGGCTGCTGGGCGATTCGACCGTGGTGATCCGCGACGGGCGCATCCAAGCCGTGCGTCCGGGCACCGGCAGCGAGCCCGGCGCCCGCGTGGTCGAGCTGACCGGCCAGACCTGCCTGCCCGGCCTGATCGACGCGCACACCCATCTGACTTCCGAAACCAGCCCCACCGGCTACACCGACCAGTTCCGCTGGAACACCGCCGACTACGCGATCCGCTCCACCGTCTATGCCAGGCGCACGCTGCTGGCCGGCTTCACCACCGTGCGCAACCTGGGCGACAACGCCAACGAGTCGATCGCCCTGCGCAACGCGATCGACGCCGGTGTCGTTGCCGGCCCGCGCATCTTCACCGCCGGGGTGCCGATCGGCTCGACCGGCGGCCACGCCGACCCCACCGACGGCTACCGGCAGGACCTGGCCGGCGACCCGGGTCCGGAGGAGGGCATCATCAACAGCCCCGCCGATGCCTGGAAGGCCGTGCGCCAGCACTACAAGGACGGCGTGGACCTGATCAAGATCATGCCTTCCGGCGGCGTGCTGGACGAAAGCGCCAGCGCCGACAACCCGCAGATGACCACCGAGGAGATCAAGGCGGTGGTCGCCGCCGCGCACGACTACGGCTTCACCGTAGCCGCCCATGCGCACGGCGCCGAGGCCATCCGCCGCGCGGTGCTCGCGGGCGTCGATTCGATCGAGCACGGCACCTTCATGGACGAGGACGACATGAAGCTGATGAAGGAGCACGGCACCTGGTTCGTGCCGACCATCGTTGCGGGCAAGTACGTCGAGCAGATGGCCGCCAAGCCCGGCTACTACCCGCCGCAGGTCGCGCGCAAGGCGAAGGAGGTCGGTCCGATCATCCAGGCCACCGCGGGCCGTGCCTACAAGGCCGGCGTGAAGATCGCCTTCGGCACCGATGCGTCGGTGTACCCGCATGGTCAGAACGCCAAGGAGTTCGAGTACATGGTGCAGGCCGGCATGCCACCGATGTACGCCATCCAGGCCGCTACCACGCATGCGGCCGCGCTGCTGCACAAGCCCGACGAACTGGGCCAGATCCGGCCTGGCCGGCGCGCCGACGTGGTCGCCGTCCCGGGCAACCCGCTCGAGGACATCACCGCGCTGCAGCGGGTGAGCTTCGTGATGAAGGACGGCCTGATCTACAAGCAGGACGGCAAGCCGCTTTGAGCTTTGGCTCCCTCTCCCCGCCGGGGAGAGGGCTGGGGTGAGGGGCCGGGGCTTGCCACGATTCCGGTTTGCGGCTGGAGTCAATCGCTCTTTGCGCAACCTTCGGGTCTCCCTCGCGTTCCCTCCGCAAAAGAAGAGAAAGCGAACGGGCCTGCTCCAGGCCCTTTCGTCACGGGCACCCCCGCCTGACCGGATGGCATACTCGCCGTTCCGCCCCCCGCAGAGATGTCCGCATGCGTGCAATCCCCGCCCTCGCCCTCGGCGCCCTCGTCCTGCCGCTGTCCGCGCTTGCCGCCGACCCGCATTCCTATGCTCAGCCCGACCTGGTGCGCGTGACCCATCTGGACCTGGAGCTGGCGGTCGATTTCCCGCACAAGGCGCTCGATGGCACCGCCACGCTCAGCCTGGACTGGAAGAACCCCTGGGCGCCCGCGCTGGTGCTGGACACGCGCGACCTGAAAATCGCCAAGGTCGAGGGCCTGGATGCCGCCGGCCGCGCCACGGCGCTGAAGTTCGCGCTGGCGCCACGCGACAGGGAACTGGGCAGCAAGCTCACCATCCAGGCGCCGAAGCACCCGACGAAAGTGCGCATCGTCTACGCGACCTCGCCGCAGGCCTCGGGCCTGCAGTGGCTGACCCCGACGCAGACCGCGGACAAGAAGCTGCCCTTCATGTTCTCGCAGTCCGAATCGATCCACGCCCGCTCGTGGGTGCCACTGCAGGACTCGCCGGCGATCCGCTTCACCTACAAGGCGCACGTGACCGCGCCGAAGGACGTGCGCGTGGTGATGAGCGCACTCAATGACGCCAAGCATCCGCTCGACGGCGACTTCCGCTTCGACCAGCCCCACCCGATCCCGTCCTACCTGCTGGCGATCGCCGCCGGCGACCTCGCGGTGAAGGAAACCGGCCCGCGTTCGGCCGTCTACGCCGAACCGTCCGTGGTGGGCAAGGCCGCGCACGAGTTCGAGGACACCGAGAGGCTGATCGAAGCGACCGAAAAGCTCTACGGCCCCTACGCCTGGGGTCGCTACGACATCCTGGTGCTGCCGCCCTCCTTCCCCTACGGCGGCATGGAAAACCCGGACATGACCTTCGCCACGCCCACCGTGCTGGTCGGCGACAAGAGCCTGGTCTCGCTGGTCTCGCATGAACTCGCGCACTCCTGGTCGGGCAACCTGGTGACCGCCGCGAGCTGGCGCGACATCTGGCTCAACGAGGGCTTCACCACCTATGTCCAGGGCCGCATCACCGAGGCGGTCTACGGCAAGGCGCTGGCCGACGAGGAAGCGCTGCTGTCGGCGCGCGCGCTGCAGAAGTCGATCGGGGAGATGCCGGAGAACTCGCAGAAGCTCGCGCCGGACCCGCGCGGCGTGGGTGCGGACGATTCGCTCTCGGACGTCGCCTACGACAAGGGCTCCTGGTTCCTGCGCACGCTGGAACAGCGCTTCGGTCGCGCCACTTTCGACGAATGGCTGAAGGCCTACTTCCACCGCCACGCCTTCACCTCGATCACCACCGAGCAGATGCTCGCCGACATGAAGGCCAACCTGTTCGACACCCACCCGGGCAAGATGGCCTGGGACGAGGCGAAGGCGTGGGTCTACCAGAGCGGCATTCCGAAGGACGCGCCGCTGCCGAGTTCCGCCCGCTTCCAGGCGATCGACAGGGAGCGCGCCGACTTCCTGGCCGGCACGCTGGACGCCGGCCAGCTCGACGCCAGGGGCTGGAACACGCAGGAGTGGATGTACTTCCTCGACCGCCTGCCCGACGCGCCGCCGCTGTCGAAGATGAGACAGCTCGACGCCGCCTGGCATCTCACCGGCACGCCCAACGCCGAGATCGGCATGCGCTGGTACAGCCACGCCATCGCCGCGGGCGACCGGAACGTGTGGGAAGACGCGCGCGAGCACATGACCCGCATCGGCCGCATGTACCTGACCCTGCCGGTGTACAAGGCCTTCGCCGCCACGCCGCAGGGCCTGGCCTATGCCGAGGCGGCCTATGCCAGGGCGAAGGACGGCTATCACCCGATGACGCAGGCCGCGATCGAGTCGATCCTGCGCAAGGCCAAACAGGGCAAGAAGTAAGCCGTTCGCTCCTCCCCCTGCGCGCAGGGGGAGGAGCGATTTTCAGACATCCTGGACTCCACGCATGAACCCACCCGCCACCCGTCCTCTCTGGCAGCGCATGCTTTTCCGACGCCTGAAGTTCCTCGGCGTACTGGTGGCGCTGGTGGTGCTCCTGCTGGGCGGCAGCTATCTGTTCGCGCCGCAATGGCTGCTGCGCGCACACGTGATGCGCCAGGCGATGACCGCGCACGTGGAGGAACACACCCTGCGTGCGGGCGACACCACCTGGAGCTATTACGAAGGCGGCCAGGGGCCGACGCTGGTGTTGCTGCACGGTTTCGCCGCGGACAAGACGATCTGGCTGCCGCTCGCCGAGCAGCTCACGCCGCATTTCCACGTGGTGATCCCGGATCTTCCAGGCTGGGGCGACTCCTCGCGCAACCCGGATGCCAGCTACGGCGTCCAGGCGCAGGCGCAGCGCCTGCAGGCCTTCCTCGCCGCGCTGGGCCTGCAGCGCTTCGTGCTGGTCGGCCACTCCATGGGCGGCGCCATCGCCGGCGTCTATGCGGCCGGACACCCGCAGGACGTGGCGGCGCTCGCGCTGGTCGATGCCTACGGCCTCAAGGCGGACCCGAACGATTTCGATCGCGCCATCGCGGCGGGCAAGGATCCGTTCGTCTATGACGACCGTGCCGGGTTCGAGCATGCGCTCGCGCTCGCCTTCCTGCAGCCACCCGAGGTGCCCGGCCGCATCGAGGACGTCTTCATCGCGCGAAACCGTAGCGATCGCACGTTCATCGAGCGCACCCTCGCCGAGCTGCGCAAGCCCGGAGACTACCTCTCGCTGCAGCAGCGGCTGGGCCAGCTCACCATGCCGGTGCTGGGGCTGTGGTGCAGCGCGGACCGCATGGTCGATCCATCCGCGCTGGACAGCCTGCGCAACGGCCTGGTCCGGGCGCCGGCGATCAGTTCCAGCCTGCTCAACGGCTGCAACCACATGCCGATGATGGAAAAGCCCGAGGCCACTGCGCAGGTGCTCACCGGGTTCGTGCTGGGGCGCTGACCGCTGCTCGCCCTGCTCCCTCCCCTCCGGGGGTCGCTCCACCTGCCATGCTGCCGCATGCTCCTGCTCCCTCTCCCCGGGGGGAGAGGGAGCCAGGCTGCGACCGGTTCAGCCGGGCAAGCGCACGCCCAGCAGACCGAACCGCCGCAGTCCTTCCACGCTGGGCAGCAGCGCCCGCCCACGCGGCGCGTGGCGTAGCCAGCCCGCATCCAGCATGGCGCCGGTGAGCGCCACGCCCAGCGGCCCGCCCAGGTGCAGGCGTCGTTCGGTCCAGTCCAGGCAACCGCGGCCGCGCAGCTCCGGCAGGCGCGCCACGGCCTGCGCATCGAGCCCCGCCTCGGCCAGCGCCGCGGCCCCGGCCGGGCGCAGCGCGAGGCCTTCGCTGGTCGTCGCCAGGTGGCCGCGATCGAGCAGCTGCGCGCACAAGGCCACACCGAGCTGGCCGGCGAGATGCCGATAGCAACTGCGCGCGCGTCGCAACACGGCATCCCCGGTCGGCGACGCGATCGGCTGGCGCGGGAGGGCAAGCGCTTCGAGCCAGCCGGCCACTTCGTCACCGGCCAGCCGGTAGTAGCGATGGCGTCCCTGCACCTGCACGGCGAGCAGGCCACCCTCGAGCAGGCGCTTGAGGTGTGCGCTGGCCGTCGGCGCACCGACGCCGGCTGCCCGGGCCAGCTCGCCGGCGGGACGTGCGGTGCCATCGACCAGGGCGAGCAGCATCGCCGCGCGCGCCGGTTCGGCGAGCAGGGCGCCGATTTCGGCGAGCTGGTGCGGGGTGAGCGAGGCGGGGGGCATGCACGGAGTCTAGTACCGGTCCCGCGCCGGACTTTTCGATGGCTGGCGAAGGGTGGACCTTTGCAGGGTCGCCCGTCCTCCCCCGGTCACCGTTCCCGCCATGCGGGGGCAGGAGGCGACGCGCCGCGCCGCAGGGTCCGCGACCAGAGGCGGAATGGGCGAGCTTGCCGGGATCGTCCCGGCTACGTTCCGCGCGGCTTGGCCCGGTGCGTCGGCGTGGCGGACCACGGATCGTCCGGCCACGGGTGGCGTGGATAGCGGCCCTTCAGTTCCTTCTTCACTTCCGGATAGGTGCGCTCCCAGAAGCCCTTCAGGTCCTGCGTGACCTGGATCGGCCGCCCCGCCGGCGAGAGCAGGTGCAGGGTGACCGGCACACGGCCGCCCGCCACGCGCGGCGTGTCGGCCAGGCCGAACAGCTCCTGCAGCTTCACCGCCAGTACCGGCGGCTCGCCCGGCGCGTACTCGAGCTTGCGCGCCTGTCCGCTGGGCACGGTCAGGCTTTCGGGCGCGTGCTGGTCGAGCTGGCTGCGCTGCCCGTAGTCGAGCATCGTGGCCAGCGCCAGGGAAAGCTCGTCGGCGCCGAGCGCATCGAGCTTGCGCTTGCCCTGCAGGTACGGGCCGAGCCAGTTCTCCAGCGAGGCCAGCAGTGCCGCGTCGGACACGTCGGGCAGGCCCAGCTCGGGCATCCAGCCGGCCAGCGCCTGCATGCGCGCGCGCAGGCGGCGCGCGGTTCCGCTCCAGGGCAGCGCATCGATGCCGCGGCTGCGGACCGCGGCCAGCAGCGCGGGCAACGCGTCTTCCGGGCGCACCGGAACACTGCGCCGTTCCAGCACGATGGCGCCGAAGCGCTGCTCCTCGAACGCCTCCACGGCGCCACGCGCGTCGTTCCAGCCCAGCGTGCGCTCGCGCAGGAAGTGCTGCGGGAAATCCGCTTCGAGGCGCCGCGGGTCGAAGGGCGCCGCGGCGAGCACCAGGCTGTCGCGCGCCTCCAGCCGCAGGTCGAGCACTACCAGCCAGGGTTCGCCGACCAGCGTGCTGGCCTCGTGCAGGCTGGCACCGCGGCCATTGGCGAGCGTGTAGCGGCGGGGCCTGGCCTCGTCCTGGCGGGCGATGCGATCAGGCCAGGCATGCAGCAGCAGGTCGCCTATGGCGTGACTGTCGGGCACGCCACTGGCAGCCGTGCGGACGCCCAGACGCCTGCGCCAGCCCCAGGACGCCTGCTCGATGGCGGCCATGGCTCCGCTGTCGAAGCCCCCGCGCGCACCGGCTCCCGTCGACGGACCCGTGGCGGAGACGCGGCGATCGCGCCAGGCATGCAGGGCATCGACCCGGGCGCGGAAATCGTCGCTGCGCGCCTGCTCGCCGCGCAACGGCGAGCGAGCCTCGACCAGGGCGAGCAGGTCGGCAGCCAGTGGGCGCAGCTCCACCGGAGCACGCCATGCCATGGCGGCCAATCGCGGGGTGGCGCCGAGTTCGAGCATGCGCCGGCCCAGCGGCGTGATGCGGCGATCCGCATCGAGCGCGCCCAGCGCGGTCAACAGCTCGCGCGCCTGCGCCAGCGCCCCGGATGGCGGCGGGTCCAGCCAGCGCAGCGTGTCGTCACCGGCGGCACTGACGCCCCACGCGGCCAGTTCCAGCGCCAGGCCCGACAGCTCGGCCTGGGCGATCTCCGGCGTGCGCGCTGCCTCCAGCCGCCGGCTTTGCGGCCACAGGCGGTAGGCCGTGCCTTCGGCGACGCGGCCGGCGCGGCCGGCGCGCTGGTCGGCCGAAGCCTGCGAGATCGCGACCGTCTCCAGCCGCGAGAAGCCGGTGTTGGGATCGAAACGCGGCTCGCGCGCGAGGCCCGCGTCGATCACCGCGCGGATGCCGGGCAGCGTCACACTCGATTCGGCCACGTTGGTGGCGAGGATCACCCGCCGCATGCCCGGCTCGGCCGGCGCCAGCGCGGCCTGCTGCTCGGCCAGCGAGAGCTCGCCGTGCAGGGCGAGGATCTCGAGCTTGCCTTCTCCCCTCCCCGGACGAGCGGGCAAGGCGTTCTCCAGCAGCGCGTGGGCGCGCGCGATCTCGCGGCGACCCGGGAGAAACACCAGCACGTCGCCGGCGTTTTCCTCCAGCGCCTGGCGCGTGACGCGCGCCATGTGATGTTCGGGCGTCTCCTGCGCACGCGCGGGCGGGTGCTCGATGCGCACGGGAAAGCTGCGGCCCGGGCTGGACAGCCGTGGCGCATCCAGCCAGCGCGCGATGCGCTCGCCGTCGAGCGTGGCGGACATCACCAGCAGGCGCAGGTCGGGACGCAGGGTCGCCTGCACGTCCAGCGCCAGCGCCAGGCCGAGGTCGCCGGCCAGGTGGCGCTCGTGGAACTCGTCGAACAGGATCGCGCCGACACCCGACAGTTCGGGGTCGTCCTGGACCAACCGCGTGAGGATGCCTTCGGTGACCACCTCGATGCGGGTGGCCGCGCTCACCCGGGACTCGAAGCGGATGCGGTAACCGATGGTCTGGCCCACGTCCTCGCCGCGCTGCGCGGCCATGAACTGGGCAGCCGCGCGTGCGGCGATGCGGCGCGGTTCGAGCATCACGATGCGGCGGCCTTCCAGCCACGGCGCGTCGAGCAGGGCCGGCGGCACCTGGGTGGTCTTGCCGGCCCCTGGCGGAGCTTCCAGGACGAGTCGCGGGTGGGCGTCCAGCGCCTCGCGCAATGCCGGGAGCAGCGGGACGATGGGGAAGTCGGCTTGCGTCATTCCCGCGAATGATAAGGCGTGGGGCAGGCACCCCGCCCGCCTCGGGGCATTTCCCTCGTGGGCGGGGGAAGGCACCCGCACGACCCGCCTACCGCGTCCCTCCCGCTGACGGGGGGATGGTGCCGACAGGCGGGCGGAGGTGGCCCGGGCGGGAAACTACTTCCCGCCCGCCATGCATTGGGCCACCCATTTGCGCGCCGTATCCACGCCCTCGGTATCGTTCAGGTGCGTACGCACGCTGGCGATGATCTGCCAGTTGCGTGCGCACAGCTCGCCGCGCTGCGGGCCGTTGCGCCAGGACTCCAGCGCCAGTCGCTGCGCGGCCGCGTAATCGGTCTGCCTGAGTGCCGCCGCGGCCTGCTGGTTGAGCTGCTCGGGCGTGGCCGGCGGCGTGGGCAGTGGCACGTCGGCCGGCGAGGTGGCCGGCGGCGGCGGTTCCTTCGCGCGCTCGGCGCGCAGCGGCGCGAGCGACTCGAACTTGGTCTGGTATTCGTCGGTGATGCGCCTGGCGTCATCGCTGGAGCCGATCACCCGCGGCGTGATCAGCACGATCAGCTCGGAGCGGTTGCGATGCCGGTCGGTACTGCCGAACAGGCGGCCGATCAGCGGGATGCGGTTCAGGCCGGGGATGCCGGTGTCGGTGTTGCCCTCATCCTGGCGGATCAGCCCGCCGAGGAGGACGGTCTGGCCACTCTGCACGCCGACCTGCGTGGCGATCTCGCGCTGCTGGATGGTGTAGTTGCCATTGGAGTCCTTGTTCCCCGGCACGCTCACCTGCTGCTTGATGTTGAGGTAGACCAGGCCACCCGGATTGATCCGCGGCTGCACGTCGAGGATCACGCCGGTGCTGATGTACTGCACCTGGCCGATGGTGGTCGGGCTGTCGTTGGTGGTAGTGCCCAGGCCGGTGGTGAAGAAGGTCTGGTTGACCGGGATTTCGTCGCCCGCCTGGATGTGCGCGACCTGGTTGTTCATCACCACCAGCGATGGCGCCGAGAGCGTCTTGACGTTGCCCTTGGTCTCCTGCGCGTGCAGCGCGACCTGCAGGTTGTTGTTGAGGAAGGAGTAAAAGAACGAATCGCCGGTCGGGTTGTAGGTCATGCCACCCTTGCCCAGCGCCCACTGCTGCTGGTTGCCCGGTTGCCCCGGAGTGATGCCGCCACTGCTGTTGGGCGTGCCGCCGACCAGGCCTTCCAGATACCACTGCACGCCGAACTGGAAGGCGCCGGTAAGCTGCACTTCGAGGATGCGCGTCTCGATCTGCACCTGCAGCGGCACGTTGTCCAGGCGCTGGATGGCGCCCTCGATCTCCGCCCACTGGGACGGCCGCGCGCGCACCAGCAGCTGGTTGTTGGCATCGACCGAGGAAATCTTGATCGATCCGTCGGCGGAGCTGTACTGCTGGTCGTTGGCCGAACTGGTGGCGTTGGCCAGGCCGCCACTGTTGCCGAAGCCGCCATTGCCGCCCAGGCCGCCAGCCTGGCCGGCCATGCCGCCGTTGTCGCCGACGTCGATGCCGCCGCGGCCCGTGCTGCCGTCGCTGCCGCCCTTGAAACTGCCCGAGCCGCCGGCGATGCCGCCGCTGTTGCCGAAGCTGCCGGCGGCACTGCCCATGGCGTTGCCGCTGGCGTTGTCGGCGTTGCCCAGGGTGCCGGAGCTGAGGCCCGGGCCGACCTCGCCGCCGCTGCCGCCGCTGGCCGAGGCGTTGGTGTAGATCTGCGCCAGGTACCTGGCCAGGTCCGACGCCTTGATGTTGCGCACGTCGTAGACGAACAGCTGCGGCTCGTTGCCGCCGCCGCGGTCGATGCGCGCGATCCAGTCCCCCACTTCCTGCAGGTAGTCCGGCTGCGTGCTGATCACCACCAGCGCGTTGGTGCGCTCGATCGGGATGAAGCGCAGCATGCCGGCCAGCGGGCTGTCGCCCTGCTTGCCGAAGATCGCGTCGAGCTTGGGCATCAGCTCGGACACGTTGGCCCGCTGCAGGCTGAACACGCCCACCGACATGCCCTTGAGCCAGTCGACGTCGAAGGTGCGGATGGTGCGCGCGTAGTTGTCCAGTTCCTGCGGCGAGCCGGCGAGCACCAGCACGTTGCGCGCCGGATCGGCCAGCAGGATCGCGTCGGGCCGGGCGAACGGCTTGATCAGCTTCTGCATCTGCGCGGCGGAGATGTAGTGCAGCGGGAACAGCCGCGCCTGCATGCCGCCCTGCGGCGCCACCGCGCCGAGGCTGGGCGAGACGCTGCCGGCAATCGCGTTCTTGGCCGGCATCACCACGTAGCTGTTGCCCTGGCGCACCAGCGCGTTGCCGGTCCAGGACAGAAGCGTCTCCAGCACCGGCAGCGCCTGGCTGGCGTCGATCGGCTCGGAGGTGGAGAAGGAGATGTTGCCCTGCACGCCGGGCACGATGGTGTAGTTCTTCTTCAGGAAGTCGCCGAGGATGGCCTTGACCACCGCCTGCACCGGCTGGTTCTCGAAGTTGAAGGTCACCGCGCCCTCGCCGTGCGCGGCCGGCCGCGGCTTGGCCAGCGCCTGCGGGTGGATGAACTGGCCGGTGCCGCTGTTGATCTGCGGCTGCGGGCTGGCCTCGCCGGCCGGGCCGAGGTTATTGTTGAGCGGCAGCGGCGCCGGCGCGGGCTTCTCGGTACCGGCGACGGCCTCGCGCTGCAGCGCGTAGTCGTCGTGCTGCGGCATGCTGGAGCAACCGACCAGCCAGACCGTCAGCGCTATGGCGCCGATCCGGAACATTCGGTGCAGGGCGTTGGGGAACATGGTCAGCGATCTCCTTCGTGAGCCTTCGCGGCTGCCTGTTCGGCGCGGCGCTTCTGGATGGCAGCCTTGAGCTGGCGCAGGCGCTCGGCCTGGCGCTGCTCGTTGGTCATTTCCATGCGGACCGGCGCGCCGCCGCGCAGGCCCTGGACCGCGCCACCGGCGGGCGCGGCGTTGTCCTCGTCGCCATTGTCCTGCGGTGCATCGGCGCCGGGCTGGTCCTGCGGGTTGCCGTCCTGGTCGTTCTCGTCGGGCGGCTGCAGGCGGTGCGAGGGGTTGGTGATTTCATTCGGCAACTCGTCGGGCACGGACGAGGCTTCGGCCGGGCTGCCGCGCACCTGGTCGATCGGCACGCCCGCCGGCAGCTGCAACTCGACGCGCCCGCTGGACGAATCGAACACCGCCGAGCGGGGCTTCACCTCGACCAGGGTCCAGCTGCCGTCGGGCAGGCTGGCGCCTTCTTTCACGCGCAGCTCCCGGTTCTTGTCGGCCTCGCGCTTGTTGTGCAGCAGTGCCATGCGCAGCGTCGGCGTGAGGATGATGCCGGTCAACTGCATGTCTCCGAGCTGGCTGCTGCCGCTGGCGGCATGCGCCACCGGCTTGCGGTCGGGATTGAACAGCGGCTGCTGCCACACCGGCGCGTAGTGCTCCAGCGGCACCGGCGGCGGCAACGTCGCCGCATGCTGGGCCGGCAACGGCGCCGGGGCGCGCGGCGGCGCCCAGTGCACGCCGCGGCCGATGCCGGCCAGCAGCGCCAGCAGCAGCACGCCCAGCACCACCGTGGTGGCGACCAGCGGCACGGTCAGGCGGCGTTGCGCGGCGGCGTTCATGGTTCCTCCCCGCCGTCGGCGTCGACCGTAGCCGGGACAGGTGCCGGCACGGGGGCCGCCGGCCCGTGCGAGGGACGCACGTAGCCGGACAGGGTGAACTGGATCTCCAGCACCGGCTGGTTGCCCTGCTGCGCGGCGACCGGGTTGCGGTAGATGCTGAGGTCGTCGACGAACAGGTAGGGCGTGCCCTGCTCCAGTGCGTTGAGCACCGCCACCAGCGGCTCCATGTCGCAGCGCAGACTGATGCTTACCGCCGCCTTGCGGTAGGGGCTGTTGTCGTCGTCGGGCGGGTTGGGCAACGGCATCTTCTGGGTGACTTCGCAGGCACCGCCGGCGGTGTGCGCACCGACCGCGTCGACCACCCGCTGCATCAGGCCGGCCGAGGCGGCGTTGGGGTCGCTCTCGGGCAGGAACGCGGCGCTGGCGGCCTGGCCGGCGCCGAGTTCGGCGATGCGTTTTTCCAGCGCCGGCTTCTCGGCGATGGCCGCCGCATAGCGGCTCTGGGTGTCGCGAAGGTCGTCCATCTGCGCGTCGACCGCGCGCAGCGGCGCGACGAACCACCAGTGGACCAGCAGGAAATAGACCAGCACCCATGCCATCACCAGCAGCAGCACGGCGGCGATGCGGCTGTCGCGCGGCTTGAGCTCCAGTTGCCTCATGGCTGCGCCTCCGAGGCGGCGCTGGCCGGCGTCGCCGGTGCGGCGCTACCGGCCTGGCGCAGCTGCGCGACCATGTAGAAGCGCTCCTTGCCGCTGGCCGGATCAGGCTGGATGCTGCCCTGGAAGTTGGGATCGCGCACGATCTTCGAATCCTTCAGTGCATCGATCAGCGCCGCGGCCTGCGGCGCCTGGCCCTGGAAGCCGACCTGCCCGCTCGGGTCGACGCTCAGCCGCTCCAGCCATGCGCTCTGCGGCAGCCGGCGGGTGAGATCGAGCAGCAGGTCGAGCATCGTCACGCGGTTCTGCTTGCGCCGGACCAGGAAGCTCGCCGCGCCGGCGTTGTCCTGCAGCTCCTGGCGCAGGGCCGCGACCTGCTGCGCCTCGGCCTGCATGTCCTGCACCTGCGCCTGCATCGTGGCGAGCGCCTGCTGACGGTTGTCGAGCCATTGCGACAGCGCCAGCACCAGCAACAGCACGGCGGCACCGGCGAGCGCGAGGTTGAGGCGCTGGCGCGGGTTGGTGCGATAGGGCACGCGGGCAGGCGGCAGCAGGTTCACGCCCAGCCGACCGGTGCCTTCGGCCACGTCGACCGCATCGACGCGGATGCCGGCGCCCTCGAGCTCGGCCAGCAGCGGATCGAGCGTGTCGCGGGGCACCGCCACCAGTTCGGCGAAGAAGCGGCCGGCCGGGGCCGGCGTGTCCAGTTCGAGCACGGCGTAGTACACCTGCTCGACGCGGAAGGGGGTCTGCCGGTCCATCTCGAAGGCCCCCACCTGCTGCAGGTCGTCGGCCGCCGCGCGCGGGAGCAGCAGGCGCCGGCGCAGGACCGCACTCGCCGGCAGCAGCAGCGCCAGGCGCAGGTCTTCGCGATCGGTTTCGCGCACGGCCGCCGAGAGCGCCGCCTGTTCGATCGCCGGCTCGGCGCCGCGTGGCCATTGCGCGCGCGCCTCCGGCTCGCCGGCGCGGCGCAGCTCCCAGTGCCCGTCGGTGCGCTGCAACAGGTACCACTGCGCGCCGCCGCCGAACAGCCGGCCCCACGAGGCCGGCAGCAGTGCGCCGAGCTCGCCGGACCACCAGGCGAAGAACCGCGGCAGCGGCGAGGCCCGCCAGGCGCGACGCGCACGGTCCAGCTGCGGCCGCAGCGATTGCGTTGCGTTGGTCATTCGCGGTCACCCTCCCGCCAGTGCAACACCGCGTAGGGCTGCGCGCCCGGACGAACGCCCTGCAGGCGTACGGTGGCATGCAGCACGGCGCGCGTGCCGTCGGCCATCGTGGCCTCCGAGCGAATACTATGCGTCACTCCGTTGCCCGCGAACAGGGCGGCCACGCCCGGCCGCGTATTCCTGCGCGCGGCCAGCACCTGCGCGACCCGCTCGGGCGTCATGCCGGGGATCGCGCCCAGCGCCAGCGGCTGGGCCGTGTTCGGATCGGGGCTTTCGCGGCCGGACCAGATGGTGATCGCACCGGCGATGATGCGGTACAGCGAGGGCGTCATGCCGGCCACCTGCTGCAGCTCCTCGATACTCAGGAACGGCGAGTGACGCGGCTGGTAGCCGTTGGCTGCATACACCTGCGCACCCACCTTCCGGCCTACGTTGAATTCCCGCCAGTCGACCACCGCGGCGGCCATCTTCCGCGCCTCGTCGGGGCGCAGGCCGGCGGCGCGGAACAGCCCCTGCAGCACGATCGGCGAGGCGCTGTTCAAGTCCACCTTGCCGCCCTCGTCGACCGCGCTGACCTGCACCGTGGCGCCATCGAAGCGGAACGTGTAGGGCCGGCCGTCAGCCTGCCAGCGCTCGGCCAGCCGCGGGTCCTGCAGGCCATAGATGGCGCGGGACAGGCCCGCCTCGGCCGCGTAGTGCGCCTGCGTCTGCGCGAACTGGAACCGTGCCTGCAGGCCCTCGGTGCGCGCGGTCATCGCGTAGCCGCCCAGCATGATCGCCAGCAACGTGCAGGCCCACAGCACCAGCAGCAGCGCGACGCCACGCTGGCCGCGACGCGCGCTCACGGCTGCCTCCAAGCGATGGCGGGGCCGGCGGCATCCAGCATCGCGAACTGGCGCTGGTTGGCCGAGGCATCCACGCGCAGCGGCACGGTCAGCTGCGGCCAGTAGCCGGCGCCGGGCAGCTTGAGGTCGATGCGCACCAGCTGCGGCAGGCGGTCGCCCTGGCGCCAGTCGTCCCGCCACGGACCGGCGCGGCCCCGCTGGTCCACCCCGCGATAATGGAAGCCGGCGTCGTGCACGTCCTCCAGCAGCACCTGCGGCGGCCCGGGCTTGAGCGGTTCGCCGCTGGGCGGCAGCAGCGCAAAGCGGACCTGCAGGCGCTGGCCACCCTTGCCGTTGTCGACCAGCTCGAGCGTCTGCACCTGCGGCCCGAGCTTGCCGAGGTAGCCGGGCAAGGGCGCCACGAAGCTCATCGAGTCCGGCTCGCCACGGAAGAAGATCGCCTCGTCGTTGTCCGGGTTCTTGGCCAGTTGCTGGGTCATCGCCTGCGCCAGCTCGTTGCGCAGGAACTGTTGCGCCGAACGCACCGCGTCCAGCCGCTCCACCGCCGCGGTACCCGAGCGCACGCTGTGCGAGGCGGTGCGGATGCCGGAGTAGACGCCCACCAGCAGCAGCGCGAGCAGCGCCAGCGCGGCGAGCGTTTCGAGCAGGGTGAAGCCGCGGGCGCGTGTTGCGCGCCCGGGAGTGGGCATTCGGGATTCGGGATTCGGAAGGGTACGCACCCGCACGCGGCCGGCCGCCTTTGCGAAGCCCGAATCCGGAATGCCCGATCCCGTCCTCACGACCCGGCCCCTTGCGGCTGCGGCCCACCCACCCGCAGGGTGCTGAAGCGCGCGCTGTAATCGTGCCCGGCGCTCTTCCACATCACGTCCAGGTCGAGCCGGTAGAGCTTGAGCGGCGAGGCCGGCGCACGCGGTTGCGGGCCGCTCGCCTGCGCGGTGGGCAGTGGCTGGAACGGCCGCACGTCGAGCTGCCAGCGATAGCGTTCGTCGAAGCGCCCGCTGCTCTGTCCGACGCGGATCGGCTCCAGCACGAACGCGCTGTCGAGCAGGCTGCGTGCCCACATCGCCGCCGCGCTGCGTTCGGCCGAGCGCGCGGTGAGGTTCAGGGAACTGCCCGCCACGCGCATCAGCGAGGCGAAGGTGATCGCCAGCAGCAGCACGGCGGCAATCACCTCGAGCAGGGTGAAGCCGCTGGCGCGCGTCGCGTGCCCGCGATTCGGCATTGGGGATTCGGGATTCGAAAGGGCCCGCAAGCGTACGCGACTCGCCGCCTTTGCGAATCCCGAATCCCCAATGCCGATTCCCGTGGTCACGACGTCACCACGCTCACCGCGCCGGTCAGCCAGGCCACGTTGACCTGCCAGCGGCGCCCGCCGCGCTGCAGGATGATGTGGCCGCCGGTCGAACTGCCGTCGGGGAAGAAACGGATGCGGCCGGTGTGGCTGTCCGGCTGGTCCTCGCGGGCGCTGGTGATGGACAGGCGCATGCCCCTGGGCAGCGCCACTTCCCTGCCGCCGGCCGCCTGGTAGCTGGCCGATTTCGTGTCCAGTTCGAAGGTCTGCTCCTTGCCCTTGACGATGGCCTGCGCGCGGGTGGCGCGCAGCGCGGCGGCCAGCTCGACGCTGGCCGCGCGGGTGCGCGCGCTGGCCAGTCCCTGGGTCACCGAGACCGCGGCCGCGGCGGCGGCAATGCCGATCAGCAGGATCACCGCGAGCATTTCGAGCAGGCTGAAGCCGCGGCGGCGCGCGCGTCCGGGATCCGGCATCCGGGATTCGGGGTTCGGGAAGGCGCGCAAGCGCCGGCCGCCCGCGTTCGCGAATCCCGAATCCCGAATGCCCAGTCCCGGCTTCATTGCCAGTTGCCGATGTCCTGGCTGTAGCCATCGCCGCCGGGCTTGCCGTCCTGGCCATAGAACACCAGGTCATAGCTGCCGTGCTCGCCGGGGGCCTTGTAGCCGAAGGCATGGCCGAACGGATCGACCAGATCCGAGGGCTTGGCGTAGGGGCCCTGCCAGTTCGGCGCGTTCGGCGGCTTCTTGACCAGCGCGTCGAGGCCGGCCGGCGGCGAGCCGTTGTCCAGCGAGTAGTTCTCGATTTTCTGGCCGAGCGTCATCAGCTGCGCCTTGCCCGCGCCGTACTTGCCCTTGTCGACACTGCTGCCGACCTGGCGCACCACGATCGCGCCGATGATGCCGATCAGCACGATCACCGCGAGCATTTCGAGCAGGGTGAAGCCGCGGGCGCGACGCGCACGCATCGGGCCGGTCCGTTGGTGTTTCATTGCACTCTCCACATCATTGAATATTCGCCGTGAGGCTCAGCAGCGGCAGCAGGATCGCCGCCATGATGATCGCCACAAGCACCGTCATCACGATCGTCAGCGCCGGCACCAGCGCGGCCAGCAGGCGGTCGATCGCGCGTTTGGATTCGAGGTCGAAGGTATCGGCGACCTTCAGCAGCATGCTGTCCAGTTGCCCGGCTTCCTCGCCGACCTGCACCATCTGCAGCGACAGCCGGGGGAAGCGCTGCGAGCGCGCCAGCGCGGCACTCAGGCCACCGCCGCCCTTGACCTGCTCGGAGGCCTGCGCGAGCGCTTCGTCCAGCGCAGTGTTGCCGGTGACCTGGCGCGCGATGCCGATCGCGGTCAGCAACGGCACCCCGTTCTTGAGCAGCGTGCCCAGCGTGCGCGCGATGCGCGCGGTCTCCACCTTGAGCAGCAGCGGGCCGATCACGCGCACGGTCAGCAGCCTCGCGTGCCAGGCCATCCGCAACGCCGGATCGCGCAGGCGCGCGCGCCAGACCGCGATTCCCGCGATCAGCAGGATCAGCAGCAGCCACCACCAGCCCTGCAGCACCTGGCCGATGAACAGCACCACGCGCGTGATCAGCGGGATCGGCACCTGCATGTCCTGGAAGATCGGCACGAACTGCGGCACCACGTAGGCCAGCAACAGCACCAGCGAGCCGAGCACGCCGATGAGCAGGAACGCCGGGTAGATCAACGCGTTGATGATGCTGCCGCGCAGTTGCTGGGCGCGCTCGAGGTATTCGGCCAGGCGACGCAGGGTGTCCTCCAGCGAGCCGCCGGCCTCGCCCGCTCGCACCAGCGAGATGTACAGCTTGGGGAACACGCCGTGTTCCTCCTCCAGCGCCTGCGACAGCGTGGTGCCGCCGCGCACCCGGTCGCGCACGCGCTCGACCAGCCGCTTGGCGCGCTCGGCCTCGGGCAGCTCCATCAGGATGCCCAGCGCCCGGTCCAGCGGCTGGCCGGCGCCGAGCAGCGTGGCCAGCTGGTGGGTGAACTGTGCCAGCTGGTCGCCGGTGAACGGGCCGCGCTTGAACAGGGCGGCGAAGGCCGAGCCTTCGCCCATGGCGTCCGCCGGCTTGGCCTCCAGCGGCGTGTGGCCCTGGTCCTGCAGGCGGCCGATCGCCTCCTCCAGGCTGGGGGCCTCGATCTGGCCCTGCAGCATCTCGCCGGCGGCGCTGATGGCGCGGTAGCGGAACTGCGCCATGTCAGAGGCCCAGCGCGAGCTGCTCCCTCTCCCCCATCTTTGATAGATGCGGGGGGAGAGGGCTGGGGTGAGGGGCCGACGCTTGCGCAATGGATAGGGCGGAGCGCGGCGCGCTGGTGCTTTTCAGCATGACGGCCGCTGCTCGACGGGAGTTACGGGCGAGCCCCGGCCCCTCACCCCAACCCTCTCCCCGGCGGGGAGAGGGAGCCAGATGTTCAGCCTTCCTGGGTGACACGCAGCACCTCCTCCAGGGTGGTGACGCCGGCAACGGCCTTGGCAATGCCGTCCTCGTACATCGTGCGCATGCCTTCGGCGCGCGCCTGCCGCTCGATCTCGCTGGCGTCGGCGCGCTGCATCACCAGGCGGCGCAGCGGTTCGCTCATCACCAGGAACTCGACGATGGCGCGGCGGCCGCGGTAGCCGGTGGGGTTGGTCGTGCTGCTGCCGGGTTTCCACAGCCGGATCGGACGCTCGTCGGTGTACTTCTGAAGTTCGAACTCGGCGATCACCTCGGGCGAGGCCTCGTAGGGAATCGCCGTTTCCGGATCGAGCCGGCGCACCAGGCGCTGGGCCAGGATCGCGTTGACGGTGGAGCCGAGCAGGTAGTCCTCCACGCCCATGTCGAGCAGGCGGGTGACGCCGCCGGCGGCCGAGTTGGTGTGCAGCGTGGACAGCACCAGGTGGCCGGTCAGCGCCGACTGGATCGCGATCCGGCAGGTCTCCAGGTCGCGCATCTCGCCGATCATGATCACGTCCGGGTCCTGGCGCATGATCGAGCGCAGCGCGTTGGCGAAATCCAGCCCGATCTGCGGCTTGACCTGGATCTGGTTGATGCCCTCGAGCTGGTATTCGACCGGGTCCTCGACGGTGATGATCTTCACGTCCGGCGTGTTGATCCGCGAGAGCGCCGTGTACAGCGTGGTGGTCTTGCCCGAACCGGTCGGACCGGTGACCAGCAGGATGCCGTTGGGGCGCTCGAGCACTTCCACGAAGCGCTTCTCGAACGCGGGCGTGAAGCCCAGCGAGGCGAAGTCGAACACCACCGATTCGCGGTCCAGGATACGCATCACCACCGATTCGCCGTAGGCGGTCGGTACGGTCGACACGCGCAGGTCCAGCTCCTTGCCCTGTACGCGCAGCTGGATGCGCCCGTCCTGCGGCAGGCGCCGCTCGGCGATGTTGAGCTTGGCCATGATCTTGACGCGGCTGATCACCGCCGCGGTCGACGAGGAGGGCGGCGCCTCGACCTCGTGCAGTACGCCGTCGACGCGATAGCGCACCTTCAGGCGGTTCTCGAACGGCTCGATGTGCACGTCGGAGGCGCGCTGCTCGACCGCGCGCTGCAGGATCAGGTTGACCAGGCGGATGACCGGAGCCTCGGACGCCAGGTCACGCAGGTGCTCGACGTCGTCCTCCTCGCTGGCTTCGCCGCCGAGGTTCTCCACGATCGTGCCCATCGCCGATCGGCCGGTGCCGTAATAGCGTTCGATCAGGTCGTCGATTTCCGAGCGCAGCCCCACGCGCAACGCGACCGGCCGACCGGCGGCCAGCTCGACCGCCTGCAGCGGATACGGATCGGCGGGGTCGGCCACCACCAGCGCCAGGTCGTCCTCGCCCTCGCGCACCGGCACGACGTGCTGCTGCTTGAGGAAGCGCAGGGAAAGCTCGGGTTCGGCCGGCGGCATTTCCGGCGCATCGCGCGCGGCCAGCAGTGGCACGCCAAGCAGCTCGGACCAGGCCTCGGCCAGGTCGCGCTCGGACACCAGACCCAGCCGCGCCAGCAGCGCGGTCAGGGTGCCCTCGGGCGCCTCCTCGTGCAGACGGCGCGCGCGATGGAGGTCGCTGTCCTTGAGATTGCCGCGCGACACCAGGAGTGCGCAGACCGCCGTTTCACGGTCGTCCACGGAGAGCGCCCAGGTGGCCGCCGGCGTTGGAACTGCCGACATGCAGTGTCTCCCGCCAGTCACGTCAACCCGTCAACACCCCCCGCGTCGACGAGAAAACCCATTGGTAGCACATCCCCCGGCCCGGGCGCGAGCGCGCGACGGGGGACGCCGTGGAACTTCCGACTAACATCCCGCGCGCAAGTTCAGCGCGACGTGAAACGGCCGGCGCCTGCATGTGCGCCGGCCGTCCGCAGGCGCCTGCCGGGGCTTACCAGCCCACGCCCAGGCCCACGCCGCCGGAGGTTTCGTCGCCGCTGACCGCGGCACCGAAGGTCAGGCTGGCGTGCGAGGACAACTGGCGCGAATAGCCCACCGCCAGCGCGCCACGGTCGCGGTAGCCACCCACTCCCACGCCCAGCCGGTTGGGCGTGTCGATGCCCTGCGTGCTGAACGCCATCTGCGCCATCGCCGAACCCATCGCCCCGACCTGGTCCAGGCGCGTGTTCACGCTGCGGAAGCGGTCATCGACCTCGCGGCGGAAGCTGGCCAGGTCCAGCGAGACGTTGGCCAGGCGCTGGTCCGCGTAGGCCTGCGCGCGGGCCAGGGTCTGCCGGTCGCCGGCATCGGCGTAGGTCCTGGCGGTGGCGATGGCCTGGTCGACCTGCCCGGTATTGGCTGCGTCCGTGGCCTGCGTGCCCGCCGCGACATTGACGATCTGCCGCTGCTGGCTGGCCGTGCCCACCGAAACGGTTTGGGCGCGGTCGGCCACTGCACCCTGGCCGAGAGCGACCGCGTCGCTGGCACTGACGCTCGCACCTTCACCCACGGCGACCGCGTTGGTCGCGTTGGCCGCGATGGTGGTGTTGGCACCGACCGCCGTGCTGCCGTCGGCATTTACGCGGGCATTGCCGCCGATGGCCGTATCGTTCGGGCCCGCCGCATAGCTGTCGCCGCCGATCGCGGTGCCATGGTCGCCCTGTGCCGAGGCGGCCGATCCCAGTGCCACGGCCTTGCTGCCGGTCGGGGTGCTGGCCGCGGTGTCGCCATCGACACTGAGGTAGGTCATGTCGGCGGTGCTCGACTGGAGGCTGCCGAGCTGCCCCTCGATGTTGGTCACCCGCCCGTCGATATGGGTTACCTGGACGCCCAGGTCGCTCAGCGCCTGGCCGTTGGCCCCGACGAGGTCGGCTACCGCATCGAGCTGACCCTTGTTCACCGCGTCGGTGGCGTAGACGCCGTCGCCCACGTTGGTGACGCGGCGTTCGCTGCCCATCGCGCCGACCGATACCGTGTTGTCCTCGTCGGCGACCGATCCGGCACCCAGCGCCACGCTGTTGTCGGCCGGGGCATAGGCGCCCGCACCCAGCGCCACCGCTGCCGCGCCATCGGACTCGCTGCCGTCGCCGACGGCGACGCTGTCGGCATTCGATGCGATCGAACCGACGCCCAGCGCTACCGAATAGTCACCCGAGGCCGTGCTCTGCACACCCGACGCGAGGCTCGCGAAACCGAGGGCGCTGGCGCCATAGCCGTAGGCGCTGGCGAACTTGGCGGCCACGCTGAAACTGCCCAGCGCGTTGGCGTAGTCGTCGGCGGCGAAGCTGTCCAGGCCGATGGCGATCGACTGGCTGCCGAAGGCGCCGGTGTTCGGATCGCCTTGGGAACCGATGGCGATGCTGTAGCGGCCCTGGGCGAAGGCGTCCGCACCAAGCGCGGTCGACGAGGCGTCGAGCGCCTGGGCGTTGTTGCCCACGGCGGTGGCCTTGTCGGCGGCTGCGAGCGCGCTGCTGCCCATGGCCGAGGCGCCCGTGCCCTGCGCCCAGGCGCCATTGCCGCTGGCCAGCGCGAAGTTGCCCAGCGCGGTGGCCTGGTAGCCGTTGGCCATGGCGCCGGTGCCGGAGGCGTAGGCCAGCGAACCGAGCGCAATGGCTCCCTCGCCCGCGGCGGTGGTGGCCTCGCCGGACATCGGGTCCGGGTCGCCGCCGCCGATCGCGATGGTGCCGCGGTCGGAAGCCTGGGCGTTGGCGCCGAGCGCCACGCTCTCGTAGCCATCGGCGCCCGCGTTGCTGCCGCCGGCAAACGAACCCTGGCCGGTGGCGTAGGCAAGCGAACCGACTGCCGTGCTGTCGACGCCATCGGCTCCGGCGCCAGCGCCGATCGCGGTGGCGCCGAAGGCGCTGGCTTCGGTGCCGTACACAGTGCCGTCGAAGTCGGTGTAGTTGCCCCCGACCGCGGTGGCGCTCTCGTCGCTGGCCATGCTGTCCGTGCCCACGGCCAGGCCGTACAGCGAGGACGTGTAGGCGCGCGCACCCACTGAGGTGGACCAATCGCCGTCGGCGCCCGCATTTTCACCCAGGGCAACCGAGCCATGGCCGGCTGCGTTCGCATACAAGCCCAGTGCGGTGGCATAGAGACCGGCATAGGCGTTGTGACCGCCCGCCGTGCCGCCTTCGAGCACGAACGGATCGACGAACGCCGGGTCCGTACCCTGATCCGCGACAAAGACCGCCGCGTGGGTCGGGGCCGCCATCACCACGAGCGCCATTGTCGTGCCCAGCGCCAGCGCACGAGTACGCCTGCCCGAACCGGATCCCTGGCTTCGGGCAAGTTCGGAGGCAACCGTCACCAGACCCAACGCCCGATTCCAGACCTTGCTGTAGATTTTGTTCACGAACACTCTCCCTGTCCGCCAGCGCCGCGTGCGCCCGGCGGACGTGCATTCACTCTCGAAGGGGTGGTCGGCCGTACATGCGACGGCCGACCGGTCTGCCGCGAGCCGCGAAGCCCGCGCTCTAAGGCATCAGCGACAACTGACCCCGACCGCACCGAAGGCGGCCTCGACGTCGGTCTGCGGGTAACCACGATCGGTCGCCGCCTGCTCGACGCCGCAGGCGCCCGAGTCGAACGTTTCATCCGCATGCCAGTACAGCGCGTTGGCGTCGTGGAACACCTCGAACGCCGTGCGCGTGTTCCATCCGGCGGTCCTGGCCAGGGTGCAGAACGCGCGGTTGTAGACGCCGCTGGAGTAATGCACGTCCAGCCTGTCGTTGTACTGGCTGGCGTTGTCGATCGAGGAGCCGTCGTTGCTCGGCGTGCACATGTCGCGCAGCGCCGCCATGCCCAGCAGCGGCACGGTGTCGGGCTTGACGATCTCGCCGCCGGTCATGAAATCGTTGCTGCCGCGGTCGAAGTACTTCGCCGCTTCGCCGGCCATGTCCGAGAACGCCTCGTTCATGCCGCCGGACTGTCCGACGTACTCCAGGCCCGAATGCTGCTCGGTGAAGCCGTGGCTGATCTCATGCCCGGTGATGTCGAGCACCACGAACGGGTAGAAATACCGGTCGCCATCGCCGAACACCATTTCGGAGCCGTCCCAGAACGCATTCTCGTAGTTGGCGCCGTAATGCACCCACATGTGCAGCTGCATCGGGCTGCCATCGCCATTCTTCAAAGGCGGAGCGCCGAACCAGTTGCTGTACATGTCGTAGACCACGCCACCGAAATGGTGCGCGTCGTTGATCGCCGAATAGGCGCCATTGATCTCGTCGCCCATACTGGTCCAGCCGGCCGGGTTGGTGCCGGCGCAGCCGAACGACCAGAGCGTCACGCGCTGGCCGCCGGCCACGTTGTAGGTGGCGACCTTGTCGTTCTGGAGATAGCAGGTGCTGCCGATGCGCGTGGCGCTGAGCAGCTCGCGGCCGGCGCCGGAGCCGTCGTAGTGGTACAGGCCGATCAGGTCGTTGCCGCCCGGACCGTTGGCGTCGACCGCGGTCGGGGTGCCGGTGCCCGGCGCGCGGCGACCGGTGGTCAGTCCGTCCCAGTGGCGCAGCACCTCGCCGGTGTCGGCGTCGACGATCGCGGTCGGGCGGGAGATGCGTCCGTTGGACGTCACCAGATACGAGGTGCGGTAGGCCAGCCGGGCGTTGCCCTTGGCCTGCGGGTAGACGAACAGCTCGCTGCGGACGTTGCTCACGGCTAGTGCGTGCTGGCCAAGCTTGCCCTGCAGGGCGGCCTGCGCCTGCGCACCGTCGAGTCGCGGACGCACGGAATGCAGCTGGCCGGCCAGGCTGGCCTCGGCTTCGCCGAGGGCGCTCACCACGTTGCCGCGGGCATCGCGTTCGACGACCAGGCTGCGTCCGTATACCGGCACTCCCTGGAAGGTCTGCCATTCACGGGTCTTGACGGTGCCGCGCACCGTTCTGGCGCGCGCACCGGCGACGAAGGTGCTGCCCTGGCCCAGGCCCAGGCGATTGGCCAGCGTAGCCGGCGCGAGTTGGCCGAGGTGCCCGGCACGGATATGGACCGGCGTGGCGGCGCACAATGAAACCGACGCACACCCCAGCGCGGCGAGCATGGCGCCGACGAGCTTCTTCTGGAACATTTCTTCCCCCTGCGGACGGTGGCCCCGGCTTGCGCGCGAAGGGCCCGGATAACGTCGTCATAATCCAAAAATGACGACTGCGTCACACTATGGAGGCTTGACAGGTAGCGTCAACCGCGAAATTTTCCAAGAGCCTTCGTGACGCGCTTCTGCTATCACTGGACAGTTTTGCCACTTGCAGCCAATCACGGCGGCACGCGCTGGCGGGCCGCCGTGTCCCGGAAAAGGGCTGCGGGCGTGCAGGCCGGCGGCGCGCAGCCGCCGGCCCCGTTGCTCAGCGCAAAACGGTGTATTTGCCCACCAGGTTCACGCCGCTGTAGTCGGTCCGCCCCACCAGGGTGACGAACCAGCGGCCAGCGGCCGGGTGATCGAGGACGACCGACTCGCCCGTGCCTGCGTGGGCGGAGCGGCAGTGGTAATCGTCCGCCGTGGCGGGGACGCCCGGGTTCACGTAGAGGGTGATGTCGCCGCTGCCGTCGCTCGTGCGCAGGCTCAGCTTGCCGGCACCTTCCGGCACGTCGATGCGGTACACCGTGCGGCTGCCCTTCGCGCCGGACAGGTTCGACAGCGCCACGCCGTTGCCCAGCAACGTCGCCTGGCTGGTCGACCCACCACCGGCGATGGCCATGCTCACCGCCGCGTGGGCGTCCAGGATGCCCGCACCGATGCGGTGATCGGGTACCACCCTGGGCGTGACGGCGGTGCGCCGGAGGATGTCCAGCACCGCCGCGGGCGACAGTGGCTTGAGGCCGCGCGCCAGCCGCGCGCCCTGCATCAGCGCCACCGTGCCGCTGACGTGCGGGGTCGCCTGCGAGGTACCCGCGTAACCGGCATAGCTGGTGTCGTCGGCCACCGGCTTGGTGGTGCCGCTGTTGATCGCCTGCCAGACGAAACCGTCGGTCACCTGCTCGCCGCTGCTGCGGTCGCCCTTGTAGATGCCGCCGCCCGGTGCGGCCAGGTCGATCGTGCGGCCGTAGTTGGAGTAGTACGCGCGACGGCTGGTGATGCCGGTGGCGGCCACCGTGATGGTGCCGGGACAGCTGGCGGGCGAGAAGTTCTTCGCGTTGTCGCTGTCGTTGCCCGCCGCGACCACCACCACTGCGCCGCGCTTGTTGGCAAAGGCGATCGCCTGCCCCATCGGATCGTCCGCGGTGCACTGGCCGTAGCCGCCCAGGCTGAGGTTGATCACCTGCGCCGGATGGGTGTTGTCCGGCACGCCGGCGACGTGGCCGCCGGCGGCCCAGACGATCGCGTCGCTGATATCGCTGTCGTAGCCGCCGCAGTGGCCGAGCACGCGGATCGGCAGCACGCGCGCGCGGTAGGCGATGCCGGCCAGGCCGATGCCGTTGTCGGTGCGCTCTGCGCCGACCGTGCTGGCCACGTGGGTGCCGTGCCAGGAGCTGGGCTGCGGCGGGTAGAACGCGTCCGTGCACATCGACTTCCACGGCTGGGTCGTGGTCCAGTCGCCGGGGTCCCAGCCGCCAGGGATGCGGCCATCGGTCTTGCGTCCGGACAGGAGCGCGTCGGTGATGAAATCGTAGCCGGCGCCGGCCAGCCTGGTGTTGACGTCCACGTGCGTGGTGATGCCGGTATCCAGCACCGCGATCACGATGCCTTTGCCGTCGGCCAGATCCCAGGCGGCATTGACGTGGGCGCCGCCGTAGTTGCGGTCGCCGAACGCGGTGGCGTGGCCGCTGGGTGCCTTCAGGTCCCACTGGTACTGGGGGAACTGGCTGTCCGTGGGCCGGAACGCATCCGGGCGGAGCGAGGCCGGCGCGGCGATGTCGCGCACGGGATGGCGCAGCACGTCCGGTGCAACGTGCAGCACCGCCGGGTCGCTGGCGATCTGCGTCATCAGCGCGGCGGCCTCGTCCCGGTCGAGCTTGCGCGAGGTGCGCAGCACGTCGGCGCCGACCGCCAGTCGTCGCCCGTAACTCGCCTGCACGGGTGCCTGCAGGGTGCCCTGCGGGCCGAGCCTGGCGCGCATCAGGCCTGCACGCGCGATCGCCGCGCCCATGCTCTGCCGCATCAGCGACGGGTTGGCCCGCTCGGCGGTGCCGGCTCGCCAGGTCACGATGAAGCGGTCGTACTGGCCGCCGCGCTTGAGCGAGCTGGTGTTGTAGTGGGTGCCGCCCAGTCCGCCGGCGGTGCTGCCGGCGTGCGCCGCCATGGAAAAGGCAAAGGCCATGGAAGCGCCGAGCAGCGCTCCGATCCGCATACGATGTGTCATGAAGTGATTCCCCGGTTTTGAGCACCCGCCGCCTTGCACGGCGGGAAATACTGCACGGGGTCCACAGACCCCGGTTCCGTCGACGATGGCTGCGCTGGACGCTTCCTGCCGGCTGTCGCGTGACTGCATCACCCACGCCCCCGTTGCTTCCGTGCCGTCGTCGGCCTGCACGCTAGGTGTTCGTTTGTCGCCTTCGTGTGACAGCGGGCTGGACGGGCAGGCCGCTTGCCAATCGGGCCTGCTCTGCAACAATGCGCGCTTTTGCGGGCATGCCATGCAGCTGGTCGACATCGGCGCCAATCTCACCCACGAGTCCTTCCGCCACGACCTCGCCGGCGTGCTTGCACGGGCGGTGGAACACGGCGTCACGCGGATGGTGGTGACCGGCGCCTCGCGCGACGGCAGCGAGCAGGCGCGGGACCTTGCACAGGCGCATCCGGGCATGCTGTGGGCAACCGCAGGGGTGCATCCACACCACGCGATCGACTACGACGAGGCCACCGGCGCGCGCCTGCGCGAACTGGCCCGGCTGCCCGAGGTCTGCGCGGTCGGCGAGACGGGGCTGGACTACCACCGCAACTACTCGCCGCGCGACGTGCAGTTGCGCGTGTTCGAGCAGCAGCTGGCCATCGCGGCGGAACTGGGCAAGCCGCTGTTCCTGCACCAGCGCGACGCGCACGCGGATTTCCTGGCCCTGCTCAGGCGCTATCGCGATCGCGTGCCTGCCGCGGTGGTGCACTGCTTCACCGACACCCGTGAAGCGCTGCACGACTATCTCGCGCTGGACTGCCACATCGGCATCACCGGCTGGATCTGCGACGAGCGGCGCGGCACGCATCTGCGCGAATTCGTACGCGAGATTCCCGCCGACCGGCTGATGCTGGAAACCGACGCACCCTACCTGCTGCCACGCACCGTGCGCCCGCAACCGGGCCACCGGCGCAACGAGCCGATGTACCTCGGGCACATCTGCGAGGAAGTGGCGCGCGATCGCGGGGAGCCGGTGGAAGTGACCGCGGCCAACAGCACGGCGGCGGCGGCGGCGTTCTTCGGCCTGTAGCGGGCGTCTTGCTCGCTACGGCGGCAAAGGCTTCGCTGTAACCGCCTCTTTCCTGCGCTCCCCGATGTGAGATAGGGGGCCAGGTCCCGCCTCGCCTTGCCTGGTCGGCCGCTTGCTCCTGGAGGAGCTGCCACCCCTATACCGCCGCGCGCGGGAGCTGAGGCAAGAGGACTCGCAGGCCTGTGTGCGCGGGCGCCGCTATGGCTCCCTCTCCCCTCCGGGGAGAGGGAGCATCACCCCGCTCGCTTTCCCTAGGGAAAGCGAGCGGAAGCCTGGTCAAAGACGGCTTACGCGAGTGAAGAACGGCCAGCGCACGGTACGCACCCGGTCGGACTCGCCCCAGGCCTGCGCAAGCGCAGGTGCCGCCGCTTCCACCGGGTCGACGCCCACGCGCTCCAGATGCCGCTGCGTGGCCGACCAGGAACGCAGGTAGGCGAGGAACTGCGCAAGATTCCAGTGCGCCTGCATCGCAAAGCTCGGCGTGGCGACCGGCTCGAACGGAAACGGCAAGCCGCGGTAGCCCTCGTCCACCAGCGCCCGCTCGGGCGGCCAGTCGCCGCCGAGCGTCTCGGCGTACAGCTGCCACTCGACCGCATCCACTGCTCGATCGACGCTGCAGTTGCCGTAGCCGCAAATCGCCAGCAGCGCCCCCGGCCGGGCCACCCGGCGCACTTCCGCGTGGAAGGCGGCCAGGTCGAACCAGTGCAGTGCCTGCGACACGCTGACCAGGCTCACGCTGCCTGCCGCCAGGCTGCTGTGCTCAGCCGGCTCCACGCGGTATTCGATGGCCGGGTGCGCGCCGGCCTGCTCGATCTGCGTGGTGCTGGGGTCGGTCGCCACCACCCGTTCGAAGTGCGCGGCCAGGCCCTGGCTGGCCTGGCCGTTGCCGCAGCCGGCATCCCAGGCGAGCGCGGTGTCCGGGGCCTGGCCGGCGAGCCAGTCAAACCAGTCGGCGGGCGGTAGCGGCCGTGCATCGCGGTAGAGGGCGGCGTGCCCGGAAAAATGGTCTTTGAAGGTAGCCATGAGCGGGGTCGTAGCGCGGGCTTCGGCCCACCGTCCGGGTGCCGGCACGGTGGGGCTGAAGCCCACCCTACAGGAGCCGGCGGGTTTCACCCGGCGGCAGGCCGTCCAGCGCCCAGTCGCCGATGCGTACGCGGATCAGCCGCAGGGTGGGAAAGCCCACCGCCGCCGTCATCCGCCGCACCTGCCGGTTGCGCCCCTCTTGCAGGGTGACCGTGAGCCAGCTGGTGGGGATCGCCTTGCGGAAGCGCACCGGCGGATCGCGCGGCCACAGCCAGTCCGGCTCCACGGCACGCTCGGCACCGGCCGGCAAGGTAGGGCCGTCGTTGAGCGTGACGCCACGGCGCAGCGCGGCGAGCGCCTCGTCGGTGATCGCACCGTCGACCTGCACCAGGTAGGTCTTGGGTTGCTTGTGGCGCGGATCGGTCAGGCGGTGCGCGAGGCGGCCGTCGTCGGTCAGCAGCAGCAGGCCCTCGCTGTCGTGGTCCAGCCGCCCGGCCGGATAGACGTCCTTCTCGCGCACGTAGCCGGCCAGCGTCGGCCGGCTGCCGTCACCGGAGAACTGGCACAGCACGCCATAGGGCTTGTTGAGCGCGAGCAGCATCGGTCACGGCGCGGAGGCCGCGCGCGCGGGCGCCTCCGGCTTCACGAAGCGCAGCGTCATGCGATCGGATTCACCGATCGCCAGGTACTTGTCCTTGTCCCGGTCGCCCAGCGCCAGCGTGGGCGGCAGCGTCCATACGCCCTTGGGATGGTCGTGGTCGTCCTTCGGGTTGGCGTTGATCTCGCTGCGGCCGTCCAGCACGAAGCCGGCGTCGGTGGCGAGCTTGACGACGTAATCCACCGGCAGGTAGCCGCTGCCCTTGACCTCCTCCAGCGCAGCGTCGGCATCGGCGCGGTGGTCCACCACGCCGAGCACGCCGCCGGGCTTGAGCACGGTGTAGAACGCCTTGAACATCGCCTGCGCGGTGCCGTCCATCGCCCAGTTGTGGACGTTGCGGAAGGTCAGCACGCGATCGGCCGAGCCCGGGGGCCCAAGCACCGGCGCCCTGGGGTCGAAGGCAACGATCGCGGCCTTTCCGAACTGCGCCTGGTGGGCGGCGAAAAGCTTGCGCAGGGCGCTGTCGTCGCTACGCGCTTCGCTGTCGGCGGACGGCTGCTTTTCGGCGGCGATGTAATGGCCGTTGTCGTGCAGCAGCGGCGCCAGGATCTGCGCGTACCAGCCGCCGCCCGGAGTGATCTCGATCACCGTCTGGTCCGGGCGCAGCCCGAAGAAGGTGAGGGTTTCCTTCGGATGGCGGTAGGTGTCGCGCGCGCGCTGGTCGGCGGGGCGCCAGTCGCCGCCGACGACCCGGTCAAGCTGCGCGGCGGTGTAGTCGCCGGCGGAGGTCGGCGGTACGAGTGCGTCGGTGGGCTGGTCCTGCGCGACGGCCGGCAGGGCCAGCAGGGCAGCGGTACAGAAAGCGGAAAGCAGCAGGGTCTTCATGGTGTCTCCTTACGGCCACGCGCGGGATTGGATGCTTCAGAAGGGACGCGGGCAGACCGACTGCAATCCGTCGATGTGCTCGTGCAGGTCCGGGGCTATACCCTGCCACATCGGGTCGAGGATGAAGTCGATGCCCTCGTAGCGGGCGAGCTTGGCCGCCGGGATGAAATCCGCATCGCCGGCGACCAGGATGATCTGGTCGACCAGCTTCTTGTAGGTCAGCGCCGCGATGTCGATGCCGATCTTCATGTCCACCTGGGTCTGGCGCATGTCCGGCTCGAAATGCTCGTCGCCCAGATCCTCCCACGCCAGGCTGCCCTCGCGCAGCTGCTGGTAGGCATGGTGCCTGAGTTTCCATTCGCCGCGCTCGGCCAGGCGCCCGAGCCGCAGCGCCATCTTGCGCTGGCGCCGCAGCTGGTCGTGCAGCTCGCGACGGAACGCCGCCGCACCGGTGCGGGAGAAGTCCACCGCCTCGCCGCTGAGCGGGCGCACCAGCACCTTGTCCAGCGGCGGGCAGTCGTAGAAGAAGATCCGGTACAACTGCTCGCGCGGGCGATCGAGCGCCTTGAGGTGCTCCAGCGCCATGCCGAACACGGTCTTGGCCACGGTGCGCGCGTCATTGGCGTCGCGCTCGCCCCACACCTTGCGGTAGCGGGCAAGGAAGAAGGCGCCGTCGACGAGGATGGCGGTGCGCTGCATGGGGATCCTTTGGGGAAGGCCTGGGAGGCGCGGGCATTCTAGCCGAGCGCCGGGCTCCGGGCCTTGCCCGCGGAGCGGGGTGGGCCCGGACTCAGTAGCGGATCACCGAACGGATGACGCGTCCCTCGTGCATCGCGTCAAACGCTTCGTTGATGCGTTCCAGCGGCAGCTCCTGGCTGACCATCTCGTCGATCCTGATCTCGCCCGCCAGGTAACGGTCGACGTAGCCGGGCAATTGCGAGCGGCCCTTGACCCCACCGAACGCCGAGCCGCGCCACACGCGCCCGGTCACCAGCTGGAACGGCCGCGTGCGGATCTCCTGCCCCGCGCCGGCCACGCCGATGATCACCGATTCGCCCCAGCCCTTGTGGCAGCACTCCAGCGCCGAACGCATCACCTCGACGTTGCCGATGCATTCGAACGAGTAGTCCACGCCACCGCCGGTGAGCTCGACGATCACCTGCTGGATCGGCGTATCCGGGTAGTCCTTCGGATTGACGAAGTCGGTCGCGCCGAGCATCCGCGCCATCTCGAACTTGGCCGGGTTGGTGTCGACCACCACGATGCGGCCGGCCTTCGCCATCACCGCGCCCTGCACCACGGAGAGGCCGATGCCGCCCAGCCCGAACACCGCCACGCTGGCGCCCGGCTCGACCCTGGCCGTGTTGAGCACCGCGCCGATGCCGGTGGTGATGCCGCAACCGAGCAGGCAGACCTTCTCCAGCGGCGCGGCCTTGTTGATCTTCGCCACCGCGATCTCGGGCAGCACCGTGTACTCGCTGAAGGTGCTGGTGCCCATGTAGTGGTGGATCATCCGGCCGTCTTTCGAAAAGCGCGACGTCCCGTCGGGCATCAGCCCCTGGCCCTGGGTGGCGCGGATGCGCTGGCACAGGTTGGTCTTGCCCGAGCGGCAGTATTCGCAGGTGCCGCACTCGGGCGTGTACAGCGGGATGACGTGGTCGCCCACCGCCAGCGTGGTCACGCCCTCGCCCACCTCTTCCACGATGCCGCCGCCCTCGTGGCCGAGGATCGCCGGGAACAGCCCCTCCGGATCGGCACCGGACAGGGTGAAGGCGTCGGTGTGGCACACGCCGGTGGCGACGATGCGCACCAGCACCTCGCCGGCCTTCGGCCCGGCGAGGTCCACTTCCTCGATCGACAACGGCTTGCCTGCTTCCCAGGCGACGGCGGCACGGCTCTTCATCACTCTCTCCGGCTTTGCGTTCGGCAACACCCGATGATGACGCCTGCGGCGGCGGTCGAACAGCTCAACCGGCGGACATCGCGTCGCGGCGCAATTGCGGCAATTGCCGGCAGTAGTCGTCGGCCTCGGCCAGCAGCCATTCGCGCAGAGCCTGCACGCCGCGATGCTCGAGCGACCGTGGCGGATACACCAGCCAGTACGCCTCTTCCACCGGCATGTAGTCGTCGCCCAGCACCTGCAGCCGGCCGGCATCGATCAGCGACTTGGAGGTCACCATTCGCCCGAGCGCCACGCCCAGGCCCTCAAGCGCCGCGTGGCGGAGCGCATCGAGGCTGTCGAACTGGGCCACGTACCGTTTCGGGCGGGTGCCGCCGTGGCGATCGAACCAGTCGTTCCAGCGCGTCGAGGGTGGCGGCTCGCCGAGCAGCGGCCAATTCGACAGGTCGCGCGGATCGGCGCCGTCCATCCGAGCCACCAGCTCGGGCGCCGCCACGGGTGCGATCCATTCGCCGAACATCCGCTCGGCATGCACGCCCTCCCACTGGCCGCGGCCGTAACGCAGGCCGATGTCCACGGGCTCGCGCTCGAAGTTCACCAGGGTCGAACTCGACTGCAGGTTGAGCTCCAGTTCCGGATGCGCAGCCACCATCCGTGGCAGCCGCGGCACCAGCCAGCTCGACATGATGCCCGGGCTCGCGCTGAGCGTGATCGCGTCGTGGCGGCGGGTACGCAACGCCGCCAGCGCGCGGTCGATGCCGTCGAAGTGGTCACCGATGGCGTCGAGCAAGGCGCAGCCTTCGACGGTAAGCGCCACACCGCGCGGACCGCGCTCGAACAGGCGCCGTTCCAGCCGGTCTTCCAGCTGGCGGATCTGGTGGCTCAGTGCGCTGACGGTGAGGTTCGCCTGTGCCGCCGCGCGCGACAGGTTGCCGATGCGGGCGACCCGCACGAACTGCTGCAACAAACCCAGCGGAACATGGCTCACGAGGTTCGGCCCTCCGGGCGAAGCGACTTGAATTCTGCGCAAGGCTGGCTTGCGAATATATCGCTTTTTGGCGCTCCGGGGCCGGCGTACCTTGAGCACACCCCAAGGCAACACCCCACACCGGAGGTTCCCATGAAACCGTTCTGGAAGCAGTTGCTGTACCTGCACGGCCACGCTCTGCCGACCGGGCTGCGCTGGCGCGAGGATGCGCCGGCGGCGCGCGGCCGCCGTGTCGCCGCAAGCCCGACACCCGTGGCGCCGATGTTGCGCTGGCGCGAGGTGCTGCGCGCGGCGCTGATCAGCTAACTGCAAGTCCCGTCAAAACCCGCATGCCGGATTGCAGGAGCGCAGCTCCTGCAGTTGATTCCATCGAAAAGGCGCTCCATTTCTCCGGGATTCCCACGCCTGGAGGAATCCCATGCAACTGCGCCCGCTCGGCCGCTCGCCGCTCGCCATCGCCCCGCTCGCCTTCGGCGGCAACGTATTCGGCTGGAGCGCGGACGAGAAACGCTCCTTCGAGCTGCTCGATGCCTTCGTCGATGCCGGCTTCAACCTGGTCGACACCGCGGACGTCTACCCGGCCTGGGTGCCCGGCAATCACGGCGGCGAGTCCGAGACCATCATCGGCCGCTGGCTGAAGACCAGCGGCAAACGCGACAAGGTCCTGATTGCCACCAAGGTGGCCAAGTGGGCCAGGCAGCCTGGCCTGTCGCCGGTCAACATCCAGCAGGCGGTGGAAGGGTCGCTCAAGCGCCTGCAGGTCGAGTGCATCGACCTGTACCAGGCGCACCAGGACGACGCCGCGATCCCGCTGGCCGACACGCTCGGCGCGTTCGGGCGACTGATCGAGCAGGGCAAGGTGCGCGCCATCGGCGCCTCCAACTACACCGCCGAGCGCTTCGCCGACGCGCTGAGGATGTCGGCCGAACACGGCCTGCCGCGCTACGAATCGCTGCAGCCGGAGTACAACCTGCTGCGCCGTGCCGGCTACGAGCGGGAACTGGAACCGCTGATCCGGCGCGAGCAGATCGGCGTGATCAGCTACTACGCGCTGGCCAGCGGCTTCCTGACCGGCAAGTACCGCAGCGAGGCGGACCTGTCCAAGAGCCGCGCGCGCGGCACCGGCGTGCGCAAGTACCTCGGTCCCCGCGGGCTGGGCATCCTCGACGCGCTCGACCGGGTAGCGGCCAGCCACCGGGCCACGCCCGCGCAGGTCGCGCTGGCCTGGCTGATCGCCCGCCCCGGCCTCACCGCGCCGATCGCCAGCGCCACCAGCGTGGCACAGCTGCGCGAGTTGCTGGATGCGGTGAAGCTCGCGCTGGCGCCGGAGGAGATCGCGCTGCTCGACCAGGCGAGCGCCGAAGCCTAGCCCCCTGCTGCAGGAGCGCACGTGCGCGCCGGGAAGTGCGCGGTCGCGCACGGGTGCGCTCCTGCAGACTGGAGAAAGGGCGCCCGGGGGCGCCCCTTCCTGGTCATCCCTCCAGCGAGGCGAGCGCGTCGTTGAAGGTGTTGCTCGGCCGCATCGCCGCGCGGGTGCGGGCGAGGTCCGGGTGGTAGTAGCCACCGATGTCCACCGCCTTGCCCTGCGCGCCGTTCAACTCGCGGAGGATCGCCGACTCGTTGTCCGCCAGCGCCCTGGCCAGCGGTGCGAAGGTGGCTTTCAGCCCGGCGTCCTCGTCCTGCGCGGCCAGCGCCTGCGCCCAGTACAGCGCCAGGTAGAAGTGGCTGCCGCGGTTGTCCAGCTCGCCGACCTTGCGCGCGGGCGACCTGTTGTTGTCCAGGATCTTGCCGTTGGCCTCGTCCAGCGCCTTGGCCAGCACGGCCGCGCGCTGGTTGCCGTAGCGCTCGGCCAGGTGCTCGAACGAGGCGGCCAGCGCCAGGAACTCGCCCAGCGAATCCCAGCGCAGGTAATCCTCCTCGACGAACTGCTGCACGTGCTTGGGCGCCGAACCGCCGGCACCGGTCTCGAACAGGCCGCCGCCGGCCATCAGCGGCACGATCGAGAGCATCTTGGCGCTGGTGCCCAGCTCCATGATCGGGAACAGGTCGGTGAGGTAGTCGCGCAGCACGTTGCCGGTCACCGAGATCGTGTCCTGGCCCTTGCGGATGCGCTCCAGCGAGAAGCGCATCGCCTCGACCGGCGACAGGATGCGGATGTCCAGGCCGGTGGTGTCGTGGTCCTTGTGGTAACGCTCGACCTTGGCGATCAGCTGCGCGTCGTGTGCGCGCTCGGGGTCGAGCCAGAACACCGCCGGCGTGCCGGAGAGGCGCGCGCGGGTGACGGCGAGCTTGACCCAGTCCTGGATCGGCGCGTCGCGGGTCTCGCACATGCGCCAGATGTCGCCGGCCTCGACCGCGTGCTCGAACACGCTGCGGCCGTCCTGGTCGGTCACGCGCACGCTGCCGTCGGCGGCGATCTGGAAGGTCTTGTCGTGCGAGCCGTATTCCTCGGCCTTCTGCGCCATCAGGCCGACGTTGGGCACCGAACCCATGGTCGCCGGATCGAAGGCGCCGTGCGCCTTGCAGTCCTCGACCACCGCCTGGTAGATGCCGGCGTAGCTGCGATCCGGGATCAGCGCGAGGGTGTCCTGGAGCTCGCCCTTCGCGTTCCACATCTTGCCCGAGTCGCGGATCATCGCCGGCATGGAGGCGTCGACGATCACATCGCTCGGCACGTGCAGGTTGGTGATGCCCTTGTCGGAGTTCACCATCGCCAGCGCCGGACGCCTGGCGTACTCGGCGTCGATGTCGGCCTTGATCGCGGCCTGCCTGTCTTCCGGCAACTGGGAGAGGCGCGCGTAGAGATCGCCGATGCCGTTGTTGGCGTCGAAGCCGATCTGCTTGAGCTCGGCCGCGTGCCTTGCAAGCACGTCCTTGTAGAACTCGCGCACCACCACGCCGAACATGATCGGGTCGGAGACCTTCATCATGGTGGCCTTCAGGTGCAGCGAGAACAGCACGCCGGTTGCCTTGGCGTCGGCGATCGCCGCCTCGACGAAGCGCGCCAAAGCGGCGCGGCTCATCACGGCCGCGTCGACCACTTCGCCGGCCTGCACGGCGACCTTCTCCTTGAGCACCGTGGTGCTGCCGTCCCTGCCAATCAGCTCGATCTTCAGGCTGCCAGCCTTGTCCATCGTGGCCGACTGCTCGGAGCCGTAGAAATCACCGGCGTCCATGTGCGCCACGCGGGTCTTCGAATCGGCGCTCCACTTGCCCATCCTGTGCGGATGCTTGCGTGCGTAGCTCTTTACCGAGGCCGGCGCGCGCCGGTCGGAGTTGCCCTCGCGCAGTACCGGGTTGACCGCGCTGCCTTTGACCTTGTCGTAGCGCGCCTTGATGTTGTACTGCTCGACGTCGCCGTGGACCTCGTCGGGGTAATCCGGCAGAGCGTAACCCTGTGCCTGCAGCTCCCTGATCGCGCTTTTCAGCTGCGGCACCGAGGCGCTGATGTTGGGCAGCTTGATGATGTTGGCGTCCGGCGTGGTGGCGAGCTGGCCGAGCTCGGCCAGGTCGTCGGCGATGCGCTGGTCTTCCTTCAGATACTCGGGGAACTGCGAGAGGATGCGCCCGGCCAGCGAGATGTCGCGCGTCTCCACGTCGATGCCCGCGGTGCGGGCGAAGGCTTTCACGATCGGCAGCAGCGACTGGGTGGCCAGGAACGGCGCTTCGTCGGTCAGCGTGTAGAGAATCTTCGGAGCCTGGGACATCGTCAGCATGACCTCTCGTGCAAAGGCGTGCGGGGAGCGCGACCGGAAGCAGCCGCGCCGCGAGGAAAAGACGCCCATTTTCGCCCGAATGGCGTGCGCTGGCTATCGCACCGGCATACGCGGGCGCACGGAAGAGCGGCGCACGCGCGTCCGCGCGCGGGCGCGAACGGCAAACACCGTGAAGCGCCCCGACTCGTCAGCGGAGCACACAAGCCAGGGGAAAGGAGCGCGAGCGCTCAGCCGCCGCTGATCGGATAGGTCTGCAGGCCGCCGCTGGCGGCCGGCGCCGGCTGGGAAGCCGGGCGGGTGGCCGAGGACGGACGTGCGCTGCCGCACTGGTAGGCACCCCAGGCCTGCTCGCCATCGACCGGCTCGCCCAGCGGCTTGACCGTGTCGGCGCCCATCTTGGCCGCTTCGTTGCGGGCCATCACTTCCAGTTCGTCGCGCACCTTGATGTCGTTGCGGTCGACCGGGCCGACGCGCTCCATCACCGACACGGTGACCTTGCCCAGGTCGCGGCATTGCGAGACGTCGCCGTTCCAGGCCGTACGCACCTGCTTGCCCGCATCGTTGAGGGTGATGCCCCAGGTGCAGGCGCCGAGGAGCAGGACAGGGACGAGCAACAGCGGGGTCTTGCGCATGGGTGGGGCTCCGGAGGGAAAACTTGGGACCAACGCATCGTAGCGTGGCGCGCGGGGAGGCGGGCACCCGGGTTGCGCGGTGCCGTTTGCCTGCGTGCAGGAAACCCGCCCGCCGGCCTGCAAGCCGGCGGGCGGATCGCGTCTCCTTACTTCACCGGCTTGCCGTCGGCATCGAGCACCTGCACCGTGCCCAGGTTCAACGCGCGCACCGGCGCCTCGATCTTCTTGAGGTCGCCCACGATCACCCAGGTCAGGTGGTCCGGATGGATCACCTCCTCGGCCGCCGCCTGTACCTGCGTGTCCTTCAATGCCTGGATGCGCGCCTTCTCGGTCTGGATCCAGTTGTCGGGACGGTCGTACAGGGCGATGTCCTCCAGCGCACCCATCACCGACGACGTGGTCTGGTACTCGCCGGGCAGGCTGCGCACGTCGCCCTCCTTGATCTTGGCGATTTCCTGGGCGGTCAGCGGCTGCTTGCCGACCACGCCGCGGGCCTCGGCCAGGATCTGTTCGGCGGAGGGCGCGGTCTTGTCGGTCTGCACCGGCGCGTACATCAGGAACGGGCGCTGGCCCAGCGCATCGGGCATGAAGCTGTAGGCGCCGTAGGCCCAGTGCTTGTCCTCGCGCAGGTTCATGTTCAGGCGCGAGGTGAAGGTGCCGCCGAAGGCCCCGTTCATGGTTTCGATCGCCAGGTTGTTGTCGACCTTGGTGGACGGCGCCAGGCTGCCGGCCAGAATCAGGCTTTGCTGGGCCCCCGGGCGGTCGATCAGGTAGACGCGCGACGACTCGGGCGCCGCCACGTGGCCCACGTTCTTGGCCGGCACCTTGCCCGCGGCCGGCTTCCAGTCGCCGAACACCTTGTCCAGTCGCGGGACGATTTTGTCCAGCGTGGTGTCGCCGGCGACCAGGATCCGCACGTTGTCCGGGCGGATGAAGTCGCCCATGAAGCGGCGCATGTCGCCGACGTCGAGCGCGGTGATCGATTCGGCGGTGCCCGACCCGGTGAACGGGATCGCATACGCATGGCCCTGCCCGTACAGCAGCGGCGGCAGCGTGCGCAGCGCGATGCCGATCGGCTGGCTCTTCTCCTGCGCGATGCGTGCCAGCCACTGGCCGCGCAGGCGATTGACGTCATCGGTACGGAACGCAGGGTTGCGCACGATGTCGGCGAACAGCGTGAGCGACGGTGCGAGCTTGTCGTTCAACGCATTGAGCGAGGTGTTGCAGAAATCCAGGCTGCAGCCGCTGCCGATGACCGCGCCCAGGCGCTGTTCGCGCTTGGCGATCTCGACCGAATCCAGATCCCTGGTGCCCTCGTCCAGCATCGCCATGGTGAAGCTGGAGGTGCCGAGCTTGCGTCCCTGGTCGGCGGCGTAGCCGGCATCGAACAGCAGCTGCACCTGCACCGCCGGCACCTCGTGGCGCTCGGCCAGGGTGACCTCGATGCCGTTGGAAAGCTTGCCGTGCTGCAGGGTCGGGAAGGTCAGGCCGGGGAACCGGGTCACCTCAGGCACGCCCTTGCTGCGGTCCACCGGGCTGGGCGTGGTGTGGTAGTCACCCTGCGCGGCGAGCCTGGGTTCGGGCTTGCCCGGCAGCGCCGGCCGGCCGGCGCTGGTGGCGAAGTCGGTCTGCTCGACCTTGCCCGGCGTCACCGTGAGGGTGTAGTCGCCCCCGGCGATCCACCGGTTGGCCGAGGCCTTGACGCTGGCCGGGGTAGCCGCCATCAGCGTCACGAAGTCCTTCCGGTACGCACTCGGGTCCTGCTGGTACAGCTGGCCCTCGGCCAGGATCATCGCCTGCGTGTTGACCCGCTCCAGGCCGCGCACGAACGCCGCGCGGATGCCGGTCTTGACGCGCTCGAGTTCGTCGGCGGTGGGGCCGTCCTTGAGGAATTTCGCCCACTCGTCGGCCACGGCGGCCTCGACCCTGGCCGGGTCGGCACCTTTCTTCACGTCCACCTGCAGCTCGAACAGGCTGGCCAGCACATGCTGCTCGATGTCGACCGAGACGTCGTCGGCAAGCTTGTCCTTGTAGACCAGGCGCTGGTACAGGCGCGAGGTCTTGCCGCCGCCCAGCACTGCCGCCGCAAGCTGCAGCTGGTTGAGTTCCTGGTCGTTGCGCGAGGGCACGTTCCATTCGCGGTAGATGCGCGTCTGCGCGACGTTGTCGGTCATGCTGCCGCGGGTGGACTTGTCGCGCGGGGTGATCCACACCTGCGGGCGAGGTACTGCCGGGCCGGAGCCGATGTCGCCGAAATACTTGAGCATCTTCTCCTTCGCCTGCGCCGGCGTGATGTCGCCGGCCAGCACCACCACCGTGTTTGCGGCACCGTAGTAGTCCTTGAACCACTGCTTGACGTCGGCGAGCGAGGCGGCGTTCAAGTCGGCCATCGAGCCGATGGTGTCGTGGTGGTAGGGATGGTTGGCAGGGAAGGCCTCGGCCTGGATCAGCTCGCTGACGCGGCCGTAGGGCTGGTTCTCGCCCTGGCGCTTTTCGTTCTGCACCACCCCGCGCTGTTCATCCAGCTCCTTCTGCCCGATCGCCCCGAGCAGGTGGCCCATGCGGTCGGACTCCATCCACAGCGCCATGTCCAGCGCGGTGGTCGGGACGGTCTCGAAATAGTTGGTGCGGTCAAGCCAGGTGGTGCCGTTCTGGTCGGTGGCGCCGGCCAGCTCGAACGGCTTGAAGTATTCGTCCTTGTGGTTTTCCGAGCCCTGGAACATCAGGTGTTCGAACAGGTGCGCGAAGCCGGTCTTGCCCTTCGGCTCATAGGAGGAGCCCACGTGGTACCAGACGCTCACCGCCACCACCGGCGCCTTGTGATCCTCGTGCACCACGACGGTCAGGCCGTTGGGCAGGGTGAAGCGTTCGTACTTCAGCTCGGGGATCTTCGAGGCCTGCGCCGCCGGCGCATCGGCGGCCTGCGCCACCGGCAGCAGGGCCGGTCCGGCGAGCAGGCTGGCGGCGATCAACGCCAGCGCGGACTTGGGCGGGAAACGCTTTGCCACGGTGCAACCTCCTGTCTCACGAAAGAAGTCCGAGGCTATCGGTCCGGGACGAGCGAGCACAAGCGGCCCCACGCCCGCGGCGCTGTCCGGACGGTGTCCGCCCGCGGACCGTGCAGTGTCCGCGGACAGCCCACCCGCGCCGCGCCGCGCCTGACAAACGTCAGTGGATCAGCGGGTTGGCTGCCACTGCATGGCTGGCACGGGGCTTGCCAGAGTAGCTGCAGGACCCACCCTGCCCAAGGAACCCAAACCATGAACTTCGAAACCCTGATGCTGCGCAGCCTCTTCGCCGCCTGCCTGCTGGTATGCGGATGGATCATGGCCTCGATGTTGTTCCTGCCCGGCCCGGTGCAACTGGCCGGCAGCAGCGACGGCGCCGGGCTTGGCGTGCTGCTGGCGGTGCCCGGCACCTGCATGCTGCCGCCCGACGGCGTGGTTTGCCCGCGGCAGAACAGCTGAGGTCGCCCTCGTTCGGAAAAGCGGCCTATGGGCCCACCGACGCCTCGCGCAGCGGATAATGGGCGGATGCTGCACGTCATCCTCTTCCGCCCCGAGATCCCGCCGAACACCGGCAACGCCATCCGCCTGTGCGCCAACACCGGTGCTTCGCTGCACCTGATCCGCCCGCTCGGCTTCGAACTGGACGACGCCCGCCTGCGCCGAGCCGGCCTGGACTACCACGAGTACGCCCGGGTGGCGGTGCACGACGATCTTGCCGCCTGCCTGGCGGCACTGGGCCAGCCACGGGTGTTCGCCTTCTCTACCCGCGGCCGCGTCGCCCATGTGGATGCGCGCTATGCGGAAGGTGATGCACTGCTGTTCGGCTGCGAGACCGCCGGCCTGCCGGCCGGGGTGCTCGAGGCTATCCCGCCCGACCGGCGGCTGCGCCTGCCGATGCGTCCCGAGAGCCGCAGCCTCAACCTGTCCAACAGTGTGGCGGTGGCGGTATACGAGGCCTGGCGCCAGTTCGGTTTCGCCGGCTCCGCCCCGTAGGAGGCGTCTGTGCCCGAGGCCCCGGCTCCGACCCTGGGGACAGGCATCACCCACGAGTGGGCTCATGCAGGATCCGGCGGCTTGGCGGCCCTGCCCGCTACAATCGCCCGATGAATGCTCCCGCCCCCAACGCCTGGCTCCCGCAGCCGCTGCGCAAGCTCGCCGGCCGCGCGCTGGAAACCGCGCTCAACCACACGCTGTCGCTTGATCCGGACACGCGGCAGAAGCTGGGCGCGCTCGCCGGCCGCAGCATCCAGCTGCACCTGCGCGGACCGGAACTGGCGCTCAGCGTGACCGTGGAGGGCGAGCGCCTGAAGGTCGGCCCGCCGCAGGACACCAGCCAGCTGCGCGTGGCGGCCAGCCCCGGCAGCCTGCTGGCGATGGCGCTGCGCCGTGGCGAGGAAGGCGTTTCGCCCGGCAAGGTGGAAATCGCCGGCGACGCCGACCTGGCCCGCCGCCTGGAGAAACTGGCCACTGCCTTCCAGCCGGATTTCGAGGAAGCCTTCGCGCGCAGCTTCGGCGACGTGCTCGGCGTGCCGCTGGCGCAGGCGATCGCCAAGGGGTTGCGCCACGCGCGCGAGAGCGCCGCGCATGTCACCGAGGACAGCGCCGACTGGCTGCGCGACGAGGCCCGGCTGACGCCGGCGATGGGCGAGGTGGACGATTTCCTCGACGCCGTGGATGCGCTGCGCGAGCGCAGCGAACGCCTGGAAGCCCGGCTGGCGCGCCTGCGCCAGCGCATGGGGCCGCACGCATGACGCCGCTGAAGGTGGTCCCCGGCGTACTGCGGGTGGCCTCGGTGCTGCTCGCCTGGCGCCTGGACGAGCTGGTCGACGCAGCGCACCTGTACCGCCCGCTCAAGCTGCTGCGGCCGCTGCTGGCCCGCACCCGCCCCGGTGCCCGCCAGCTGCCGCGGGGCGCGCGACTGCGCATGGCACTGACCGAGCTGGGTCCGATTTTCGTCAAGGCCGGGCAGGTGCTGTCCACGCGCCGCGACCTGGTTCCGGCCGACATCGCCGACGAACTGGCGCAGTTGCAGGACCAGGTGCCGCCGTTCCCCGGCAGCGAGGCACGCACCATCGTCGAGCACGAGCTCAAGGCCCGGATCGGGCGGCTATACGCCCAGTTCGACGAAACACCGCTGGCCTCCGCCTCGATCGCGCAGGTGCACGCCGCCACCCTGCACGACGGCAGCGCCGTGGTGGTCAAGGTGCTGCGCCCCGGCATCGAGCAGAAGATCGCGCGCGACATCGCGCTGATGCGCTCGCTTGGCGAACTGGCACAGCGCTGGCATCCCAACGCCGACAAGATCCGCCCGCTCGACGTCGTCGCCGAGGTGGAGAAGATGCTCGAGAACGAGCTGGACCTGCAACGCGAAGGCGCCAGTGCCAGCCTGCTCAAGCGCAACTTCGAAAGCGGCGTGGACCTTTACGTGCCCGCGGTGCACTGGGATTTCACCTCCGAGCGGGTGCTCACGCTCGAACGCGTGCACGGCGTGAGCGCGGACGACATCGCCGCCATCGACGCGGCCGGCATCGACCGCAAGGCGCTGGCTGCCAAGGGCGTGCGGGTGTTCTACGAGCAGGTGTTCCGCGACAACTTCTTCCACGCCGACGCACACCCCGGCAATATCTGGGTGGACCTGGAGCGGCGTAGTGAACCGCGCTTCGTCGCGCTCGACTTCGGCATCATGGGTTCATTGCCCGAGGCCGACCAGTACTGGCTGGCACAGAACTTCATCGCCCTGTTCGAGCGTGATTACGCGCGCATCGCCCAGTTGCACGTGGCGGCCGGCTGGATGCCCGCGACGGTGCGGCTGGACGAACTGGAAGCGGCGATCCGCACCGTGTGCGAACCGTACTTCACGCGCCCGCTGTCACAGATCTCGCTGGCCGAGGTAGTGGTCAAACTGTTCCAGACCGCGCGGCGATTCGAGCTGACCCTCCAGCCGCAACTGATCCTGCTGCAGAAGACATTGCTCAACATCGAGGGCGTCGGACGCATGCTCGATCCGGACATCGACATCTGGGCGGTGGCGCATCCGGTGTTGAAGCGCATCCTGCGCGAGCGCTATAGCGCCCGCCGCACCTTGCGCGCGGTGCGCCAAAGGCTGCCTGAGTGGCTGCATGCGGCGCCGCAGCTGCCCGAACTGGTACGCGATGCGCTGCGCCAGACGGCCAGTGGCGAGCATCGGCGGCTGGCCGACCCGGCGGAGCTGGCGCTGCACGCGGAACTCGCGCTGCGCCGGCGGCGCACGCTGCTCGGCGGCCTGTTCGGCACGGCCCTGCTCGGCTGCGCCACCCTGCTGTGGATTGCCGGGGGACCGGAGGGTTCCGACTGGGTGGCGCTCGGCTGCCTGGCCGCCGCCCTGCTCGCCTTCCTGACCAGCGCCCGCCGCTGATCCGGCGCTTGCGGGCAACCTTGAACTCGACGCAGTGCCCCTGTAGGAGCGCACCTGTGCGCGACCGCGCGCCTGCCAGTCCCCGTGCGCTCGTGCACAGGGTGTGCTCTGGATTCCCACGCCGGCGGCAAGGCACCGCCCACACGTGAGCTTGAAGAACCATGCTCGAGATCCTCTACCAGGACGATGCCCTGCTCGCGGTCGACAAACCCGCGGGCCTGCCGGTACACCGCTCCAGGCTGGTCGGCCCGGCCGACGCCTTCCTCATCGACCTGCTGCGCGAGCAGATCGGCGGCGAGTTGTTCCTTGCCCATCGGCTGGATCGGGCGACCAGCGGCGTGCTGCTGGTCGCCCGCTCGGCCGCCGTGGCCGCAGAACTGGGCGAACAGTTCATGGGACGCGACGTGCACAAGCAGTACCTGGCGGTGGTGCGTGGCTGGCCCGAACCGGCCGAGGGCGTCGTCGACTATCCGCTGCCCGGCTCACGCGAAACCGGCCCGCGCCGCGAGGCGCGCACCCGTTACCGGCGCCTGGCCACGGTCGAGGTACCGATCGCACTGGGCCGCTATCCGCAGCAACGCTACGCACTGTTGCTCGCCGAACCGGAGAGCGGCCGCTTCCGCCAGATCCGCAAGCACATGGCGCACATCCACCACCCGGTGATCGGCGATTGCCAGCACGGACGCGGCGACCACAACCGCCTGTACAAGCAGCACTTCGGATGCCACCGCATGCTGCTGCACGCCTGGCGGCTGTCCTTCAGGCATCCGCGCGATGGCCGGGCGATGACCCTGGAGGCGCCGCTGGACGGGGCCTATCGGGCATTGCTGGAGCGGTTCGGCTGGCCGACGACGTTCCGGTAGGAGGCCCCGGTCGCATCGAGGCGGCGGACCTGCTCCTGGCGGCCATCGAAGCACTCGGGCGCGCTTCGACCGTGCGGCCCCTTCGCGGCTCACGGGCTTGCAACTAGACTTGGCGCCATGCTGCAGATCAGCCGCACCCTCGCCCTCCCCGATACCGAACTGACCGAGCGCTTCCTGCGCGCGGACGGCCCCGGCGGGCAACACGTCAACCGCACCGAGAGCGCGGTGGAGCTGCGTTTCGACGTGGCCTCCTCGCCGTCGCTGCCCGAACCGGTGCGTGCGCGCCTGCTCTCGCGGCGCGACCGGCGCATGACCGACGAGGGCGTGCTGGTCATCCAGGCACGGCGCTTCCGCGAGCAGGCGCGCAACCGCGACGACGCGCGCGAGCGGCTGGCCGAGATCGTGCGCGCCGCGCTGGCCGCGCCGAAGAAGCGCGTGGCCACCCGCCCCACGCGTGCCTCGAAGGAGCGCCGTCTGGCCGGCAAACAGCAACGCGGCCGGATCAAGCAGAACCGCTCGCGCGACTGGAGCGGCGAATGAGCGACCCTGTCCTGCCGCCGCTGCCGCCGCAGGCGCCGCGGATCGACAGCCGCTTCTGGCCCTGGCTGATGCGCGGCCTGCTGCGCCTGTCCGGCTGGCGCCTGCTGGGCGACCTGCCGGATGTTCCGAAGCTGATCATCATCGGCGCACCGCACTCGTCCTACTGGGACGGTGTGTGGGGGCTGATGATGAAGATCGCGCTGGGCGCGGACATCAAGGTGATGATCAAGCGCGAGGTGCTGGACAGTCCGCTCGGATTGATCCTGCGGCCGCTGGGCATGATCGGCATCAACCGCAAGGCCGCGCTCAACGTGGTCGGGCAGATGGTGCGCCGATTCGCCAACCATCCGCGCATGTGGCTGGGGATCACCCCGGAAGGCACCCGCAAGCACGTGGTGCACTGGAAGAGCGGCTTCCTGCGCATCGCGCGGGATGCCGGGGTGCCGATCCTGCCCGTGTTCCTGGACTACCCGACCAAGACCTTCACCCTGGGCAAGCCGCAGTACGCAACCGACGACCCGGACGCCGACATGGCGCGCATCCGCGCGCTGTTCCGCGGCTACCGCGGCAAGCACCGCAACACCGAGCAGGCGCAACCGGAGCCCGACCTCTGATGAGCGCGCCCGGCATCGGCGCTTCGGTGCCAGCGGCCGGCTACAGGCTTCCCCCACGGTATCGGCCCCTCTTTGATAGGAGCCCACTTGTGGGCGATGCTCCTACTCCCGCTACCACTGCGAAAGGCATCGCCCACAAGTGGGCCCCTGCAGTGTGCGTCGGAGTCTTCGGGGCTTTTGGAGTTCCGCTGCAGGATCAGCGGCCGGAGTGGCCTGACTCGTCGTGCTCGCGGTGGGTCAGCAGGCCGGGCTTGACCAGGTCGACGAACGCCCGCGCCTCGGGGCTCAGGAACTTGCCCTTGCGCATCACCACCCCGTAGCTGCGCTGGGGGAAGAAGCGCTTCATGTTGCGCACCGCCAGGCGGGCGCGGTCGGCCTCGGTGATGCAGATGCCGGTGACGATCGAGATGCCCAGGCCCGAGGCGACGTACTCCTTGATCACCTCCCAGCCGCCGACCTCGATCGCCACCTGGTAGGGCACCTGGCGCTGCTGGAACACCAGGTCGACCAGCCGGTAGGTCGACAGCCGCTGCGGCGGCAGGATCAGGCCATACGGCGAGAGGTCCTCCAGCGTGACCTCCGTCTTGTGCGCCAGCGGATGATCACGCGGGGTGATCAGCATGGGATCGAAGTGACGTAGCGGTGCCCAGGCGATGTCGTTGGGAACGTCCAGCATCGAGCCAACCGCGAAATCCGCCTCGTCCGCGCGCAGCAATGCCAACCCGTCGCGCCCGGTGACATTGGCCAGTTGCAGGTGGACCGCAGGGTAGGCCTCGCGGTAGCGGCGCACCAGTTCGGGCAGCAGGTACTGGATGGTCGAGGCGCCGGCAGCGATGGTCAGCCGGCCCGCGGTGAGGCCTTTGACGCGCGCCTGGAAGTCACGGTCCAGGTTTTCCCAGCCCTCGATCAGCGGGCGCGCCAGTTCGTACAGCGCCTCGCCGGCGTCGGTCAGGTTGATGCGCCGGCGCCGGCGCTCCAGCAGCGGCACGCCCAGTTCACGCTCCAGGGCCTGCAATTGCAGGGTGACGGTCGGCTGGGAGAGGAACAGCGCCTCGGCTGCCCGGGTGAGCGTTCCCAGTTTGACGATGCTCACGAACGCACGCAGCTGCTTGTGGCGGTTGCCCTTGTAGTAGTAGCGCTCGGCGGCCTGGATCGCCTCCTGGTCCCTCGCGGCCGCTTTGCGGGGCTTTGACCGACGCAGCTTACCCGTCCCGTTCACTGCCGTTTCCCTCCCAGGTAGCACTTCAGCGCACTTTTACCTACTACTTTGAATTTCTCAATAAGAAAGATTGAAACATTCGCTTTGTCAAAGGCTAGCGTTCGAGCCTAGCGTGAGCGGCAACCCTCCAAGGAGCCGCACCATGGCCGTCCCGCAGGAACGACTCGACCCCGGTCCGCTGACCGTCCACGGCGATACCGCCGCCTACGCCAGCCTGCTGACCCCCGATGCCCTGGCTTTTCTGGCCGATCTGCACCGCCGCTTCGACGCCCGACGTCGGGAATTGCTGGCCGCCCGCGACGAGCGGCAGACCCGGTGGGACGCGGGCGCCCTGCCCGACTTCCGCGCCGACACCCGCGCCATCCGCGAGGGCGACTGGCAGGTCGCACCGGTCCCTGCCGCGCTGCGCGACCGCCGCGTGGAGATCACCGGCCCGGTCGAACGCAAGATGATCATCAACGCGCTCAATTCCGGCGCGAAGGTGTTCATGGCGGATTTCGAGGATTCTTCAGCGCCCACGTTGGCCAACCAGCTCGACGGCCAGCAAAACCTGCTCGACGCGGTGGCCGGCACCATCGCCTACCGCTCGCCCGATGGGCGCGACTACCGGCTCGGCGCCAAACCGGCGGTGCTGGTGGTGCGCCCGCGCGGCTGGCACCTGCCCGAGCGGCACTTCGAGGTCGACGGCGAGCCGATGGCCGGCGCGCTGGTGGACTTCGGCCTGTTCGTCTTCCACAACGCCCGCGCGCTGCAGGCGCGCGACCGCGGCCCGTACTTCTACCTGCCCAAGCTCGAGGCGATGGAAGAGGCCGCGCTGTGGGACCAGGTGATGGCCCATGCCGAGGGCCAGCTCGCCCTGCCGCGCGGCTGCATGAAGGCGACGGTGCTGATCGAGACGCTGCCCGCCGCATTCCAGATGGACGAGATCCTGCATGCGCTACGCGAACGCGTGGTCGGCCTCAACTGCGGCCGCTGGGACTACATCTTCTCCTACCTCAAGACCCTGCGCGGCCACCACGACCGTCTGCTGCCCGAGCGCGGCCAGGTGCAGATGACCGTGCCGTTCCTCAAGGCGTATTCCGAACTGCTGATCAGGACCTGCCATCGCCGCGGCGCGTTCGCCATGGGCGGAATGGCCGCGCAGATCCCGATCAAGGGCGACGACGCGGCGAACGAGGCAGCGCTGGAAAAGGTCCGCGCGGACAAGCTGCGCGAGGTGCATGCCGGCCACGACGGCACCTGGGTCGCGCATCCGGCGCTGGTCCCGGTGGCGCAGGAGATCTTCGACCGCCGCATGCCCGAACCCAACCAGCTGCACGTGCTGCGCGAGGACGTCCACGTCAGCCGCGAGCAGCTGCTGGCTCCCGCCTGCGGCACGATCACACGCGCCGGCTTCGACAACAACGTCGAGGTGGCGCTCCGTTACACCGCCGCCTGGCTCGACGGCCTGGGCTGCGTGCCGATCCACCACCTGATGGAAGACGCGGCCACCGCCGAGATCGCCCGCGCGCAGCTGTGGCAGTGGCTGCACTACGCCGGCGACGTGATCTCCGAGTGCGTGCCGCTGGAGTTCCCGGACGGCGCTCCGATCGACATGGCGCTGTTCGACCAGGCGCTCGCCGCGCATACGCATCGCCTGCGCGAAAGCACGTACCCGGGCGCCCACCGCGCGGAAGACGCCGCCCGCCTGCTCGGCGAACTGACCCACGCCGACCAGCTCGGCACCTTCCTCACCCTGCCCGCCTACGCGCAACTGGCCTGACCGCCGCCTTCGCACGACCGCACCTGTGCGCGACCGCCATGCATCCGGGTCGCGTACGGGGTGCGCTCCTGCGAGAACCCCTCACGGAGCCCAGAGACCCATGAAAAACAATCTCCCGACCGCCGAACAGATCAGCCTGGACTGGACCAACAACCCGCGCTGGGCCGGCGTGCGTCGCAACTACGGCGCCGAGGACGTCGCGCGCCTGCGCGGCACGGTGCCGATCGAGCATTCGCTGGCCCGCCACGGCGCCGAGAAGCTGTGGCACCTGCTGCACAAGGAGGACTTCGTCAACGCGCTCGGCGCGCTGACCGGCAACCAGGCGATGCAGCAGGTCAAGGCGGGCCTCAAGGCCATCTACCTCTCCGGCTGGCAGGTCGCCGCCGATGCCAACCTGGCGGGCGAGATGTATCCCGATCAGTCGCTCTATCCGGCCAACTCGGTGCCGCAGGTGGTCAAGCGCATCAACAACGCTCTGCTGCGCGCCGACCAGCTGCACCACGCCGAGGGCAGCGACGAGATCGACTGGCTGGCGCCGATCGTGGCGGATGCCGAAGCCGGCTTCGGTGGCGTGCTCAACGCGTTCGAGCTGATGAAAGCCATGATCGAGGCGGGCGCCGCCGGCGTGCACTTCGAGGACCAGCTGGCGGCGGTGAAGAAGTGCGGCCACATGGGCGGCAAGGTGCTGGTTCCCACCCGCGAGGCGATCGACAAGCTGACCGCCGCGCGCCTGGCCGCCGACGTCTGCGGCGTGCCGACGCTGCTGGTGGCGCGCACCGACGCCGACGCGGCCGACCTGCTCACCTCCGACGTCGACGACAACGACAAGCCGTTCCTCACCGGCGAGCGCACGGTCGAAGGCTTCTTCCGCGTCAAGCCGGGCCTGGACCAGGCGATCAGCCGCGGCCTGGCCTACGCGCCGTATGCGGACCTGGTCTGGTGCGAAACCAGCAAGCCGAACCTCGATGACGCGCGCCGTTTCGCCGAGGCGATCCGCGGCAAATACCCGGACAAGCTGCTGGCCTACAACTGCTCGCCCAGCTTCAACTGGCGCAAGAACCTGGACGACGCCACCATCGCAAAGTTCCAGCGCGAGCTGGGCGCAATGGGCTACAAGTTCCAGTTCATCACGCTGGCCGGCTTCCACAGCCTCAACTACGGCATGTTCGAACTCGCGCACGGCTATGCGCGACGGCAGATGAGTGCGTTCGTCGATCTGCAGGAAAGGGAGTTCGCCGCCGCCGAGCGGGGCTTCACCGCGGTCAAGCACCAGCGCGAGGTCGGTACCGGCTACTTCGACCAGGTCACCCAGGCGATCCAGCAGGGCCAGTCCTCCACCGTCGCGCTGAAAGGCTCGACCGAGGAAGCGCAGTTCCAGCGCGCCTCGGCGGCCTGATCGCCGCACGGGCGCCCCCTCCCCTCGGGGAGGGGCTGGGGGCGAGGGGTCAAGGGCTGGCGCGGAGCCCCGCCCCTATCCCCGCTCCGTCGCCGGTTCCGGCGGTGCCGGTGGCGTCAGCGCAATCGCCAGCCACCCGGCCTTCGGCTCCAGCAGCCGCTTGGCCGACGCCACCCGCAGGTTTCCCTTTTCGTCCACCCCGAACAGCAACACCAGTTGCGCGCCGTTGCGTTCGATGAAGTCGCTCCAGCCAAACGTCTGGCTCAGGCGGGTCGACTTGATCCGCCATCCGTCCGCCAGCAACTCGGCGAAGCGCGCATGCGTCATCTCTTCGCCGAACAACGGCGGCGCCAGCAGATTGCCGGCGATGGCCGCACGGTCGGTCGCCTCGTGTGGCGCGAGGTTGCGCAAGCGGTACACCTTCTCGCGCCCGAACTCGCGACGATAGTGCACGCAGGCCAGCGAGTTGCGCTCGCGATGGGTCGACATGGCCAGCAGCCGGCCCAGCCCGGTGAGATCGAGGTTGCGCTCGGCATGCGGCGAGGCCGGGTTGCCGAAGAAGGTTGCGAGACCCTCCATCCGTGCATGACGAATGCCGTCCCAGGCATCGTCCGCCAGCACCACGCGGAAGCCGGCGTCGGCCAGCGCCTTGCCGACCGCGCGCGCCACCTCGTCGGAGCCGTAGATCAGCACCCCGCGCGGCTCGGGCTCCGCCACGCCCAGCCAGCGCGCCAGCGGCCGCGCGGTCGCGCTCTGCAGGACCACCGTGCCAATGATCAGGATGAACACCAGCGGCACCATCGCCTCGGCGCCGGCCACGCCCAGTTCCTGCAGGCGCAGCGCGAACAACGCGGACACCGAGGCCGCCACGATGCCGCGCGGCGCCACCCAGGCGATCAACGCGCGCTCGCGCCAGCTGAGCGAACTGCCTACGCTCGCGAAGGCTACCGTGACCGGCCGCACGACGAACTGCGCGATCAGGAACACCGCGATGCCGGCCCACAGCATGCCGTCCGGCAGCGGCCACTGCAGTCGCGCCGCCAGCAGGATGAACAGGCTGGAGACCAGCAAGGTGGTCAGGTTTTCCTTGAAGTCGAGGATGTCGTCGATGTGCACGTTGCGGATATTGCCCAGTGCGATACCCATGATGGTCACGGCCAGCAGGCCCGATTCGTGCGCGATCGTGTTGGACAGGCTGAAGGCCAGCAGCACCATCGCGAGCACGCCGAAGTTCTGCAGGTACTCGGGGATCAGTTGTCGCCGGAGCAGCCAGGCCAGCGCCCACGCCGCCAGCGCGCCGAGGATCGCGCCGCAGCCGATCGTTCCCAGGAACACGCCGACCGTGTGGCCCTCCTGGTGCGAGACGATCGCTTCGTAGATCAGTACCGCGAACAGCGCCCCCAGCGGATCGATCACGATGCCTTCCCAGCGCAGCGTGTTGGCGATGCGCGCGTTGGGCCGCAGCGTGCGCAGCATCGGCGCGATCACCGTCGGACCGGTCACGCAGGTCAGCGCACCGAACAGCAACGCCACATCCCAGCCCAGGCCCGCAATGAGATGTACCGACAAGGCCAGCAGGAGCAATGCGGCAATGGCGCCGTAGCTGACCAGGCCGCGCACCGCCCGGCCGATCCCCGGCAGTTCGTGGAAACGCAGCGTCATGCTGCCTTCGAACAGGATCAGCGCCACCGCCAGCGAGACCAGCGGAAACAGCAGCTTGCCCAGCATCGCGTCCGGCTGGAACACACCGGTCGCCGGCCCCAGCACGATGCCGGCCAGCAGCAGGAACAGGATCGCCGGCAGCTTCACCCGCCAGGCCAGCCATTGCGCGAGAAAGCCGATACCCAGCATGCACGCCAGCATCAGCCCGGGGGGGAGCGTCATCGGCCGTCCTTCGCTTTCCGGGGCGCCCCATTCTGCCCGAGAGTTCCGGCCAATTCGAAAGCACGTGCCGGTGGGTGCTCCCTGTGCGGGCAACGGCCTGGCTCGTGGCCAGCGCTTGCGGCTCGGTCCACCGGATCCCTTCTGCGCAGGATCGCTCGTACCTTCGGAACTTCGCCAGGGAGAGGAAGAGGCCAGCCCCGGTATCGGGCGGGGGGGAGGGGGTACCGATACCGGGGCGGCGGGGCCGGCAGCATTTAAGTACCGGCGAGTGCAGATATTAGCCGGCACCCCCGGGAAGTCAATACCCGCGAGTTCAGAAATGTCAGAAACGGCGGTACTGCAGGGCTTCGGCCAAATGCGCCCGGTCCAGCAAGGCCGCGCCGCCGTCAAGATCGGCGATCGACCGCGCCACGCGCAGAATGCGGTGGTAGGCCCGCGCCGACAGTCCCAGCCGCTCCAGCGCCGCCTCGAACCAGCGTCGCTCGGCCTCGCCCAGCGCGCAGTCGCGCTCCAGTTCGCGCGTGTTGATCTCGGCGTTCGCCCGGCCCGCGCGGGCCAGCGCACGGTCCCGCGCCTGCACCACGCGTGCGCGCACGGTGGCCGAATCCTCGTCGTACGCGCTGCGCGGCGCGCCCAGTTCGGCCAGCGGCACGCGCGGCACTTCCACGCAGAGGTCGATGCGATCCAGCAGCGGGCCGGAAATTCGGCCGCGGTAGCGCTGGATCTGGTCGGGCGTGCAGCGGCAACGCTCGCGCGCGTCGCCGGCATAGCCGCAAGGGCATGGATTCATCGCCGCGACCAACTGGAACTGGGCGGGAAAGGTCGACTGTCGCGCGGCGCGCGAGACCAGGATCTGACCGGACTCCAGTGGCTCACGCAGCACTTCGAGCACGTGCCGGCTGAACTCGGGGAACTCATCGAGAAACAGCACGCCGTTGTGCGCCAGCGAGATCTCCCCAGGCCGCGGATGCGATCCGCCGCCGACCAGCGCCACCGCGGAGGCAGTGTGGTGCGGCGCGCGGAAGGGGCGCTGGCGCCAGCGCGCCGGGTCCACGCGTTGCCCGGCGACCGACAGCACGGCGCAGGTTTCCAGCGCTTCGGTTTCCCCCAGCGGCGGCAGGATGCCGGGCAGGCGCTCGGCGAGCATGGTCTTGCCGGTGCCGGGCGGGCCGATCAGCAGCAGGTGATGGCCGCCCGCGGCCGCGATTTCCAGCGCGCGCCGGGCCTGCAACTGGCCACGCACGTCGACCAGGTCGGGCGCGCCCGGGGCAATAGTCTGGCCGTTGTCCGCCTGGCCCGGCAGCGCCAGTTCCCCCGCGTCGCGCAGCCAGCTGCAGACGTCGGCCAGGGTATCGGCCACCAGCACGTCGGCTTCCGGCACCAGCGCCGCCTCCGCGGCATTCGCTCGCGGCACCACCACGCGTCGCCCGCGCGCCCGCGCGCGTAGCAGCGCGGGCAACACGCCGGAAACGCCGCGCAGGTCGCCCGACAACGCCAGTTCGCCGAGGAACTCGCATTCGTCCAGTTTCTCGCGCGGCACCTGCCCCCCCGCCGCCAGGATGCCCAGCGCGATGGCCAGGTCGAAGCGGCCACCATCCTTGGGCAACTCGGCCGGCGCCAGGTTCACGGTGACCTTGCGGTTGGGATACTCGAACGCGGCGCTCTGGATCGCCACGCGCACGCGGTCGCGCGCCTCGCGCACCGCCGCTTCCGGCAGGCCAACGATGTGCGTGCCCGGCAAACCGCCGGAAAGATGCACCTCGACCATCACCTGCGGCGCGGCGACGCCTTCCTGGGCGCGGCTCAAGGTGACGGCCAGGCTCACGGCACCACCCGGCCCGGCCAGTGCGCGGTCGTCCCTGACCGCAACGGCTGGAGAAACACGGTTGGCAGGTCCCGCCTGGCGCCCCCGAGGGAGGCCGGCGGCGCGCTCGCGGACGATGCACGCGGGGCGTACCGGCCGAGAGGCATGGAGTCGCCAGAATGCATGGTGGAACGCGACCCCATCGACGTCAGGCAAAAAAATAACCGCCCCCGATCGCTCTCGGGGTGAGGGTGACGGATCGGGGGCGGCTCCCGGGAGCTGGCGCTAGAGTCCGCGGGTAGCCGCGTCGGCCTCCAGTTCGGCGACGCGCTTTTCCAGTTCGTCGACCTTGGCGCGGGTGCGCGCCAGCAGTTGACTCTGGACTTCGAACTCCTCGCGGGTGACCAGTTCGAGGCGACGCAATCCTTGCATCAGGACATCGTGGAAGTTGGTTCGCAAATCCTGCTGCGCCTGTGCCAACCCTGGCGGTACCAGCGACACAAGTCGCAGGGCAATTCGGTCGATTTCCTGCCGATCCATCATGGACGGCGCCTCAAGCGGGTCGGAAGGAAGTCTAGGTAACGTGAACACAAGTGCGCCATCGGCCGGCTCCGCCAGGGAATGTAGGGATTGTCCTACACGACCCACCGGGGCGACAGGTCGCGAAGCGGCAGGCACAATGATGCGGACGAGAGGAAAAGCGAGCGAGGAGCATCCATGAAGCTGGTCGTGGCGGTCATCAAGCCGTTCAAGCTGGACGACGTGCGCGAGGCATTGGCCGAGGCGGGCGTCCAGGGCATCACGGTGACCGAGGTCAAGGGCTTCGGCCGGCAGAAGGGACATACCGAGCTTTATCGCGGCGCCGAGTACGTGGTCGATTTCCTGCCCAAGATCAAGCTGGAGGTGGCGGTGGCCGACGACCAGCTCGAACGGGTGATCGAGGCGATCCAGCAATCGGCCCGTACCGGCAAGATCGGCGACGGCAAGATCTTCGTCAGCCCGTTGGAGCAGGTCATCCGCATCCGCACCGGCGAGCTGGACAACGACGCCCTCTAGCTGCGCGCAGGGCGGCCCACCGGCCTACCGCGACGAGGGTCGGCCGAAGTCGCCCGCCCGGCCAGATGGCTCTTATCCGCCCGTTGGGCCCGCCCGCGGACGGCGAAACGGTCCGCGATCGATCGCCGCTGCCGTCGGCACCTGTCGCAGCGGCCGCTCCGCGTGGCTCGTCCCGCGGAGCCAAGCCCGCGGGCGTAGGGGGAAAACCTTGCGGAAGATCCCTACTTCGCCTTGCCCTGGTTCGCCACGGCGGCCATCTTCGCCGCGATCGCCTCCGCGTCACCCAGGTAGTAGCTGCGCAGCGGCTTCATCTGATCGTCGAACTCATAGACCAGCGGCACGCCATTGGGCACGTTCATCTCGACGATCGCCTCGTCGGAGACATGGTCCAGGTACTTGATCAGCGCGCGCAGGGAATTGCCGTGCGCGGCCACCAGCACGCGCTGGCCGGAGGCTACCGCCGGCGCCAGCACGTCGTGCCAGTAGGGCAGCACGCGGGCGACGGTGTCCTTCAAGCACTCGGTGTCCGGGATCATCGAGGGATCGAGCAGGGCGTAGCGGGGGTCACGCAGCGACGGGTTGTCGGCCCGCTCCAGCGGCGGCGGCGGGATATCGTAGCTGCGGCGCCAGATCTTGACCTGGTCCTCGCCGTACTTCGCCGCCGTCTCGGCCTTGTTGAGTCCGGTCAGGCCACCGTAGTGGCGCTCGTTCAAGCGCCAGTCGGTGACCACCGGGATCCACATCAGGTCCATCGCGTCGAGCACGCCCCACAGCGTGCGCACCGCGCGCTTGAGCACCGAGGTGTGCGCCACGTCGAAGGTGTAGCCGGCTTCCACCAGCAGCCGGCCGGCTTCCCTTGCCTCGGCCATGCCCTGCTCGGTCAGGTCGACGTCGGCCCAGCCGCTGAAGCGGTTGTCGAGGTTCCACTGGGACTGGCCATGGCGGATCAGGACGAGCTTGTGCATGGTAGGACACCTGGCGCGGAAAACCGGAAATGGTGGGGCTGCCCCGCTGCGGCGTCAAATGCGCCCCTGCCGAAGGTCACGCTAAACCGCGACGGCCTGCCCCGCATCAGATGTCCATTCCCACGAAGGAGCACCACCATGCGCCATCTGCTCATCGCCCTCGCCCTGGCCCTGCCGCTGGCGGCGGTCGCCTCGGACAACGACGTCGACAAGATCAACGGTGACATCCGCATCGACGCCGGCCAGAGCGCCGGCGAGCTCAGCACCGTCAACGGCGACATCTCGCTAGCCGCCGGCGCCAGCGCACGCAAGGCCGACACGGTCAACGGCGGCATCACGCTGGGCGAGCGGTCGACGATCGGCACGGTCAATACGGTCAACGGTGGCATCGAGTTGGAGGCCGGCGCCAAGGTCAACGGCGAGATCGAAGCGGTCAACGGGCACATCGAGCTGGCGAGAGGCGCAGACGTGAGCGGCCACGTGTCCAACGTCAATGGCCGTATCGAACTGGATGCGGCCCACGTGGGCGGCGGGCTGGAGACCGTGGCCGGCGACATCGACATCGGCGCCGGCTCGCACGTCGAGGGAGGCCTCCTGGTGGAGAAGCCCAACGGCGGCTGGTTCAACCACAGTCGTACGCCGCACATCGTGATCGGCCCGCACGCGGTGGTGCAGGGCACGCTGGACTTCCGCCGCGAGGTGGTTCTGCAGGTCAGCGACAGCGCACAGATCGGCCCGGTGAAGGGCGCCACGCCGGTGAAGTTCAGCGGCGACCGGCCATAAGGGTCTCGTAGAACCGCACCCGTGCGCGACCACCGCCCCCCGTGGTCGCGCCAGGGGAGTCCCTACAGCCAGTCGCGCGGCTTGAGGTAATCCTGCAGGCGCGCCTCCGGCGAACCCGGTTCCGGCACGTAGCCATACTCGTAGCGCAGCCGCGGCGGCAGGCTCATCAGGATCGACTCGGTGCGCCCGCCGGACTGCAGGCCGAACAGCGTGCCCCGGTCATAGACCAGGTTGAACTCCACGTAGCGGCCACGCCGGTACAGCTGGAACTCGCGCTCGCGCTCGCCATAGGGCATGTCGCGTCGGCGCTCGGCAATCGGCAGATAGGCGTCCAGGAAACCCTGCGCCACGTCGCGGGTGAAGGCGAAGCAGCGCTCGAAGCCGCCCTCGTTGAGGTCGTCATAGAACAGCCCGCCCACGCCGCGCGTCTCATCGCGATGCTTGAGGTAGAAGTAGTCGTCGCACCAGCGCTTGTAGCGCAGGTAGACGTCGTCGCCGTAAGGCGCACACAGGTCGCGCGCGACCGTGTGCCAGTGCCTCACGTCCTCGTCGAAGGGATAGAACGGAGTCAGGTCGAAGCCGCCGCCGAACCACCACACCGGCTCGACCCCCGGCTTGCTGGCCTCGAAGTAGCGCACGTTGGCGTGCGTGGTCGGCACGTACGGATTCCTGGGATGCAGCACCAGCGACACGCCGGTGGCGATGAAGCTGCCGCCGGCCAGCTCCGGCCGGTGCGCGGTGGCGCTGGGTGGCAGGGTGTGGCCATGCACGCGGGAGAAGTTCACCCCCGCCTGCTCGAACAGGGCCCCGTCGCGCAGTACGCGGGTGCGGCCGCCGCCGCCGGCCTCGCGGGTCCAGCGGTCCTCGGCGAAGCGCGCGCCGCCGTCCAGTCGCTCGATCGCGCTACAGATGCGGTCCTGGACGTCCTGCAGGAAGGTTTCGGCCTGGTCGGCTTGCTGGCTCATCGAAAGGACCGGTGCGGGGGAGTGCCGCAGAGCTTAGCAAGCGGGCCCGCACCGGCACTGTGGCGCGTCGACGCGGGCGCTTGAGCGATCAGCTCGCCGTGGCGGAGATCAGTTCGAGGTTGCGGCCGATGTCGCCGGAGAGGTACTGCATCCAGCCCATGTAGTTGGAGTGGATCAGGCGCGTGCCGTCGCGCTTGACCTCGTACTTGAGGTTCTTGCTGTCGACGTAACGGATCTGCGCGTGACTGGTGTCGAAGTCGACGCGGATCTTGGCGACCCATTCGTCGCGGCTGAGCTGGGCGCTGGTGTTGCCGGCCTGCTCGTCGGTGACGGTCCAGCCACGGCCGAGCAGCGCGGCCTTGACCGCCTTGCCGACCTGCACCTGGTTCATGCCCGTGGGCACCGCGATCGGCGCGGGATCGACCAGCGGCGACTGGCGGAAAGCCATCGTCAGCAGCAGGAGCGGAAGCAGCAGGACCAACAGGAATCGGGAGCGGAACATCGGGACTTCCCCTGTCTCTGGATACGCCGCGGAGCGCGGCGCGGCGAGTCTGCCGCGCACGATGCGGCGGCACAAGCCGCGTCAGCTGATCCGCGCGGCCATGCGGCGGTGGCCGATCAGCCGCGCCCAGCGCATGCCCAGGTCGATCCACATCAGGTAGGTCGCTTCCATCAGCAGCAGGGCGAGGTAGCGCGGCGTGCGCGGCAGGCCCTCTTCGGCCGCCACGGCATGGCCATCGAAGCCCAGTCGCCGCGCCAGCAGCAGGCAGCGCGCCAGGTGGTAGCGACTGGTCAGCAGCGCGACCGGGGGCAGCACTTCGGCCCGGTCGCCGCCCTGCAGCAGGCCGCGCGCATGGCGCAGGTTCTCCAGCGAGTCGACCGATTCCTGCTCCAGCTCGACGTGGGCGTCGGCCGGCAGCCCCTGCCCCTGCAACCACGCATGGCCGGCCTCGGCCTCGCTTCGCGCACCACCGCTGCGTCCTCCGAGCAACAGCACCCGCCCGGCCGTCTTCTCCCGCAGCAGCGCGAGCGCGCGGGCCAGCCGCCCGCGGTAGTCGGCGCCGGGCGCGTCAGCGACCAGCTGTCGCCCGAACACCAGCACGACCCACCGCCCCCGCAGCGTGGTCGGCGCACGCCGCGCAATCCGCCACACGTGCACCACGTAGCCCAGCCAGACGATGCCCGCACTCAGCACGACCGCGAGCAGCGTCACCACGGCCGCATGCAGCACGTCGGCATCGCGCAGGTAACGCCATGGATTGCGTTGGGTGGAGGACGACGGCACGGCGAATCGGCAGGCAACGGACGGTGCAGTGTGCGCAGCCGATTGCACGGCTGCAATCGTGGGCTGCCGGAAACCGGCGCTAGCGCAGGAGCCGGCTTTGCCCCCGGAAGCATGAACAAGGGCCCGGTCAACGGAAGCCAAGGCTAGGCAAGCCCACGACCCGCCGCTAGGCTGATTCGATGTTGCAACCCATTGCTCCCCTGGCGATCAGCGCCTACACCGCCACTTCCGCCCTCGGCCGCGGCCGGGAGGCCCACCGCCGCGCCCTCGAGGCCGCTCGCAGCGGCCTGCGCGCCAACGACTTCAGCCTGGCGCCGCTGGAGTGCTGGGTGGGCCGGGTCGACGGCGTCGAACAAGCCCCGTTGCCCGCCCCGCTGGACTCGTGGGAATGCCGCAACAACCGGCTCGCCTGGCTGGGCCTGAACCAGGACGGCCTCGTCGACGCCGTGCGCGCCGCGCGCGAGCGCTACGGCGCGACCCGCGTGGCGCTGCTGATGGGTACCTCCACCGCCAGCATCGGCGCGACCGAGGAGGCCTACCGCCGGCTCGATCCCGATGGTGGTTTTCCCGACGACATGCTGCGCCCGCCGATCCATGCACCGCACTCGCTGGCCGCCTTCCTGGCCGAAGCGCTGGCGCTGGAGGGGCCGTGCCTGACCATCTCCACCGCCTGCTCCTCCAGTGCCAAGGTGTTCGCCAGCGCGGAACGGCTGATCCGGCTGGGCGTGGTCGATGCCGCGCTGGTCGGAGGGGTCGATACCTTGTGCGAGAGCGTGTTGTTCGGCTTCAACGCGCTGGAACTGGTTTCGCGCGCGCCATGCCGTCCGTTCGACCGCGCGCGCAGCGGCATCTCGATCGGCGAGGCCGCCGGCTTCGCCCTGCTCGAACGGACCGACGCGGCGCCGCGTGCGCCACGCCTGCTCGGCTACGGCGAGGCCAGCGACGCCCATCACATGTCCACGCCCCATCCGGAGGGCCTGGGTGCCGAACTGGCGCTGCGCGATGCGCTGGCGCGCGCAGGACTCACGCCCTCGCAGGTCGACTACATCAACCTGCACGGCACCGCCAGCCTGAAGAACGACGAGGTGGAAGCCGCGCTGATCGCCCGCGCCTTCCCGCCGTCGACGCGGGCCAGCAGTACCAAGGGATTCACCGGTCACACGCTGGGCGCCGCCGGCATTCTGGAGGCGGTCGTCACGTTGCTGGCGATCGAACACGACCTGGTCCCCGGCAACCTCGGAGCCGACGACCCCGATCCGGGCTGCGGCCCGCAGTTCGCCTGGTCGAACGAGGCGCGCCCGGTCCAGGTGGCGCTCAGCAACTCGTTCGGCTTCGGCGGCAACAACGCCTGCCTGGCCTTTGCCCGTGGGGAGCGGAGCGCATGAGCGCGCTGACGGTGTACGTCGAGGGTATCGGCGTGTGGTCGCCGCAACTTGCCGACTTCGACGCCCTGCGCGCCGCCTTGATGGGAGAGGTGCCGACGCCGCCGCCTCCCCGGCCGGCGGCCACCGTGTTGCCCGCCGGCGAGCGTCGCCGCGCGCCGGAGAGCGTGTTGCTGGCGGTGGAAGTGGCGGCCCAGGCGGTCGCGATGAGCGGCCGCGAGGCCGCCGCCATGCCCTGCGTCTTCACGTCCTCGCATGGGGACCAGGCGATCATGGATTACATGTGCGCGGTCCTGGCCAGTGCGCCGTCCGAGCTCTCGCCCACGCGCTTCCACAATTCCGTGCACAACGCGCCAGCCGGCTACTGGACCATCGCCACCGGCTGCCACGCTCCGTCCAACGCGGTGTGCGCGCAGCGCGCGAGCTTCGGTGCCGGGCTGCTCGAGGCGGCGAGTCTCGCGCTGGCCGACGCGCGGCCGGTGCTGCTGGTATGCAGCGACACCGCCGGCAACGGTCCGCTGGCCGAGGTGACGGACAGTCCCGCGCCGTTTGGCTGCGCGCTGGTGCTGAGCCCCCAGCCCGGTCCCTCCACGCTGGGCCGACTTGTTCTGCACCTTTGCCCCGGTAGCATCCCCGACGCACCGGTCGCGTCGCCGGTGCCGGCCGAGTGGATTGCCCGCAGCCCCGCGGCCGTGGCGCTGCCGCTGCTGGCACTGCTCGCGCAGGGCGCGGGTCGCTGCCGGCTGATGGCCGCCCGCTCGCTCGCCATGGATGTCCGTTTGGAGGAATGTGCGTGAAACCCAATCCGCCGCGCTGGTGCGTGCTGATCCCCTGCCTCAACGAGGAGGCGGCGATCCAGCAGGTGGTGCAATCGGCCCTGGCGCTGAGCGTGCCGGTGATCGTGGTGGATGACGGCTCGGACGACCGCACCCCGGAGATCGTCGGTGCACTACCGGTCACCCTGCTGCGCCACGCGCAGCGGCGCGGCAAGGGCGAGGCGCTGCGGCACGGTTTCCGCGAGGCGCTGAAGCAGGGGTTCGATGCGGTGGTGACGATGGACGGCGATGGCCAGCACCTGGCCAGCGACATCCCGCGTATCGTCGCGGCGGCGCAACGCTATCCGGACCACATCGTGATCGGCGCGCGCCTGCTCGAGCGCGAACAACAGCCCAGGAGCCGCCGCCGCGCCAACGCGGTGGCCGACTGGGGCATTTCCTGGGGCTGCGGCCTGCCGGTCGCCGATACGCAGAGCGGCCAGCGCTGGTATCCACGCGCGGCGCTGGAACTGGTCGACCTGCCCGCAGAAAATTTCGTCTTCGAGGCGGCGATCCTGATTGCCGCCTGCCGCGACAAGGGCCTCGGCGTGGTGTCGGTGCCGATTGCCTCGCGCTACCACGGCGAGTTCCGGCTGAGCCACTTCAGCCCGGTGCGCGACGTGGTGCGCATCACCACCTACACCTTCGGCCGTGTCGTCCATTACGGCCGCATCGTCGACAGTTATCGCCGCTCGCACGACACGCCACCCCTCGTCATCGACGACGAGGGGTTGCTGGCGATCGAGGCGGGCGAGCCGGCGCGCGCTACCCGTTGAGCGAACTGCCGTGGGGACACGGCGGCCTTGATGGGATGCACGCGCGCCGCATCCGAGGCACCATCGACCGATCAGTCGGAGGAGAGCGGCATGGCGGACGCCCACACAACGCATGATGCAGTGATTCTCGGCGGCGGTCTGGCCGGGCTGTGCCTGGCCCTGCAGCTACGCGGCGAGTTCCCGGACATGGACATCGTGGTGCTCGAACGCCAGCGGCACCCGCTCCCGCTGGCCGCGCACAAGGTGGGCGAATCGACCGTGGAGATAGCCGCCCACTACTTCGAACAGGTGCTGGGCCTGCACGAGCACCTGCAGCAGGCCCATCTGCGCAAATTCGGGCTGCGCATGTTTTTCAGCGAAGGCCAGGACCGCCTGGACCAGTGCACGGAGCTCGGCGTGAGCCGCGTACTGCCCACGCCCAGTTACCAGATCGACCGCGGCCTGTTCGAGAACTTCCTGGGCGAAGAGGCCCGGCGGCGCGGGATCGACTTTCGGGATGGCGCGCGCGTGCGCGGGTTCGAACTCGGCCGGGGCGGGGAACTCCATCGCGCCCGTTACAGCGACGAGGCCGGCGAGCACACCCTCGCTTGCCGCTGGCTGCTCGACGCTTCCGGCCGCGCCGGCCTGCTGCGCCACCGCCTCGAACTGACCCGGGACAACGGCCATCACGTGAACGCCGCCTGGTTCCGGCTGGACGAACGCCTGGTGCTGGACGAATGGTGTCGCGACAACGCCGCCTGGCACGATCGGTGCGAGCCGCCGGAGCGCTGGCGCTCCACCAACCATCTGTGCGGCGTCGGCTACTGGGTCTGGCTGATCCCGCTCTCCAGCGGTGCTCACTCGATCGGTATCGTGGCCGACGAGGCCATCCATCCGCTGGAGTCTTTCCAGGATTTCGCCCGCGCCCGGGCCTGGCTCGCACGCCACCAACCGGCGCTCTCGCGGGCGGTCGAACGCTGCGCGGATACGCTGATGGATTTCCGCTTCCTGCGCGGCTGTTCCTACGGCTGTGCCCAGGTGTTCAGCGCCGACCGCTGGGCGCTGACCGGCGAGGCCGGCCTGTTCCTCGATCCCTTCTACTCGCCCGGCGGCGATTTCATCGCGATCGCCAACACCTACATCTGCATGCTGGTCGCACAGGACCGTGCCGGCGCGCCACTGGCCTCCTACGTGCGGCTCTACCAGCGGCTGTACTTCTCCTTCTACGAGAGCACCCTGGCCCTCTACCGTGGCCAGTACCCGTTGTTCGGCGATCCCGTCGTGATGCCCGCCAAGGTGGCCTGGGACTACAGCTATTACTGGGGCGTGCTGTGCCAGCTGTTCTTCCAGAAACGGCTGGGCGATGCGACGCTGTTCGCCGAACTGGCTCCGCAACTGGCTGTCGCGCAGCAGTTGAACGAGCGGATGCAGGCGTTCTTCGGCCGCTGGCACGCGTGCGCCGGCCCTGGCAGTTCAGCCGGCCTGCTCGATCAGTGCCGGGCCCCCTGGCTGGTGGAATTGAACCGCGGCCTGCGCGACACACTGGACGACGCCGGCATAAGGTCGCGCCTGAACACCAACCTGGCGCTGCTGCACGAGGTGGCCGGCGCGATCGCCGCGATGGCCGCGCGCGACGGCATGTCCGTGGAGGACCTGCCCGCCTGCACCGGCCCGGTGCCAGCGCTGTTCGACCTGGCGCCCGCGCAGGTGACTGCGGTCGCCTAGAACCCGAAAAGCAAGCAGGAGCGCACCTGTGTGCGCGACCGGAATGGTTGGCGGTCACGCACCGGTGCACTCCTGCAGGGATCGGGGTCGCGACCGGGATGTCCGGTCGCGACCATCGGCCTCAGTCCTCAGGCAACGTGATCGCGTATTCCTTCGGCGGGGTGTTGCCGGCCAGGTTGCGCACGAAGTAGTCCCAGCGCCGGCGCATGGCATAGGAACCCTTCTCTTTGCCATAGCCATGGTGCACGTTGGGGATCATCAGCAGGTCGAAGTCCTTGTTCGCCTTGATCAACGCATCGGCCACCAGCAGCGTGTTGGACGGCGGCACATTGTCGTCCAGCGTGCCGTGCACCAGCATCAGCTTGCCCTTGAGGTTGGCCGCATGGTTCTGGTTGGCCTGGTCGTCGTAATTGGTGGTGCCGTCCTTGTTCACCACCAGCGGGCCCTGGTACTTCTCGGCCCAGTCGTCCTCGTAGTTGCGGTTGTCGTGGTTGCCGCTCTCGGACCAGCCGACCTTGAAGAAATCGGGGTAGCGGAACATCGCGTCCGCCGTGGCGTTGCCGCCGCCGGAGTGGCCCCAGATGCCGACGCGGTCGAGGTCGATCCAGCCGTAGCGCTTGCCCAGTTCCTTGATGCCGGCGACCTGGTCGGGCAGCGTGTTGTCGCCCATGTTGCCGTACCAGGTGTCGTGGAAGGACTTCGAGCGCCATGGCGTGCCCATGCCGTCGATCGCCACCACGATGAAGCCCAGCTCGGCCAGCGCCTGGTTGTCGCCGCGCGCGGAAAGGAAGTTGCGGCCGCGCACCGAACCGGTCTGCGGACCCGGATAGATGTAGTCGATGACCGGGTACTTCTTGTTCGGGTCGAAGCGGGTCGGCTTGAACAGCATGCCGTACAGGTCGGTCTTGCCATCGCGCGCCTTCACCGTGATCGGGGTCGGCGGCACCCAGCCGGCCGCGCGCAGACGGCTGATGTCGGCCTTGGCGACGGTGGCGAGCACGTGGCCGTCGCCGCTGTCGCGCAGCACGGTCACGGGCGGCGTGGTCGGTGTCGAATACGTATCGACGAAGGCGTGGCCGTCCGGCGAAAGCGTGATCTCGTGGTTGGCCGCCTCCGGCGTCAGCAGCACCGGCTTGCCGCCATCCAGGCCGACCTTGAAGAACTGCTGGTAGTACGGGTTCACGCCCGGAGTGCGGCCGACGCCGCGGAACCACGCGGTGCGCGTCTTCGGGTCGACCCTGAGCACCTCGGTGACGTTGCCCTCGCCGGTGGTGATGGCGTGCTTGAGCTTGCCGTTATCCAGGTCGTAGAGATACAGGTTGCCCCAGTCATTGCGCTCGGAGAACCAGATCGCCTCCCGGCTCTCGGGCAGGTAGAACCAGTTGACCTGGCCGTTGCCACTTTCGAAGTAGGTCGGCACGTGCTCCTCGAACACCGTGCGCACGTCACCGGTCTTCGGATCGGCGATGCGGAGCCACTCGTCCTTGTGGTAGCGCGAGGTGGAGACGAAGGCCAGCGACTTGCCGTCCGGCGCCCACTTCACGTCGTCCCAGCCACCGGCAGGGCCGCAGCTGATGTCGTCGCAAAGGGTCGAACGATGCTGGTCGGGCGGCATCTTCAAGCGCACCACCTTCTTGCTCGGCACATCGATGACGACGCGCTCGATCATGGTCACGTTCTTGTCGCCCGCCAGCGGGCCCTTCCACTGCTCCAGTTCGGAATGGCCGATCTGCGTCTTGAGCAGGTACATGTCGCCGGTCTTGCGCTGGTCCTGCTGGAAAGTGGCGATCTTCTTCGAATCGGGCGACCACACCAGGATGGCGTTGTCGGTGTGCTTCCAGCCGGCGTTGTCGGTGGCGTAGCCGAAATTCTCCACGCCGTCGGTGGTCAGCCGGGTTTCCTTGCCGGTAGCCACGTCGCGCAGCCACAGGTTCCAGTCGCGGATGAAGGCTTCGGTCTTCTTGTCCGGCGAGAGCACGCCCGGTTCCTTGCCGGCCTTCTTGACCACGCATTCGCCCTGCGCCGGCTTGAGGTCGCACAGGTAGTGCTTGCCGTTGAGCTGGATGTCCAGACGACCGTCGGCGGCAACCACGTATTCGCGGATGCCGAGCTTGCCGGCCTTCACCGGCTTGGCCAGCGCCTTGCCCAGCGCGGCGGCGAGCCGGGGCTGGTCGAACGCGTCGGAGACCTTGCCGGTGGTCGCGTCCATCACGCGGTAGTGGTCGCCCTTGGCGTCGTGGTCGACGTACCAGAAGTGGCCGTCGTCCAGCCAGGTCACGCGTCCGATCGCATGGTCGACCAGCGGCGCGGTGTTGTTGCCGAGAAAGCGCTCCGCGCGGGCGTAGTCGTCCCTGGTCAGCGTGTGGCCCTGGGCCATTGCGCCGGTGGCCACCAGGGCCAGGGCCAGCGCGCCCGCCAGGCACGGGCTGCCGATCATCGATGCCATCGTGTTTCCCCTTTGGAGGACATGCGGATTGGTCGATCGTAACGTGCCTAAAGTCATGGCACCCATGCCATTAGTGGGGGGCGTTGACGGCGCGGACGACGTGCCGGCACGCTCGTCCTCTCCTCCTACCCTCCACCGGAGCAGGCATGGCCCTCACCCTGATCGGCAACTACGTCTCGCCCTACGTGCGCAAGGTGCTGGTGTGCATGGAACTGAAGGGGCTGCGCTACGAGATCGACCCGATCGCGCCATTCGTCGGCAACGACGACTTCGAGCGCATGAGCCCACTGCGCCGCATTCCGGTGCTGATCGAGGACGGGCGCGTTTTCAACGATTCGTCGGTGATCTGCCAGTATCTGGAAGACAGCCGTCCGCAGCCCCCGCTCTACCCGGCCGACCCGGTCGATCGCGCACGGGCGCGCTGGCTGGAGGAGTACGCCGATACCGCGCTGGCCGACGCGCTGATCTGGCGGCTGTTCTACCAGAAGGCGATCCGCCGCCACGTGTTCGGCGAAACCGCCGACGAGGCGGTCGTGCAGGACACGCTGGAGCGGCACATCCCGCGTGCGCTCGATTACCTGGAATCGCAGTTGCCCGCCGAGGGCTTGCTGTTCGGCGACCTGTCGATCGCCGACATCGCCATCGCCTGCATGTTCAGGACGGCGGCGTTCGTCCGATTCACGATCGATGCGGCGCGATGGCCGCGCAGCGCAGGGTTCGTGGAGAGCGTGCTGGCGCTGGAACCGTTCCGCAAACTGGCCCGGCTGGAGGATGCGATGCTGCGCCAGCCGCTGGCCGGGCAACGGGCGGTGCTGGCGGCGGTGGGCGCGCCCCTGACGACGGAGACGTTCGGCACCGCAACGCCGCGGCACGGCCTGCCCCGCATGTAAGCGCGCTCGCGGGGGGCTTCAGACGGCCCTACGAACCGCGGCTCCCGAACCGCGACGCCGCCTGCTCCACCAGCCAGTCGATGAACACCCGCAACCGCGCCGGCATCTGCCGCTGTGGCGGGTAGAGCACCGTCATCGGCAACGCCGGCGGCCGGATGTCGGGCAGCAATTCGCACATGCGCCCATCGGCCAGCTCGTCGGCGATGCGGTAATGCGAGAACTGCGCGATCCCCAGCCCCGCGCGGCAGCAGGCGAGGTAGGCATCGGCACCGTTCACCGTGATGCGCCCGGGCAGCTGAAGCTCGCGACGGCGCCGCCCCGCCACGAACTCCAGCGGCTCCGGCCGGCGCGTGGTCGGCGACGCCCAGTGCACGGCATAGTGGCCGGTCTGCAGATCGGCCAGCGTCTTCGGCCTGCCGTGCCGGCGAACGTAAGCGGCGCTGGCCACGGTGACCTGTGGCAGCGTGGCGATACGCCGGCCAACCATGCCGGTGTCGCCCGGCTCGCCGACGCGCAGCGCACAGTCCACGCCCTCGCGCACCAGGTCGACGAAGCGGTCGCCGGTGCCCAGCTCCAGCTCGATCCGCGGGAAGCGTGCCAGGAATTCCGGCAAGGCGGGAACCACCAGCAGCCGCGCCAGCGCCGCCGACAGGTCCACGCGCAATCGTCCACGGGGCACCAGCCCGGCCTCGCGGAAGTCGGCTTCCACCTCGTCCACGTCGGCCAGCAGGCGCACGCAGTGCTGGTAGTAGGTCTTGCCCTCGCAGGTCACCCGCACACGGCGGGTGGTCCGCTGCAGCAGTTGCGCGCCCAGCCGCGCCTCCAGCGACTTGATGGCGTGGGTGACGGTGGCGCGCGGCAGCGCCAGGTCGTCCGCCGCGGCGGTGAAGCTTCCCAGTTCGACGATGCGGGCGTACAGCCGCATGGCATGCAGGCGATCCATTGTTGTGTTTTTTGGAAAGGTGTTGCCGATTATTGAGCATTTATCCCGAGCGCCGCTGGCGCGCACGATGCGCACACCTTCCACGGCGTAGGTTCGCCACCCCACCAGGAGCAGTCTCATGGAAACCCGTACCCTCGGCCGCAACGGCCCCAACGTTTCCGCCCTCGGCCTCGGCTGCATGGGCATGAGCGACTTCTACGGCGCCCACGACGACGCCGAGTCGATCGCCACCATCCGGCACGCACTCGATCGCGGCGTCACGCTGCTGGACACCGCGGACATGTATGGCCCGCACACCAACGAGGAACTGGTCGGCCGCGCCATCAAGGGCCGCCGCGAGCAAGCCTTCGTCGCCACCAAGTTCGGCATCGTGCGCGACCCGGCCAACCCTTCCGCGCGTGGCGTCAACGGCCGCCCGGAGTATGTGCGCGCCTCCTGCGAGGGCAGCCTCAAGCGCCTCGGCATCGAGACGATCGACCTCTACTACCAGCACCGTGTCGACCCCGGCGTGCCGATCGAGGAAACCGTCGGCGCCATGGCCGAGCTGGTGAAGGCCGGCAAGGTACGCTACCTCGGCCTGTCCGAGGCCTCCGGCCAGACCCTGACGCGCGCCTGCACGGTGCACCCGATTGCCGCGCTGCAGAGCGAGTTCTCGCTGTGGACGCGCGACCCTGAGGAGAACGGCATGCTCGCCGCCTGCCGCCGGCTCGGCGTCAGCCTGGTCGCCTACTCGCCGCTGGGGCGCGGCTTCCTCACCGGCACGATCCGCTCGCCGGACGACTTCGCGGCCGACGACTTCCGCCGCCACAATCCGCGCTTCCAGGGCGAGAATTTCGCCCGCAACCTGGCACTGGTCGACGAGGTGAAGAAGCTGGCTGCCGACAAGGGCTGCTCGCCGGCGCAACTGGCGCTGGCCTGGGTGCTGGCCCAGGGCGAGGACGTGCTGGCCATCCCCGGCACCCGCCATCGCTCGCGGCTGGACGAGAACCTGGGCGCGCTGGACGTGCGGCTGACCACGACCGAGCGCGCGGCGATCGATGCAGTGTTTCCGCCGAATGCGGCGGCGGGCGCCCGCTACGCCGGCCCGTCGATGCAGATGATCAACGCATAACCGCCAGGTCCTCCGCGTTGAAGCCCTCTCCAATCCGGGGAGAGGGTTTTGGGTGAGGGGCCGGGGTTCGCGGGCGAGCTTGTCGACGTCGGCAAGTGTGGAAGCCGGCTCCCCGCAAGCGCGACCCCTCGCCCCCGGCCCTCCCCCCGGAGGGGAGAGGGAGCAAAGCTCTACACTTGCCGCCATGAGCACCCCCGAACACTCCCCCCTCGGCAAGGCCACCGTCTACGCCGACCGCTACGACCCTTCCCTGCTGTTCCCGATCCCGCGCGAACAGAAGCGCATCGAGATCGGCGTGATCGATCCGCTGCCCTTCAGCGGCGTGGACATCTGGAACGCCTACGAGCTCTCCTGGCTCGACGCCCGCGGCAAGCCGCAGGTGGCGCTGGCCGAATTCCGCGTGCCGGCCGACTCGCCCAACATCATCGAGTCGAAGTCGTTCAAGCTGTATCTCAATGGCTTTTCGCAGGAGCGGATCGACACGGTCGCCCTGCACGACGCTCTGGTGCGTGATCTGTCGGCCGCCGCCGGTGCCCCGGTCGCGGTCACGTTGAGCGCACCCTCCGCACCGGGCCACGCGATCACCGACCTGCCCGGCGCACTGCTCGACGACCAGCCGCTCGAGATCGACGACTACGGTCCGCCCAAGCCCGGCTACCTCAGCGCCAACCACAACGCCGGGCCGGTGGAGGAAACCCTGGTCTCGCACCTGCTGCGCTCGAACTGCCCGGTGACCGGCCAGCCGGACTGGGGCAGTGTGCAGATCGCCTACCGCGGCGCACCGATCGACCACGCGGGGCTGTTGCGCTATCTGGTGTCCTTCCGGACGCACAACGAGTTCCACGAGCAGTGCGTGGAGCGGATCTTCGTCGACCTGATGGCGCGCTGCGCGCCCGAACGACTCAGCGTTTACGCGCGCTACACCCGCCGCGGCGGCCTCGATATCAACCCGTTCCGCAGCACCGACCCGACGGCCGTGCCCAGCAATCCACGCGCGGCGCGCCAATAGCAGGCAGGCTCACGCCCGGTAATCGGCGCTTCAGATCGGGGGCGCTAGCCTTTTTCGGGTGGCCGCCCTGCGGCCCCTCGACACTTGCAACGGGTACCCGCCATGAAGATCCAGACTCGCTCGCTCGCCCTGCACGGCACGGCCCTGGCCGGACTGCTGCTGCTCGCCGCCTGTGGCAAGCACGAGGACCAGGCCGCCACCACGCCGCCGGCCGCCAGCACCGTCCCGGCCCCGGCCGTGGCGCACACCGCGCCGACACCCGCCAGCTCCGCGCCGCTCCCGGCCACCAGCGGCACGGCCGCCGCGCCGGCGGCAGCCGGCACCAGCGCCGCCGTCACGCCCGCGGCCACCCACGTGTTCAAGGTCGACCAGGTGCAGATGGGCGAGTCGGTGACCGCCAGCTACAAGATCGCCAAGCCGACGACCTCTTTCGACCCTTCCCAGAACACGATCTACGCCAGTGTCGCGACCACCGGCACCACCACTGGCGCCACCCTGAGCGCGCACTTCAGTTATCTGGAGGGCAAGGGCCAGGACGTGACGACGATCAGCCAGACCATCGCCACCGACGGCCCGGCCACCACCACCTTCAAGCTGCGCAACCCGAACGACTGGCCGGCGGGCAAGTACAAGGTGGAGATCGCCATCGACGGCAAGCCGGCGGCAAGCCAGACCTTCGAGGTGAAGGCGGCCTGAGGGCACGGCACGGCTCTTGGCGTTCGCCTCCTCTCCCCTGGGGACAGGATTGAGGTGAGGAGGGCGGAGCTCGCGGGGAACCTCATCGGAGCCACGCTCCGATCAGGCACCGCCGCTCCAGTCAAGCGAACCGCAAGAGCCGCACACCTCGCCCCCGGCCCTCTCCCCGAGGGGATAGAGAACAGTTGGCCCCGCCCCGGGGGAGGGCGCAAACCCTCATTGCGTCTTGTGCGCGGCGCGCCTGAGGTCGCTCATCTGGTCGTGGCCCGAGCGCACCGAGCGGAACGTATCGGCGATCAGCGCACGGATGGGAGGACTGACGTCCCCATCCTCCAGCGCATCCTCGAACTTGTGCCTGATGTGGTCCTCGCCGCGCTCGACCTCGTCGATCACGGCGGTTTCGTCGTGCAGGCTCCGGCGCAGGTTGGTGAACATGCGGTGTGCGGAGGCCAGCACGCTGCCGTCGTCCTCGGGCGTGCCGCCCAGCTCCTCCACCTTCTGCTGCAGGCGCGTCGCCACCAGGCGGCGCTCGCTGGCACGCGTGCGGAAGGTCACGCTGAAGCGCGGGCTCTGTGTCTCGCGGGCGGCCTCGGCATAGCCTTCGGCGCTGTCGATGGTGGTTTCGATCAGGTCATTGAGTACGCGGATGTCGTGATTGTGCATGGGGATAACTCTCGCCATCGGGATGGGGCGCGGGCGGTCGATGAATGACGGGGGACCCCGCCAGACCATCGTAGGAACTCGCGGCGATGGTCCCGTGAAGCGCGACGCCATCGCGCGACAGCCACACGCACGGGTGCATGCTCGGTCCATGCAAGCGCATGCCCCGCTCCCGCCGGTGTTCGGCATCGGCCATTCCACGCACACGCTCGAAGCGTTCGTCGCGCTGCTGCAGGCGAACGCAATCGACTGCGTCGTCGACGTGCGGCGCCAGCCCGGCTCGCGCCGCTTTCCGCAGTTCGATGGGCCGGCGCTCGCCGCGTCGCTGCGGCCGCTGGACATCGACTACCTGCATCTGGCACTGCTGGGCGGACGGCGCGGACGCACTCTGGCGGCCGGCTCTTCGCCCAACGGCTTCTGGCAGAACGCGAGTTTCCGCCGCTACGCCGACTACGCCATGGGCGAGGATTTCCATGCCGGTCTGGCGCAGTTGCTGGAGCTTTCCTCGCAACGACGCTGCACGTTGATGTGCGCCGAGGTGCTGTGGTGGCGCTGCCACCGCCGGATCATCATCGACTACCTGCTTGCTGCGGGCCGTACCGCCTGCCACATCGACGGCCACGGACGCGCGGAGCCTGCGAAGATGACGCCGGCGGCCAGGCGCGATGGCGATCACCTGGTCTATCCGCCCCAGTCCTAGCGCGCGTCCAGCCGCCGCGCGACCACGGGATCGAGCGTGGCGAGGAAGGTCTCCACCTGCGTGGTGTAGCCGCCTGGCGTGCCCAGTTGTTCGTTGATCTCCCGGTGCGTGAGGTCCTCGCCCAGCACCTGCGCGCGCATGCGCAGTCTGCTGGCCTTGATCGCGAAGTTGCGCGCCTGCGGGCAGGACTCCTGCCGGCGGGTGGAGCACACCGCCAGGAACGGTACGCCACGGGACTCGAGCTGCTGCAGCGGCGAGGCTGCGCGCCAGTAGGCGGGATCGTCGCCGAAGGCCGCGTCGTACAGCGGCAGGTGCGGGCCCTGCATGATCGCCACCACGTCGAGCGCGGCACTGTCCAGCGACACCGTGCCCAGCCATGGCAGCGCGCCACGGTCGAAGGCCAGCTCCGGCTCGGCCGCCAGCAGGCCGACCAGGTGCGCGCCGGCCGAGTGGCCCATCAGGATGAAGCGGTCGCGGTCGGCGCCCCAGCCGGCGGCGCGTCCCTGCGCCACTGCCAGCGCGCGCGCCACGTCGCGCGCCTGCTCGATCGGACGCGTGCCCGGCAGCATGCGGTAGTTGGTGGAGATCAGCACGAAACCGCGCGGCACCCAGCGGGCGACCTTGTTCTCGACCACGCTGCGCATCGCCTTGTCGCCGCGCGCCCAGCCGCCACCGTGCACCATGAAGATCACTGGCGCGTGCGCGGCGCCTTGCGAGGGCAGATAGACGTCCATCCGCTGCGCCGGGTCGCCGCCATACGGCACGTCGCGCAGCACGCGCACGCCGGGCGGAAGCGTTGCCGGGGTGGTGTCCACGGCTTCCAGGCCGGCCGCGGCACGGCGCTGGGCCAGCCGCTCGCGCAGGCTGCCGGCCGTCGCCGACAGGCAGAGGGGGGCCAGCAGCACGGACAGCAGGCCGGCGCGGAAAAAGGCTTTCGTCGGTTTCATCGCATCCGCTCCTGGTTACCTGCAGTCGGAGGTCTGGCCCTGCGCGTTGGTGCAGGTGCCGGTGTGGCTGAGGCCCTCGCCGTGCGTGTAGCTGGTCTGGCCTGCGTAGGTATTGCCGTTGGCCCCTTCGACCATGCTGGCATGGTCGATCGTGCCGGCGGCGCGGGTGGTGCTGCCCTCGTAACTGCCACGCGCACCGCTGGCCCGGGTCTGATGGCTCGCCATGCGTTCGCCGTCCGCGCCACGCGTGCGGTGGCCGCTTCGGCTGAAGCTGCCGCCCGCGGCGCCCTGCCCGTTCACCGCGTGGCCGGCCTGCACCGAGCCATCCGGGTTGCGCTGCACACTGCGTTCACCCCGCACCGTTCCACCGTTGGTCCCCCGCGCCACGACGCCACCCTGCCGGGTGATCGTACCGTCGGTGCCTGCGGTGGCGCGGTGGCCGCCCGCGAGGCGGCCGTTCGCACCGGCCACGCCACTGGCGCGCGCGTGGCCCAGGCTGCCCCCGCCATCACGCACGGCACCACCGACGTGCCAGGCGCGGCGGCCTTCCGGGCCGTCGGCCAGCGTTCCGTGCGCACGAACGGCGCCACCGTCACCGGTGTGGTGAGCCACCGCACGGCGGTGCACGTCGGCCGGGGATGGCGGGGCGACAAGCAGGCAGGCAAGACCCAGCGACACGATCGACAGGCGCATGGCGGACTCCTTTTCGGTTCGAAGCGTCCGGGCTGGACGTGGGGCGATCGTGCCCGCGCCGCGGCGCCGCAGGTGTGTCGCGCACGCATGACGGTGTGAGCGGGTGTTGCCCACGCCCGTCACGGAAACATCCGTTTACAAATGCACCCGCCGCCCGCTTGCCGCCCGGGCCGCACCCACGCGATAGTCCGCGCCCATGGACCCGGCCCACATCCTGGTCGTCGACGACGACCTGCGCCTGCGCGACCTGCTGGAGCGCTACCTCGCGCAGCAGGGCCTGCGCGCGTTGGGTGCGGCCAACGCCGCCGGCATGCGTCGCGCCCTGGCCGCGCACCACGTGGACCTGATCGTGCTGGACCTGATGCTGCCCGACGCCGACGGGCTGGAGCTCTGCCGCAGCCTGCGCGCCGAAGGGGTGGACACCCCGGTGATCATGCTCACCGCCAAGGGCGACGAGGTCGATCGCATCGTCGGCCTGGAACTGGGCGCGGACGATTACCTCCCCAAGCCGTGCAACCCGCGCGAGCTGGTCGCGCGCATTCGCGCGGTGCTGCGCCGGCGCCCGCGCAGTGCGGTCGGCGCGCCGCAGGTCGAGCAGGCAAAGGTTTCGTTCGGCCGTTTCGTATTCGATCCGGCCACGCGCCAGCTAATCGACGGCGAGGCGACGGTAAGGCTCACCAGCGGCGAGTTCGCCGTGCTCGCCGCGCTGGTGGCCCATCCGTTCCAGACGCTCAGCCGGGAGCGCCTGATCGCGCTGGCGCGCGGCCGCGACCACGAGGCTTTCGACCGCAGCATCGACGTGATGGTCTCGCGCCTGCGTCGCTGCCTGGAGGACGATCCACGCCAGCCGCGCTGGCTGCAGACGGTGTGGGGCGAGGGCTACGTGTTCGTGCCCGACGGCGGCCGCGCATGAAGCGCGCGCCATCGACCTTCGCGCTGGTGCTGGTGCTGGTGGCCGCGGCGCTGTTGCTGGCGCTCGTACTGTCCAGCGCCTTGCAGCGGCGCTTCGGGCGGCAGGTGGTGAGCGACAGCTACGGCCGCCTCGCGCTCGCCACGGCGCTGGCCACCGACGAACTGGCGTCGCGTCCGCAGGACCCGGCCGCACGCCGGGTACTCGGCTCGCTGCGCCTGCTCGGCGTGCATGTAAGCGATGGGCAGCCGCCCGCATCGAGTGTGCGCCGCATCGCGCCGGCGCTGGCCGCCGTGGCACGCACGGTCGGCACCGCACTGGGCGATCCGTCGCGGGTGGTCGCCACGCAGACGCCCGATTCCCAATTGTGGGTTCGCAGCGCGCGCGATCCCGCCCGCTGGATCGTGCTGCGTACCCCCAGCTACCGCTCGCGCCTGCTCGATTCGGCACTGTCGCTCAGCGTGTTCGCCGCCCTGATCGCGCTCGCCGCCGCCGGACTGGCCGCACGCCTGGTGACCCGCCCGCTCGAACGCCTCGCCGCGCAGGCGCCGGGCCTGCTTGCCGGCGCGCCTACCGGTGCCGGGCTGGAGGGCAGCCCGCGCGAAGTGCGTCGCCTGGCCGATGCCATCGGTAACGCCGGCGAGCGACTGCGCGCCGTCGCGCGCGAGCGCGAGCTGATGCTCGCCGGCATCTCCCACGACCTGCGCACGCCGCTGGCGCGCCTGCGCTTGGCGCTGGAGCTGGGTGACGCCGGCGACCCCGTGCGCCGTGATGCCATGGTCGCCGACCTCGAGGAGCTCGACGGCGCGCTCGAGCAATGCCTGGCCTTCGTGCGCGAAGGCCGCGACGAAGCGCTGCTGCCGACGGACCTGGCCACCCTCGCCGGCCAGTTGCTCGCGCTGCGCCTGCAGCCGGACGACTGGCAACTGGAAAGTCCTGCCGAAGTCACCGTCCCGGTCCGCCCGACCCTGCTGCGCCGCGCCCTGGGCAACCTGATAGACAACGCCGAGCGCTACGGCGCGCCGCCCTTCGCGGTCACGCTGGCCCGCATGGACAAGGCCATCGAGATCCGGGTGACCGACCGCGGTTCCGGCGTGCCGCCCGGGCTGCTCGGGCGACTGGGCCAGCCTTTCCTGCGCGGCGATCCGGCCCGTGGCGGCGGCGGCAGCGGCCTGGGCCTCTCCATCGCCGCCCGCGCAGCGCATTGGCATGGCGGTGAGCTGCTGCTGGCCAACCGCACCGGTGGCGGCCTTGCCGCCACCCTGCGATTCTCCATCCCGACCTGCACCGCTGCCGCTCCCCCGGCTAGGAAACATTCCGGGGTCAGCCCGCCCTGACTGCGCGTACAATGCGGCCCAGCGGCGCCGGTTCGCCGGCGCCGCCAAGCGGGGGGACTTCCAATGAATCCTGAAACTGCGGAAGCGCCGCCAAGCTCGCTGCGCATCATCGCCCAGCGCCTGCGCGACGGCCGGCTCGCCCGGCTGGTCGCCAGCTACGGTGAATACCACGTCTCGGTGCGCCGCACCCTGCTGCTGGCGCTGACCCTGCTGTGGTGCCTGTACTGGCAGCACGTGGCCGGTCCCTCGCACTCGAGTAACGTGCTGAGCGGCGAGGCGCTGCTGCTGCGCCCGTGGGCCGAACTTTTCCTCGCGCTCAGCCTGGCCTGGATGGGCGCCGTGCGCCTGCGCGTGGTGCGCACCACCGAGTTGGTCGACGGCATCGGCGCGGCGGTGAACGTGCTGGGCATCGGCGCCTTGCTCGGGCTTGCCTGGAACCTGTGCATCTCGATGATCACGCTGCTGCCGCTGGCGACCATCATGGTCGGCACGCGCTTCGGTCGCGGCATGTTCTTCGGCTTCATGGGCGGCTCGGTACTGGTGCTTGGCCTGGCCGCGCCGCCGCACTACTGGACCGACCGACCGGCCTTCATTCCCTTCGCGCTGGTGCTGATGGTCGGCCTGCCGCTGACCGTCTATCGCCTGCTCGGCACGATCTCGGCCATCTCGCAGTCGGCCTTGCGCTCGCGCGATGCGCAAAGCCGTTTCATCGCCACCATGAGCCACGAGCTGCGCACGCCACTCAACACCGTGGTGCATGCCGCCTCGCTGATCGACACCGCCACGCTGGAAGCTTCCGACCGCCAGCTCATGCACGCGCTGCGCGCCAACGCCACCGCGCTGCTGCAGCGGGTCAACGACGTGCTCGACGTGGCGGCGATCGACGCCGGCCGCCTGCACTTCGCGCGCGAGCCGTTCCTGGTCGCCAACGTGCTGGGGCAGGTGCGCGACGTGGTTGGCCCGCTGGCGCACCAGCGCGGCGTGCGCCTGCGCACCGTGCAGGGCCGCGGCCTGGACGATGCCATGCTGGGCGACCCCGGCCGCATCGCGCAGGTGCTGATCAACCTCGGCACCAACGCGGTCAAGTTCACGCCGGCCGGCGGCGATGTCAGCATCGAACTGCGCCTGGCCGACAACGGCCTGATCCAGCCGCGCCTGCTGTGCACCGTCACCGACACCGGCAGCGGCGTGCCGGACGACATGAAGGCCCGCATCTTCGATCCGTTCTACCAGACCAGCGGCGGCCTGGTGCGCCGCCACGACGGCACCGGCCTGGGGCTGCACATCGTGCGCAGCATCTGCCAGCAGATGGGCGGCCGCGTGGCGGTCGGCGACAACCCCGGCGGCGGCAGCATCTTCACCGCGGCCATGCCGCTCGAGCGCGCCGCACCCGAGCAGGCCGTCACCGAACCGCTGGACACCGTCACCGCACTGGACGCCCATCGCGCCCGTGTTCCGGCGCTCACCTGCCTGGTGGTCGACGACAACCGTTCCAGCCGCGATACCCTCGGCCACCTGCTGCGCCGCGCCGGCCACCGGGTGATCTTCGCCGGCAGCGGCGAGGAAGGCCTGCAGGCGATGGACGGTCCGCACCGCCCGCAACTGGTGCTGCTGGACATGCACATGCCCGACCTGTCCGGCCTGGGCGTACTCGCCCGCTACCGCCACCGCCACCCGCAGGACGACACGCCGATCGTGATGCTGAGCGCCGACTCCGATCCGGAGGCCATCGAGCAGGCCCTCGCCACCGGCGCCACCGCCTACCTCACCAAACCGGTCTCGATCGAACGCCTGCTCGGTCTGCTGCGCCAGGTCGGCACCCGCGCGCCAGCCCCTCCTGCCAGCGCGCCGTCGGCCTCCGCGGCGCGCGATACGCCCCCCCGTCCGGCGGAAAGCTCGCTCGCGCTGATCTGCCGCATCGCCACGCCGGAACAGCGTCGCACCTACCTGCAGAGCTGGCAGAGCGAACTGCAGAACGACAACGAGGAACTCCTCGCCGCCCTGCGCGCGTACGACCGCACCGCCACCGCCGCCCGGCTGCACCGCCTGCAGAACGCGTTCCTCGTGATGGGGCGCAGCCAGGGCGTGGTGTTGTGCACGCAGCTGCGCGAATCCCTGCGCCAGGAGGGCGGTCTGGAACCGGCGCTGGGCGCGCTCCAGGCGGAACTCCAGGCTACGGCCCTGATGCTGCGCGACCTGCTGGCAGAAACTCCGGCACCCCGGAAAAGCGACGCCGCGGTCAAGGCCCGCCCGGCCTGACGCCGTCGCCTCGCGTTGCCGCGCGCACACCCGCGGCCGCATCGGTCGGGAGATCTGCAGTCAAAGCCAGCGCAGCAAGTGACCGTGGCACGGACGGCGGCGCGTGGCCGTCACCACGCCAGGGCTTGCCTGTGGGGTGCTGCGCAGAGCGAGGGATGGCGCGCCCGGAGGGATTCGAACCCCCGACCAATGGCTTCGGAAGCCACTACTCTATCCGGCTGAGCTACGGGCGCGTGGTGTTGCGAGGCCGCGCGGAGGATCGGTCGATCCGCGGCGGACGGGCAGTATAGCGGAGTTGGGCGGGTGGATGATGCGGTTTCCTCTCCCGTCGGGAGAGGGTGGCCGGAGGGCGGGTGAGGTTTCAGGCGGAGCGAAGGCTCGAGGCTCGACCGGACCCTCTCCCGACCCCTCTCCCGAGGGGAGAGGGGCTTTGGTGCCTGGCGTCGATGAGGACCTTGGCAAGCCTTGGCCCCTCACCCCCGACCCTCTCCCCGGAGGGGAGAGGGAGCGGAGCGGATCTGGCCCTCCGGGAAAGAGGGCGCGCAGCGGTTACAGCGGCTTGATGAGGTCGGACAGGGTGTCCGGCTTGCTGTTGTCGCGAACCAGGTGCGGGTACTTGAGCCCGTCGTGGTAGTCGATGCGGACGGTCTTGTACTCGTCGAAGTTCTTCACCAGCAGTTCGACCGGCTGACTCTTGTCCTTCGCCGCGGCAGTGACGGCGTCCTTGATGGCGTCGGCGGAGTATTCCTTGCCGTTGACCGCGACGATGGTCATGGCGGGTGCAAGGCCGGCCTTGAAGGCGGGGCCGTCCCACAGCACGTCGCCGATGCCGCCGTCCTTGCCCACCGACAGGCCCAGCGAGTAGGTCAGGTCGGCGGAATGGCGGCGCGATTCCATCGCCTTGACGGCCTTGGAGGGCTTGTCCGTATACACCAGCTTCCAGCCGTGCGAGGCAATGCCGCCGATCAGCGGACCGTGGTCGTCCAGGCGCTTGCGCAGGTAGCTGGTCCAGTCGTACGGCGCGAGGTCATTGAGCGTCTTGACCACGTCCTCGAAGGTGTAGGTGTTGACGCCCCAGTCGCCGTTGTTCATGCCGAAGAAGGCGCGCGCGAAGTCGTCGATCTTCTTCTTGCCGCGGGTGAGTTCGCGCAGCTTGCCATCGACGTCCAGCCAGATCATGGCACCGGCGGAGTAGTAGTCCTCGCTGGACTGGTAGTTGCGATACGGCAGCGGGCTGCGCTGGGCGATGGTCGGATCGTTGGTGGTGTCCTGCACGTTGCGCCAGCTCGCCAGGCCCGGACGGCCCTTGTCGTAGGTGGCGGCGACGAGGGCGAACATGTCCAGCGTCTCTTCCTTGTTCCACAGGCCCGAGCGCGCGGCGATGACGTTGCCCCAGAACTGGGTCTGGCCTTCGTACACCCACAACAGCGTGTCGCTCATCGGCACGTTGAAGTTCGGCGTGGTCAGGTCGGCGCCGCGGCGGTACTTGCCGTCCCAGGAGTGGTTGAACTCGTGCGAGAACAGGTCGCGCGCGTAGACGTTCTTGTCCCACTCGGTGAAGTAGTCCGCCGGCAGGCCGTCCTCGCTGGAGCGGTGATGCTCCAGGCCGATGCCGCTCATCTTGTCGGTGAGCGACACCAGGAAGTCGTAGTGGTCGTAGTGGTGCGCGCCGTAGAGCTTGTACATCTGCTGGATCAGCTCGCGGTGCGGCTTCAGCTGCTCGGGCTTCATCTCCAGGTACTTCGGATCATCCGCGACGAGGTTCATGAACACCGGCACCTTGGCGCCCGGGTCCAGGTCCACGCGCTTGAAGTATTTGCCCGCGAACACCGGCGAGTCGACCAGGTTGGTGTAGTCGATCGGCTTGTAGGTGACGGTGTTGCCGTCGGTGGAGGCCACCTCGAGCGCGGTGGCGGCCTTCCACCCGGCCGGGTAGGTGGCGGTGGCCTGCGACATAATGCGGTCGGTGTTGTAGCCGGCCGGATACAGGCTCATCGCGTCCCACTGCAGGTTGAGCATCTCGGGCGTCATCACGATGCGACCCTGGCTCTTGTCCTGTGGCGAGAGGAACTGGAACTGCGCTTCGACTTCGGTCGCGCCCTGCGGCACCTCGACGTGGAAGGCATAGACGTCGAGCGGATCGCGCACCCACGTCAGCACCTTGCCGTTGGCCTTGACCACCAGGCCGGCGAACTTGTCGATGGGGCCGGTCGGCGAGTGGTGGCCGGGGATCCACTGCGGATAAAGCAGCGTCAGCGGGCCGGGCTGCGCCGGAATGGTCTCGTGCACGCGGAACACGCGGTGGGCGATGTCGGTCGCGTCCACGTTGATCTTGATCGTGCCGTTGAAGGGCACGTCGCGCGGCGGCGGCACGTCGGCGAAGGCGGGCACGGCGACCAGGGCGAAGGTGGCGGCGAACAGGGCGGATGCAATGGGTCTGGTTTTCACGGAAGGCGCTCTCCGGTGGTGGTGCTCGAACTCATCCGTTCATCCTGGGGCGTAGCGCAGCGAGAGAATGTGCCGCGCGCCGGTCCTTCGACTTCGGCCCTGCGGGCCTGCGCCCAGGACGAACGGTGAGGGTGGGATGGGTTATCTGGATGGGTTACTTGCGAGGAGTGGTGATCACGGTCAGCAGGTCCTTGCCGTCGGCGCGGACCAGGTGCGGGTACTTCAGGCCGCCGTGGTAGTCCACCCTGACGGTGGTATAGACGTCCACGTTCTTGACCAGCAGCTCGACCGGCGCCTTGCTGGTCTTCGCTGCCTTGACGGCGTCCTTGAGTGCGTCGGGCGAAAAGTCCTTGCCGTTGACCGCGACGATGGTCAGGCCGGGCACCAGGCCAGCGTCGAACGCGGGGCCGTTCCACTGCACGTCGTAGATGTTGCCGTTGCCGGAGGCCGACAGGCCCAGCGAATAGGCGAGGTTGACATTGTGGCGGAGCGACTCGGCGGCCTTGGTTTCGGCGTTTGGCGTGTCGGTATAGACCAGCTTCCAGCCGCCGCGCTCGATGCCATGCTCGGGCAACTGGTCGCCGACGTAGTCCAGCCGCGTGCGCAGGAAGCTCTTCCAATCGTAGGGCTGCACCTGGTTGAGCGTGACCACCACGTCGTCGAAGGTATAGGTCTTCGTCACGTAGCTGCCGTTGTCCATGCCGAAGAAGGCGCGGGCGAAGTCGTCCAGCGAGTGCTTGCCGCCGGAGAGCGCGCGGATCTGCGTGTCCACGTCCAGCCACAGCAACTGGCCTTCGGGGTAGAAGTCGGTGCCGCGGCGCCAGTTGCCCCAGCCGCTGCCGCCGAAGTAGGTCAGCGGCGCGGCGTCGGCGGTGTCCTGCAGCGGGCGCCAGGCGCGGCCGGTGCGCGCGGACATCGCGGCCGCGATGTTGGCCATCGAGTCGCGGTACTGCGCGGCGTTCCATAGCCCTGCACGAGTGGTGAGTACACCGGCCCAGTAGTCGGTCAGGCCCTCATATACCCACAGCAGGTCGTCTTCCTCCACCGTGTTGAAGTCCGGCGCCCACAGCTTCGCCGGACGGCGGAACTTGCCGCACCATGAGTGCACGTATTCGTGCGGCATCAGGCTCGCCATCAGCGCATAGGACGTGTCGTCCACCAGCATGTCGGCCGGCAGACGGTCGTCGCTGGACTGGTGGTGCTCCAGGCCGAAATGGCCGGTGTGGTCCGACAGCGTGAGCAGGAAATCGTAGTGCTGGTAATGGTGCGCGCCGAACAGCCTGTCGGCCTGTTCGACCAGGCTGCGGTGCTGCTTGAGTTGCGCGTCGGTGAGCTTCACCTGGTCGGCCTCGTCGGCGACCACGTTGAGGTGTACCGGCACCTTGCCCTTGGGATTGAGGTCGACGCGGTTGAAGTGCTCGCCGGCGATCAATGGCGAGTCGACGAAGTCGTTGAAGCTGACCGGCTCGAAGGTGGTACTCGCGCCGTTGCGCGCCTGCACTTCCATGGCGGTGGCGAACTGCCAGCCGGCAGGAAGCGTCACGGTCGGCTGGATCCGGATCTGCCGCGTGTAGTAGCCGGCCGGATAGAACGCCACCTGGTTGAATTCCACGTCCACCAGATTCGGCGTGGACGAGGCGCTGGCACCGAACTGGCCACCCTCGCCCGGCGAGAGGAACTGGAACTGGAGCTCCAGCGCCTCGGCGCCTTCGGGCACGGTCATGTGCAATGCGTACATGTCGCGCAGATCGCGGCGCCACGGCACGCGCTTGCCGTTGGCGGTGATGACCAGGCCGGCGAGGTTGTCGATCGGGCCCGAGGGCGAGTGCTCGCCGGGGATCCACTGCGGGTAGTAGAGCGTCAATGCACCGGGGCTGGCCGGGATGGTTTCATGCACGCGGAAGATCTTCTTCGGCGCATCGGTCAGGTCCACTCTCAGCGCCAGCATGCCGGGATAGGGCTGATCGACCGGCGGCGCCTTTTCCGCCAGCGCGACGAACGACAATGCCGCGCCCAGCGCGACCACCAACAGCTTCGAACGAACCTTCTTCACCGGACTTCCCCTGACAGACGACGGTCACGCCAGGGCCGCAGTTGGCGACCCGCTATCCGACGTGACAGTCACCCGATGGTAGGACGAAGGTCACGCCCCTCCCCCTGCCAGAGGTCACGGCGGACGCCGCCTTCTCGCCGTCGGTGCGGCACATGCGCGAAGGCCCCCGCATGCGCGGAGGCCTTCGGCAACATCGGCGTTGGCGCGGCGTCAGCCGTTGGCCTTCTGGCGCCCCAGCTGACTGTTGCGCATGCCATAGGCGAAGTAGATCACCAGGCCGATGCCCATCCAGATCAGGAAGCGCCAGATGGTGACCATGTCCAGGCCACCGATCATGTGGAAGCGGCCTTCGGTAACCCAGGGCCAGCCGATGATCAGGAACAGCGAGAACACGATGCCCAGCGGAGCGAGCAGCCACAGCGCCGGGGTGCGGAAGCGGCGCTCCAGGTTGGGCTGGGTGATGCGCAGGATGAGCACCGAGGCGCAGATCACGATGAACGCCGACAGCGTACCGATGTTCACCAGTTCGGCCAGCTCGCGGATCGGCAGCAGGCCGGCGGCCAGCGCGGTGAAGATGCCCAGCAGCAGGGTCGGGCGATACGGCGTGCCGTATTTCGGATGCACCTTGGCGAACCAGCGCGGCAGCAGGCCGTCGCGGGCGAGCGCGAACCAGATGCGCGCGGCGCCGAGCATGAAGGCAAACACCACCGAGGCGATGCCGCACACCGCGGCCAGGTCGATGATGCCGCTGACCCAGTGCAGCCCGCGCGCCTCGAACACGGCACTGACCGGCGCCTGGCTGGCGAGGATCATTCCGCTGGTGCACTGGCCGGCGGCCTGCGTGGCATCCACGCAGCCGTTGTAGGGCACCATGCCGGTGAGGATCAGCGAGATCGCCAGGTACATCACCATCGAGATGCCCAGCGAGGCGATCACCGCCAGCGGCAGGTCGCGCTGCGGGTTCTTCGACTCCTCCGCCGCGGTGGTCAGCGTGTCGTAGCCGAACACGGCGAAGAACACGATGCTGGCAGCGGCCAGCACGCCGTCCCAGCCGTAGCGGGTGCCGCCGGTCGCGAGCGGATCGTGGATGAGGTCGGGGATGAAAGGGGTCCAGTTGGACGCATGCACGAAGAAGGCGCCCACCACGATGACCACCAGTACGCCGATCACCTTCATGGTCACCACGATGGTGTTGAAGCGCGCGCCGATCTCGGTGCGCATGATCTGGATCCAGGAGATGCCCAGGGCCACGATCACCGCGATCAGGTTGACCACCTTGCCGCTGCCCGGCTGTGCCGGATCGTAGGCGCCCTGCAGCCAGACCGGCAGTTGCAGGCCGGTGACCTGGATGATCAGCGATTGCAGGTAGTTGGATGTACCGGCCGCCACCACGCCCACGATCAGCGCGTACTCGACCAGCAGGTCCCAGCCGATGATCCACGCGGGCAGCTCGCCCAGCACGGCATAGCCGTAGGTGTAGGCGCTGCCGGTGACCGGAATCATGCCGGCGAACTCGGCGTAGGCCAGCGCGGCGCAGGCGCTGCCGATGCCGGCGACCAGGAAGCTCAGGATGATCGCGGGGCCGGCATTGAGCGCCGCTTCATTGGGCGCCAGCACGAATACGCCGACGCCGACAATGGCGCCCACGCCAATGGCGGTGAGCTGCCATACACCCATGGTGCGGCGGAAATCCTTCGACCCGCCAGCCTCGGACTGCAGTTGTTGAACCGACTTGCGGCGTACCAGCCTGGAAAGAAATCCCATCGGGTATCCCCTTGAAAACAAGCACCGATCATAACGTGGAGCTTGCAAGTGGCTGCAACCCGTGGTTGGGTGGTGGCGTCCGTCGGGCCGTTCCGGACGCACATCGGCGGCATCGGCGGCGCCATTCCAACGCGGCATCCGGGCCACGGCGAGCTTGAGGGCATTAAGAAACGGAGTCCTCCCGACGCCCCCTGTAGGAGCGCACCCTGTGCGCGACCGTGTGACGTGGCGGTCGCGCACAGGGTGCGCTCCTACAGCGGATCCCAAACGGGCCTGCAAGTCTGAGGTCAGTGCCCCATGGTGCTAGCCGTATGGTCTTTCGCGCTTACCTCCGGCACCGTGGCAAACGGGCGAGCCGGAGCGATCCAGGGCAACGCCAGCGCGGAGATGCCGAAGACCACCAGCATCGCGGCGCCGGCCCGGGGATCGAGCTGGACCACGCCGAACCAGCGGCCGCTCGCCCATGGCACCAGCGCCGTGGCGAGCACGCGGAGCGCCTCGAACCAGCACGCCGCGCGCCGCCCTTCCATCAACGCACCGAGCACGGTGAGGCTGGCGACCAGGTAGGCCGCGTAAGCCAGCAGCGTCGACAGGCTGGCAGTGGCGCCGAGGGCGAGGAAGTGCGTGGCCATGCCCAGCAGCAGCGCGAACTGCAGCAGGCAGTAGGCGGCAAGTGCGCGCGACATCGGCGGGTCGAAGCGTTCGCGGTGGATGTCGAAGGCCGGCTTGGGAAAACGCGCGGCCACGTCGGCCGGACGCCAGCCCGGCGGCTTGAGCCAGACGAGCAGCTTGTCGCGCCAGCGGCGCGCGTGCCAGGCGTCCTTCGCCGCCGCCCAGTACACCTCGACGTTCGCCCACAGCGGGTTCCAGCTGCGCAGCGGTGCACGGGTGCCGTACACCGGCGGGTCGGCGGCGTCCTCCTCGACGAAGGTGCCGAACAGGCGGTCCCACAGACTCAGGATGCCGCCGTAGTTGCGGTCCAGGTAGCGATCGTTCACCGCGTGGTGCGCGCGGTGGTTGGACGGCGAGCAGAACACGCGGTCGAACCAGCCCAGTCGGCCGACCTGCTCGGTGTGCACCCAGAACTGGTAGAGCAGGTCGACCAGCGCCACCATCACGAACACCTCGGTCGGGATGCCGGCCAGCGCCATCGGCAGATAGAACAGCCAGCCCAGCAGCACGCCGCTGCCGGTCTGGCGCAGCGCGGTGGAGAGGTTGTAGTGCTCGCTCTGGTGGTGGACCACGTGCGCGGCCTAGAGGATGTTCACCTCGTGCCCGGCGCGGTGGAGCCAGTAGTACAGGAAGTCGTAGGCGAGCAGCGCGACCACCCATACCGCGATGCTGTCGGCAGGCAGGTGGAAGGGCGCAATGTGCGTCGCCACCCAGGCGTAGATGCCGATCGAGAGCAGCTTGCCGAATACGCCGGCGATCTGCGAGATCACGCCCAACCCGATGCTGCTGACCGCATCGCCGGTTCCATAGGCCACGCGGCCACGCCAGCGCGCCACGAGCAGCTCCAGGCCGATCAGGGCGAAAAACACCGGCGTGGCCCAGGTGATGACGGTCTCCTGCAGGTGCATGGCGCTGGCGGCGACCTCCGATGGCGGTCCAGGTACGCATCCTATCGCGCGCGCGGCACCTGGACATGGCTCGCGCCAGCGTGCGGTTCGGGAGTCCCGCAGTGTGGTTCCGGCCGATCCGGACCACCCGGTTGATACGGACGGCCATCCCTTTGTCCGGGTACAGAAAAAGAAAAAGAACGCCGGAGCAAGCTCCGGCGTTCTTGTCTACCAGGCTGTGGACAGCTTAGTAGTCGTAGCTCACACCGAACCGCACGTAGCGCGGCTGCGACATGCCCTGGGTCAGGCGGTAGGCGCCCGAGTTGTAGTCAGGCAGGACCATCGTCTGCTTCTGCTCGTTGAACACGTTGAAGACGTTCATGCTGAAGGCGAGCTTCTTGTCCGCGAACGACGGACGATACTCCACGCCAAGCGACAGACGCTTCTGCCACGACAGATCGCCGGCCGAACCCGCCGGAGCCGGGACGCCACCACACCAATGGTAGTAGTCGCCCTGGTAGGCCGGGTAGCTGCCGTCGGTGCCGTAGGCGCCCAGGCAGGAGGTCGGCGAACCGGACATCACGGTCAGCTGACCGGACACGTTCCATTCCGGCGTCAGCTGGTAGCCACCGTAGATCTTCAGCTGGTGGGTACGGTCGTTGGACAGGCGGCCATTGGCGTATTCCATCAGCGACGGGTAATCCCAGTCCTGGGTGGCGCCGATGTCGTCCTGGCCAATGTCCGACTTGACCTGGCCTTCCGTGTTGCCGTAGCTGCGCGAGAAGGTGTAGTCCACACGACCCCACCAGGTACCGTCGAACGGATGGTCGAGGTACAAGGTCAGGGCGTAGTAGTCGCGCTTGGCATGCTGGTAACCCAGCTGGTCGGAGGTCAGCGTGAGCTGGCCGTAACCTCCGTTGCCGTCAGGCAGCTGGAAGGTCGCACCGCGGCCCGGGTTGAAGAAGTAGCAACCACGCAGGCCAGACGTATCCAGACCCTGCGCATCCGCTGCGTCGAAGAACAGCTGGTAGTTGCAGGTGTCGTCGATCGCGTTCTTCAGGCTGCGGTAGGTCGCCTTGGCACCGTAGGTCCAGGCATCGTTGAGCTGCTTGTCGAAGCCGAGGATGTACTCGTCCTGGTACTGCGCCGTCAGCGACTTGGCGGTGACCGTGTTCGGATCAGGCGCCTGGCCGTACTCGTTGTTGGACGAGATCTGCGCACCAGGGCCGTTGACCGTGTTCATCGGGGTCAGGCCGGTCGGGTAGCCGGTGTTCGGGTCGATGCCGGTGTAGGTGTAGTACACGCGGGTGTACAGCGAGGCGGACGCACCACGCAGCGCCACGCTGGTCGGCAGCGCAAGGTAGTAGCGGCCGGCGTTGCCGTAGACCTTGAAGCTCGAATCACCGTTGACGTCCCAGCTGAAGCCCAGGCGCGGGGCCCACTGCGGCTTGGTCTGGGTCAGGTAGGCGTCGCCTTCGCTGTTGTAGTTGGTGAACTGGTCGTTGCGCAGGCCGAGCTTGACCAGCCAGCGGTCGTTGATCTGCCAGCTGTCCTCGATGTACTGAGCGCGCTGCTTGACCTCGACCGAACCACCGGTGCGGTAGCGATACTGGGCCACGTAGTAGCCGCCCGCGCCGCCCGGGTAGGTGCCGGTCGCGTCGACCTGGCCAGCTTCCAGGCGCTCGGTGTCGGACTGGGCCTTGCCGTACTGCCACAGGTAGCCCGCGTCGGCCGGGATGTACGTGCCGTCGTTCAGGTCCTGCGTGCGCTGGTTGTCGATACCGGCGGTGATCGTGTGGTCACCCAGCGTGTAGGTCACATCGAAGCGGTAGTTCGTGCCCTTGGTCTGGTGCGCCGGATCGATCGAGGTGGCGACCGTCTGGGTATTGCGGATACCACCGGTCGGCGCGTAGGCCGGGTTCTGGCGGGTCGCACCGGCAATGTAGATCAGGCTCGGATCGAAGTCGGACAGCTCCGTGTAGAGGTCGGTCTTCTGCTCGCCGTACTGGGCGCTGATCACCAGGTCGTCGGTGATGTAGCCGGTGTACTTGGCGATCCACATTTCGGCCGCGGTCTTGGTGTGCGTGTCCGTGTTCAGGTATTCACCGCGGGTTGCGGTGTCACTGTCGTACGCGTAGACGTTGCCGTTGTACTCGTGCTTGGTCGACGCGCCGGTCAGCTCGAGGATGTGGTTGTCGGTGATGTTCCAGTCGAGCTTGGCGTACCACTTCGGATCGTGGAAGGTCTGAGTGGTCATGGTGCCGGAGGAGGCCGCGGCGACGTTGTCGCCGGTGGTCTTCTCGCCTTCCACCGACGCGAACATGAACAGCTTGTCCTGGATCAGCGGACCGCCGGCGTAGGCGCTCACGGTCGTGACCGTGCTCTTGTTGTCCTTGCGGTAGCGGTACAGCGAACCGTCTTCCGGGAAGTACCAGTTGTCCGGGTCCGAACGCAGCGACTTGGGCGTCCACTGCACCTGGGCACCGAAGTGCCATTCGTTGGTGCCGCGCTTGCCGATCTGGTTGATCACGCCGCCATCGGAGCGGCCATAGGCGGCGCCGTAGCCGCCGGTGAGGATTTCCTGCTGCTCGATCGAGCCGTACGGCAGGGTGATGCCGCCCAGACCCTGAAGCGGGTCGGTGACGTTCATGCCGTTGATGTAGTAGGCGTTCTCGCTGACCGACGCGCCGGCGAAGGAGACCAGGGTGTTGCCGGTGGCGTTGCTGGCGAAATAGCCGCTGCCCTCCACCACGCCGGGGGCCAGCAAGGCGATGCTCTCGGCCGAGCGGGCCAGCGGCAGCTGCGCCAGCTGCTGGGCGGTGATGACCGTGCGCGAATCCACGCCGGTCACGTCAATCGTCGGCAGCGCGTTGGCGCTGACGGTGATGGCGGACAGGTTCTGGGCATCGGCCGAGCCCGCCGCGGCGAACGAGACCTGGGTGCCGGCACCCACGCGCAGGGTGACGTTCTTGCGCGAGTCGACGTCCTGGCCGTTCTGGCGCAGGGTGACGGTGTACTCGCCCAGCGGCAGCTGGTTGGCGACGAAATGACCGGACGCATCGACCGCGACTTCGCGCGAGAAGCCGGTGTTGTTCTGGATCAGGACGGTTTCGCCCTGGGCAGCCGGTGCATCGCCGAAGATGCTGCCGGTGGTCGCCTGCGCGAAAGCGAGGCCGGTAAAGCCCATGCTCAAGGCAATGGCTAGGGCCGTCCGGCGGATCGCCGGGCGATTGGCAACTTGCAAGTTCATGCAATAACTCCCCAAAACCTGTTTTGGATGTAAGGACTGAGGCCATCTCACGCCCCGTGACAACGAGCACAATCGTCCATCCGCGTCCAAAAACGGTTCACAAGGAGTGCCTGGGAGAAGCCGGCAACCGCATAGGGGGATCGGTGCCGGCGAGACAGGCTTTGTGGGGAAGCGGGGCTCGTTTGACTGAACCTTAAGGTGCCCACAGCAAAAATTCAACAATTGGTCCATGAGCGCCATTGATGCACGGCGACGAATCCCAGCGCGGAGTCGTCGGTAAAGAAGGCATCGATGCCGGTTTCCAGGTGCCTGCGGATCTCCGCGATCGAACCCTCCGGGTGGCGCGTGCGGGGGTCGGCGCCAAGCCACAGCGCGCGCGGGAGAAACACGTTTTCCGGCCGGAAGGTCCAGGCGTGCACTTCGAGCCCGGCCGCATGGGCATCGCGGACCAGCGACGTGGGCGGGCCGAGGCGGCCATCGCCCTGCAGCGGCAGGATCGCGCGCGCTTTCGGCCCGATCGCGTCGGCCCAGGTCGCCACCTCGCGCAGGCCGGCCGGCGTGAGCAGGTCCGCGTAGCGCAGATGGCCGCCCGCGACGGCGACGTCCCACGGCTGCGCCTGCGGCTCGTCGATGAGCTGCAGCAGGCGCACGTTGGGCCGGTCGCCCAGGCGGGCGCGCAGCGCGCGCAGGTTGGCCAGCTCGAAGGACTGGATCACCACCGGCCCGTGGCGCGTGCAGGCGTGCGCTGCAAGCGTATCGAGCAGGCGCTGCTCCATCGGCAGGCCCTGGCGCTGGAACCAGGTGCCGTGCTTGATCTCCGGGATCAGCCCGACCACCCGGCCCTGGCGCGCGCCCTCGGTCGCCAGCAGTTCGATGGTCTCCTCAAGCGTGGCGATCGGATGCTGCCCGTCGTGGGCGGTGCCGCGCAGGTCGGGCAGGCGCTCGCGGGTGCGCAGGGTCTTGAGCTCGGCGAGGGTGAAGTCCTCGGTGAACCAGCCTTCGACGGCCACGCCGTCGATCTGCTTGCACGTGCGCCGCGACGCGAAGCGCGGGTGCGCGGCCACGTCGGTGGTCGCGCTGATCTCGTTTTCGTGCCGGGCGACCAGCACGCCGTCGCGGGTCATGACCAGGTCCGGCTCGATCAGGTCGGCGCCATCGGCGATGGCGCGCGCATAGGCGGCCAGCGTGTGTTCGGGCAGGTGCGCGTTGGCGCCGCGGTGGGCGATGACCAGAGGGCGCGGGACGAGGGGGCGTTCGCTCATGGGGCGCGGTTCGCGGGGCGGGCTGGAGGCCAGCCTACGCGCCGGGTCAGAGCCTGAGGTAGAGCCGGCGCCGGTCCATCGCCCACACGATGGCCCACCACAACGCCACGAAGGCGATCGCCCATGTCAGCGAGGCGATCCACGGCCCGGCCAGCGGCGTGATCCAGCGGGCGAACAGATGCCGGTACAGCGGCTCCTGCCAGCCCAGCGCGGGCAGCGCGATCTGCATCAGCTCGGCGCCGGCGTAGGCGGCGATCGCGTTCATGCCGAAGCGGCGGCCCAGCGGTGGCCAGCCGCGCGCGTCGACGAGCCGGTGGAAAGCCAGCAGTGCCAGCATGGCCCAGCCTCCGGTCCACAGCACGAACGAGGGCGTCCACAGGTTCTTGTTGAGCGGCATCCACTGTGACCAGACCGCACCGAGCGCCAGTGCGGTGACGCCGGCAACGAGCAGTCGGCCCGGCTGTCGCTCACGCAGCCACACCCCCGCGCACAGGCCGAACAGGCCGCTGGCGATCGCCGGCAGGGTGGCGGGCAGGCCTTCCGGGTCATGTACCTGGCCAGTGACGGGGTTGTGGTCCCACACGTACCGGCCGAACACCGCGCCATCGATGCGGTCGACGATGTTGTCCCATTCGCCCAGGGTGCCGCCTGCCAGCAGCAGGACGGTGTAACCGGCCAGCAGCGCCGCGATGGCGAGCGACCACACGCGGCGCGGCGTGTAGATCGCGAACGCCGCCACCACGGCGAAGCACACGCCGATGCGCTGCAGCACGCCCGGCCAGCGCATTTCGCGCCCCGGCAGCCACCATGCCGCCAGCGCGTTGATCGCCAGGCCCAGCGCGAGGATGCGCAGGGCTCGCCACAGCGCCGCGCCGCGCAGCCGCCCGGGTGCCACGCCCTGCTCCAGCCGCGGCAGGATCGCCAGCGCCACGGACACGCCCATCACGAACAGGAAGAACGGGAACACCAGGTCGGTCGGCGTGCAGCCGTGCCAGGCGGCGTGTTCCAGCGGCCAGTAGACGTGGCCCCAGTCGCCCGGATCGTTGACCAGCAACATCGCCGCCACGGTGCAGCCGCGCAGGGCATCCACCGAGGCCAGCCGGCCGGCCTGGCCGCTTGCGCTCACGCCTTGCCGCCGTGGCAGGCGCGCTGGTTACCGGTGAAGGAGTGGCCGCGGGCCCTCATGGCCTGGTTTCCAGCGAGACGCGATCCAGTGCATACAGCGGACCGTCGGTGGGCGCGGTGTAGACGAGGCACAGGCGGTGCTCGCCTTCCAGCGCAGGCAGCTTCGCATCAAGCCCGAACCGACGCGGGCCGTGCGCCGGGTCGGGGAGTGCCAGGCTGGCCAGCACCGGGCCGTCGCAGCGGTCGGCGTGCACCACCAGCTCGCCGAACGGCGTGGCGTGCGGGCGCGAGACGACCAGCTTCTGCTCGTGCGCCAGCGCGAAATTGCGCGGCAACCGCACCGCATCGACATGGATCGCGCCGACCCCGTCCATCAGCGTGGGCGGGAACTGCTGGCAGGTGTCGAACAGGTTCACCGCATAGACCGGCTGGGTGCTCGTCGCGTCCGGCGTCGGCTGCAACAGCAGGCGGAAGTCGCTGCCGGGGCAGTTCGCCAGCGCCGTGCCGGGTAGCGAAAGCAGGCTGGCGCGGTCCAGCACGCGCTGGCGCGGCGCGGCGAGCGCGGTGCCGTCGCTGGCGAAGCTGGCGGCGCGCACGGTGGCCGGCAGCGCCAGGTTGAGCGGTGCGTCGTAGCGTGGCGAGGCCGGCGTCGGCGCGCTGCTGTCCAGCGTGTAGTGGATCGCGCCGAAGTCCGCCTGGTTGGCGAGCGTCACCGTGGCCTTGCCGGTGGCCAGCGCGACGTTGCGGTCGACGCCGATGTCCACCGCGAAGGCGCTGTCGGCCACGTTGACGTGCTGCGCACGGTAGCGCGCCAGCTGCGCCGGCAGGCGGGCGAGGAAGCCGGGCCAGTCGCGGCTCGCGACGGGCGACCATGCCACTTCGCTGAGCGCGTCCAGCCGCGGGAACACCTGGTGCTCGACGTGCGCCATGGTGGGCATGTGCTCGGTCCACGCATTGGCCTGCACCCCCAGCACGTGCTTCGCCTGCGTCGCGTCGAGCACGCCGGGAACGACCTCCAGACCGTATACGTCCTCGAGCGATTCGACGCCGTACCGGCTGGCGTACTCGCCGGCCAGGTCGCTCTGCACGTGGTCGAAATAGAGCCCCGGCGAGGGCGACATCACCACGTCGTGGCCCAGCAGCGCCGCCTTGATCGCGCCGTCGATGCCGCGCCAGGACATCACCGTGGCGCCGGGCGGCAGGTTGTCGCCCTCGAGGATCTCGTCCCACCCGATCAGCTTGCGCCCGTGCTGCGCGAGGTAACGGCCGATGCGGCCGATGAACCAGCCCTGCAGCGCGTCCTCGCTGGTGATGCCCAGCTCGCGCATCTTCGCCTGCACCGCGGGCGAGGCCCGCCACTGGTCCTTGATCGCCTCGTCGCCGCCGACGTGGATGTACTGCGACGGGAACAGCGCCATCACCTCGTCGAGCACGTGGTCGATGAAGGTGAAGGTGTCCTCGTCCACGTTGTACAGCCAGGGATTGATGCCGGCATCGGCGGACACCTGCGGCCGCTTGCCGGTTACGCCGATCTGCGGATACGAGGCCACCGCCGCCTGCGCGTGGCCGGGCATGTCCAGTTCCGGCACGATGGTGACGTGGCGTGCAGCGGCGTAGGCGACCACCCGGCGGATGTCGTCCTGCGTGTAGAAGCCGCCGTAGCGCTTCGGCTCGCCGTCATGGCCGGCGTCCGGCGGCGTGCGCCAGGCGCCGATCCGGGTCAGCTCGGGATAGCGCTTGATCTGGATGCGCCAGCCCTGGTCGTCGGTCAGGTGCCAGTGCAGTACGTCGAGCTTGTGCTGGGCCATCTGGTCGATCAGCCGCTCGACCTCGGCCACGCCCTGGAAATGCCGCGCCGAATCGAGCATCAACCCGCGCCAGGCGAAGCGCGGCCAGTCTTCGATGGCCAGTGCCGGCACCGTCACCGCGCCCTGCCCTGCGTCGGGCGTCAGCAGCTGGTAGAGCGTGACCGCGCCATGGAACAACCCGGCATCGTCGCGCGCCGCCACTTCGATGCGCGTGGGCGTGACGTCGAGCGCATAGCCGCCGGCCTGTGCCACAGCAACCTGCGGGTCGCGCCTGAGCACGATCGCGGGTGCGCCACCGTCCTGGCTGTGGCTGGCGATGGACAGCTTGAGGCCGCGCGTACGCGCGAGCAGGTCGACGAGGTACTGCGCGGTCTGCCGGGTGGCGGCATCGTGGCTGGCGAGCACCAGCGGCGTACGCGCATCGACGGTGAAGCGGCCCGGCTGCAGCTGCAGCTGGGCGGGCAGCGGAATCAGGGAAGGCGGCGGCCCGGCGGCGAACGCCGCGCGCGAGGGCCACAGGGCGAAAGCGAACAGCAGGCACGCGCAACGGAATGGACAGGTTCGGCGCAACATCGGCAGCTCCATCGATGGCCCCAGCATGCCATCGCCGCGGCCTGCGAAAAAAAAGGCCCGAAACGTGCAGACCGGGCCCGAGCGGGGAGGGTGCAGGCCGTCCCTGGCCTGCGTGACATCGCGGTGGATCAGAAGCTCAGGTGCGCGTTCAGGTAGTACTGGCGGCCGTTCTCGTAGAACGAGGTCGGGATGGTCGCGCTCTGGTAGTACTTGATGGTCGGGTTGTTGAGGTTCAGCGCGTCCAGGCTGAAGCTCAGCCAGTCGGTCGCCTTGTAGCTGAGCGAGGCCGACAGCGTGCCAAGGCTGTCCTGGTAGTACGGGTTGGTGCCGGACAGGCCGATCAGGAACGACGAGCGGCGGGTGTAGCTGACGCGTGCGCCGAACGTGTCGTTCTCGAAGTACGCACCGACGTTGTAGGTGTTCTTCGAGGTGCCCAGCAGGTGGTCGCTGCCATCGGCCCAGGTGTAGTCCGAGCTGCCGTCGGCGTAGGTGTAGTTGGCGCTGACACCGAAGTACTTGCCGAGCGGCTGCTCGTACGCCAGTTCCACGCCGCGGACCTTGGCGTCGGCGTTGATCGGCATCGAGATCTGGTAGGTCTCCAGCTGGTGGGTCAGTTCGCTGAACAGCTGCTGGTCCTGCACGCCGTAGGCCACGTAGTCCTTCATGTTCATCGAGTACGCGGTGGCCGACAGCAGGCCGCGCGGCATGAAGTACCACTCCAGGCCCGCATCCAGGTTGGTCGAGATCACCGGCTTCAGCTTCGGATTGCCGCCACCGCCGGTCTTGTTGAGGTCCGAACCGTAGGAGGAGGCACCCAGCGCGGAGTAGTCCGGCAGGGTCTGGGTCTGCGAGGCGGCCACGCGCAGGACCAGGTCCTCGGCCACGTTGAACTTGAGGTTGGCGCTGGGCAGCACGCGGCTGTACTTGTTGTCGTAGTGGCGGCGATCCCACGCACCGAACAGGCTGCTCACGTCGGGGCTGACCGTATCGGCGAAGTAGGTGTCGATGCCCTGCCTGATGTTGACGTAGCGCAGGCCGGCGTTGCCGCTCCAGTTCTCGCCCTCGAAGTTGACCTGGAAGTAGGCGGCGAGGTTTTTCTCGTCCACGCTCCACTCGGCACCATAGTTGTGGCGGCCGGTGGGTCCGTCGTTGTTGGACAGCCAGGTGGAGTTGGCGACGATCGCGCTCTTCAACGCATCCGGCGTGAAGTACCACAGGTTGCGCGGGAAGGTGCCGCCGATGCCGTCGGCGAAGCCGCTCGGGTAGTTGGCGGTGGCGCCGTTCTGCAGCGCCGACCAGATGTCGCCCGGCGAGGCGCCCTCGGGCGACTGCGCTTCACGGTCATGCTTGGCGTAGCGCACGCCGTAGTCGAAGGACTGCACCACGCCGGCATTGAAGAACTGGGTGAAGTCGGCGGTGAACCAGTTCTCCTTGTCGACCGCGCGGACTTCCTGGTTGCCCCAGGTGCCGAAGCCGGTGACGCCGGCCGGGCTGATGTCGCCGCCCACGCTCCAGTCGATCGGCGCGCTGTTGCCGTGGGTGGTCCAGCTGGCGCCGCCGCCGTTGGCGGCGGTCACTTCGGCGATGAACTGGCGCGGGGTCTCTCCGATGCCTTTGGTGGTGCCAGCCTGGAACGTGGCCGAGACGTTGTCGGAGACGTTCCAGTCCGCGTCCAGGGTGTAGTACTGCGTCTTGGACGAGGCCTCGCGGTAGATCATGTCGTACACGACGTAGTTGGTGCCGGGCACGCCCGCGTAGGTGGCGTCGGTCAGCACGCCGTCCCGCACCGTGTAGCCGGCTTCGGGCGCCTGGCTGGTGGCGAAGTTGCCGCCCCACAGCATGAAGTTGCGGTTGTAGTTGTTCGCCTTCATCTTCGAATAGAAGCCACTCGCGCCCAGGGTCAGGTCGTCGCTCGGGCGGAACTGCAGCTCGAGCAGGCCGCCCTTGCGGTCGCGCACCTGCTCGAACAGGGTCGAACCGAGCAGGCCCGGCACACGCACGCCGGCAAGGTCCGGGTTGCTCTGCGCCAGGGCGGAGGTCGGGTCGATCACGGCGAAGCCGCCAGGGATCTCCTGTGCCTCGCGGCGCAGGTGGCGCTTCTGCTTGAACGCCTGCACCAATACGCCGAACGTGCCGTCGGTGTTCCTGTAGTTGAACAGGCCCGAGAACTGCGGGTCGGTTTTTCCCGGACCGTCGGCGTAGACGGCGCCGGCGCTCAGGTTGGTGGTGTACTGCTTTTCGAAGTCCAGCGGCTTGCGCGTGATGATGTCGACGTTGCCGGTGGTGCCGCCGTCCTGGAAGCGCGCCTCGGACGACTTGTGCACTACCACCCGGCTGACCAGCTCGGACGGCAGCAGCGTGTAGCTCACGCTGCGGCCGACGTTGTTGCCCTGGCTGAGCACGAACCAGTCGGCCGAGCCCACGCCGTGGCCGTTGATCAGGGTCTGGGTCAGGCTCGGGCTGGTGCCGCGCAGGCTGACGCGATCGGCCTCGTCGAAGCCGCCTTCGTCGGCGCTGGAGGAGCTGATGTTCACGCCCGGCAGGCGCTGCAGCGTATCGGCCACGTTGTGCGCCGGCAGCTTGCCGATGTCCTCGGCGGTGACCACCTCCATGGTGGAGTTGGAGTCGCGCTTGATGTCGAGCGCCTTCTCCACCGACCCGCGGATGCCGGTGACGGTGATGGTCGACAGCTGCTTGATCCTGTCCTTCCCGGCCTGGCCGTTCGACGTCTGCGCGGTGGCATCGGTGCCGGTCGTGGCCTGGTCTGCGTCCTGGGCATGCAGCGCGCCGGCGAGGCAAAGGCTGGCGACGATGCTTGCGGCTAACAGCGTCTTGCGATGTGGCATGGTGCTCCCCTCCAGTCGGATCAGCAGCACGCGCGTCGCGGTGATGCTGGTTGGTTGCAAGGGCTTGCGCCCGTTTGTCATGCGGTCCTGGGGCTCAGCCGGGCCCGACGTGACCGGCCAGGGCCATGCCGGCCGCGCCGATCACGCCGTGCTGGCCGTGCTCCATCAGTCGTACGGGAACCTGCTGCAGGTACGGGCGCATCACGCCCTTGTTGAAGAAGCGCTCGCGGAAACGGCTGGCGAGCAGCAACTGGCGGATCTGCGGCAGGATGCCGCCGGCCAGGAACACCCCGCCGCGCGCGCCGTAGAGCAGCACCAGGTCGCCGACGAAGCTGCCGAGCAGGCCGCAGAAAACCTCCACCGCCTCGATCGCCGCCGCGTCGCTCTGCATCAGCGCCGCGTGGGTGATCGCACTGGGCTCGACCAGCACGGCCGGGGTGCCGCGCAGCGTGCCGACCGCGCGGTAGATGTTGCGCAGGCCAGGCCCGGACAGCGCATGCTCGAAAGCCACGTGCGAACGCTCGCGCGCCAGCAGCCGCAGGATCTCGATCTCGCGCTCGTTGCCGGGAGCCAGCGCGATCTGCCCCGCCTCGGTGGCGAGCACGGTCGCGTGCGGGCGTCCCGGCAACAGCACCGCCGAGCCCAGGCCGGTGCCCGGGCCCATCACCAGCACCGGGCCGCACTGCGGCGGCACGCCGGTCTCGATCACCGGCAGCGTGTCGGCGTCGGTAAGGAACTGGGTCGCCCAGGCGACCGCCTCGAAATCGTTGATCACCGCCAGGCGGTCGAGCGCAAGGTTCTCGCGGATGTCGCTGATCGACACCGGCCAGGCCAGGTTGTCGTTGACGATGGCGTCGTCCAGCACGTAGCCGGCGCTGGCCACCACGCATTGCTCGATCGGCGCGGGCGGGTCGAGGTAGGTGACGAAGTGCTGCAGCACGGCAGTGAGGCTGGGCCACTCGGCGCAGGCGTAGCGCTGGTAGCGCAATACGGTGACCGGGCTGGAGCCGTTGGGCTGGCGGCTGAGCAGGCCCACGCGCGCATGCGTGCCGCCGACGTCGGCGGCCAGCAGCAGGGCTTCCTGCGGCAGGCACTGCGGTGCGCTCCTCGAGTTGGCGACCTCGGCCACGACTCCTCCCTTTGCACTCGGCCGGCTTCGCTGGACGTCGGCGGGGCGGAGTCTGGACAGCGATGACAACGTTGTCAACGCGTTCCGGCGGCATTTCCCGAAGGTCGATTCACGCGTCGCAACAAAAGCCGCGGGCGGGCATGCCGAGGCTCATGGTATTCGCTCACGAAAGCCGCTCCAGCGCTCATTCTGGCGACCCTACTCCCGTGAGTCCGATCATGCCGCACTGCATCAGCAAAGTCGGCGGATAGGCCATCAGTCGGGCCTCTCCATCGACACCAGGGGCGACATATTGCGAGACATAAATTGACAACGTTGGCCTGCGAGGCCATAAAGCCGGCCGGGGGAGTGCCGCTGGCGGCGCTCGCATCGCCATGCGTTTGCTGACCGGGAGCCGTCCATGTCGTCCACCACGCTCGCGACCGATCAACCCAGGCCATCGGCGCTGGGGCCGATGCTGGTGATCGGGCTGCTGTTCTTCATCTTCGGCTTCGTCACCTGGCTCAACGGGCCGCTGATCGCCTTCGTCAAGCTGGCCTTCCAGGTGGAGGACGTCTACGCCTTCCTGGTGCCGTTCGCCTTCTACATCTCCTACTTCGTGTTCTCGCTGCCGGCCTCGATGGTGCTGCGGCGTACCGGCATGAAGAAGGGCATGGCGCTGGGGCTGTTCGTGATGGCGATCGGTGCGCTGGCATTCGGCCAGTTCGCCACCATGCGCATCTTTTCCGGCGCGCTGGTGGGCCTGTTCGTGATCGGCGCGGGGCTGTCGCTGCTGCAGACGGCCTCCAATCCCTACATCAGCATCCTCGGGCCGATCGAGAGCGCAGCACAGCGCATTGCGGTGATGGGCATCTGCAACAAGGTCGCGGGCATCCTGGCCCCGGTCGTGATCGGCTCGCTGGTGCTGGCCGGCATCGGCGACATCGACGCGCAGGTCCATGCGGCTGCCACCCCGCAGGCGCGCGAAGCGCTGCTGGATGCGTTTGCCGCCAAGATCCACGCGCCCTACCTGGGCATGGCGGTACTGCTGGCGCTGCTGGCGGTATGGATCGTGCGCTCGTCGCTGCCCGAGATCCGCCCGGCCAGGGCCAACAGCGAGCAGGCGGAGGATGCCGGCAGCAGCATCCTGGGATTCCCGCACCTGTGGCTGGGCGTGCTGTGCCTGTTCGTGTACGTGGGCGTGGAGGTGATGGCGGGCGATGCGATCGGCACCTACGGCGCCGGCTTCCACCTGCCACTGGACCAGACCAAGTTCTTCACCGCCTTCACCCTGGGCGGCATGCTGCTCGGCTACGTGGCGGGGCTGGTGCTGATCCCGCGCGTGATCTCGCAGCAGCGCTACCTGGCCGTGTCGGCGGTGCTGGGCGTGTTGTTCAGCGTGTGCGCCTACCTCAGCAGCGGCTATGTTTCGGTGGGCTTCGTGGCGGCGCTGGGGTTCGCCAACGCGATGATGTGGCCGGCAATCTTCCCGCTGGCGATCAACCGGCTAGGCCGCCACACCGAGGCGGGTTCGGCGCTGCTGATCATGGGTATCGCCGGCGGCGCCGTGGTGCCGCAACTGTTTGCGCACCTGAAGACGCACTACGACTTCCAGCTGGTGTTCGCCGCACTGATGGTGCCCTGCTACCTCTACATCCTCTTTTACGGCCTGCGCGGCCATCGCGTGGGCCTGCGTGACGACGACGATGGCGCGCGTCCGCAGTGAAGGCATCGCCACGCCGGCGTGGCGGTGGGCTAGGATGGCGCGCCAGTCCCGCGGAGAACCCGTCGTTGCGTCACGCCACCATCAAGGATGTCGCCAAGCGCGCCGGCGTGTCGCTGAAGACCGTATCGCGGGTGATCAACCGCGAGGCCTCGGTGCGCGAGGACACGCGCGAGAAGGTCGAGCGGGCGATCGAGGCGCTGGGCTACCGTCCCAATCTCTCCGCGCGCAGCCTGCGCGCGGCGCACTCCTACGCGATCGGGCTGGTCTACGACAACCCGAACGCGCACTACGTCATCAGCATGCAGAACGGCGTGCTGTCGGCCTGCCGCGAACGCGGCTTCGGCCTGCAGATCCATCCCTGCGATTCCTCTTCGCCGCACCTGGCCGAGGAGCTGTGCGCGCTGGTGCGCCGCTCGCGCCTGGCCGGGCTGGTGCTGGCGCCGCCGATGTCCGAGCAGCCGCAGTTGATCGCGACGCTGAAGGCGCAGGACATTCCGTTCGTGCGCATCCTCGCCGCCCGCGAGGATCCGTGCGACGGCTCCCCCTGCGTGTGGGTGGACGACCGCGACGCGGCCTACGCGATCACCGAACACCTGATCCAGCTCGGCCACACCCGGATCGGCTTCCTGTGGGGCGAGCCGCACCATCGCTCCAGCCCCGAGCGATACCAGGGTTACGCCGATGCGCTGAAGGATTACGGCATCGCGCTCAACAAGCGGTTGATCCTGCCGGGACGCTATGCGTTCGACGATGGCTTCCGCGGCGCGCGCAAGCTGCTCGCGCTGAAGGAGCCGCCCACGGCGATCTTCGGCAGCAACGACGAGATCGCCGCCGGCGTGCTGGCGGCAGCGCGCTCGGCCGGGCTGGACGTGCCGTGGGATCTCTCCATTGCGGGCTTCGAGGACAACCCGTTTTCCAAGCAGGCCTGGCCGGCGTTGACCACGGCGCGGCAATCCACCGCCGAGATCGGCCGGCACGCCGCCTTGCGATTGATGGCCGAGCTGCAGCAGGACGGCTCGGTGCCCGATACCGCCAACGAAGGCTTCGTGCCGGAGCTGGTCGTGCGCGGGTCGACGGCGCCGCCGCGGAAGGGCTGAGGCCTCTCGCTGCGCGCTGGCATTCCACCCTGCGACTTCGATCCTGCAGGCCTACGCTCAGGGCGAACAGTGGGGGGATAGCCGCTCGCTTCTGGCCTACCCGTGCCCCGGGCGATTTGAAGCACGCCGCTCGCCCCGAGCGAAGCGAAGCGACCTCGAAGGACCTGGCTTGCACCTCCACAGCGGAGCCCCGCTTTCCCCGGGAGAGCGGTTGGGGCGAGGCTCCGGCATCGCCCACATCCCGCTCCGCCCGAGCCCTCTCTCTCGCTGCGGACCCCCTCGCGGAGCGAGGGAACACGTCCGTCCGGAATCCCGATGAAATCACCCTCTGACACCCTGATGTACCAGGAGGCGCACTCGGCCGCCGACGTGATCGCGCACCAGCTCGCCGCCAATGCCGGGCTGCTGGCCGAACTGGGCGAGCGCCTGCGCGCGGACCCGCCACGCTGCATCGTCACCTGCGCGCGGGGCAGCTCGGACCATGCGGCCGCCTACGCCAAGTACGTGTTCGAAACCCGCCTGGGGGTGGTCACCGCCTCGGCCTCGCCGGCGGTCAGCTCGATCTACGACGCGCCGCTCCGGCTGGAGGGCGCACTGTTCCTGGCCATCTCCCAGTCGGGCAAGAGCCCGGACCTGCTGCTCAGCGCGCAGGCGGCCAGCAAGGCCGGTGCACGGGTGGTCGCGCTGGTCAACGACGCCGGCTCCCCGCTCGCGCAACAGGCCGAGGTCGTGGTGCCGCTGCACGCCGGGCCCGAGCGCAGCGTGGCGGCGACCAAGAGCTACCTGGCCACGCTCTCGGCAGTGTTGCAGCTGACCGCCTGCTGGAGTGGCGACGACGCCCTGCACGCCGCACTCGATCGCCTGCCCAACGACCTGCGTACCGGCTGGCATGCCGACTGGTCCGGGCTCGGCGAGGGCCTGCGCGAGGTGCACAACCTGTTCGTGGTCGGCCGCGGCTACGGCTTCGGCGCCGCGCTCGAAGCGGCGTTGAAATTCAAGGAAACCTGCGGCCTGCACGCGGAGGCGTTCAGCGCGGCGGAAGTGAAGCACGGGCCCATGGCGCTCGTCGGTGCCGGCTTCCCGGTGCTGGTGTTCGCGCAGGCGGACGGCTCATTGGAGGGCACCCTTGCCGTCGCCGCCGAGTTCCGCACGCGCGGCGCACGGGTGTGGGTGGCGGCGCCGGGCGCAAGCGCACCCGACGGCCTGCCGCTACCCCCGGGCGTTCCCACGATCACCACGCCGTTGCTCGCCGTGCAGAGTTTCTATCGCGCAGCCAGCGCACTTTCACTGGCGCGCGGCTACGATCCGGATGTTCCGCCGCACCTGCGCAAAGTCACGGAGACGCTGTGATGCACCAGCCCCTGCTCGCCCTGGTCCACGGTCGCGTGTTGACCGACGAGGGCCTGCGCGAGGACGTCGCGGTGCTGGTACACGACGGCCACGTGCTCGCGCTGGCCGCGGCCGGCGATCCGCGCGTGGCGCAGGCGCAACGCCACGACCTGGGCGGCGCGCTGCTGCTGCCCGGCTTCATCGACGTGCAGGTCAACGGCGGTGGCGGCCTGCTGTTCAACGATGCGCCCACGGTGGAGACGCTGCGCGGCATCGCCCAGGCGCACCGGCGCTTCGGCACCACCGGCCTGCTGCCCACGCTGATCACTGACACTGCCGAAAAGATGCGCGCGGCGCTGGACGCGGTGGATGCGGCGATCGCGCAAAGCGTGCCCGGCATCCTCGGCATCCATTTGGAGGGCCCGTTCCTGGCCCCCGCGCGCAGGGGCATCCATGACGCCTCGCTGTTCCGCGCGCCCGACGCGGATGACCTGCTGGCACTCACCGCGCAACGCCGCGGCGTGGTGATGATGACCCTCGCACCCGAGCGGGTGGAACCGGCGGTGATCGCGCGCCTGGCCAGCGCCGGCGTGCGCGTGGCCGCCGGTCACACCGCCGCCGACTACGCCACGACGCGCGCCGCGCTCGACGCCGGCGTGTGCGGCTTCACCCACCTCTACAATGCGATGACGCCACTCACCAGCCGCGAACCGGGCGTGGTCGGCGCAGCGCTGGACGATCCGGCCAGTTGGTGCGGGCTGATCGTCGACGGCCACCACGTGCACCCCGCCTCGCTGCGCATCGCGATCAACGCCAAGCCACCGGGCAAGTGCGTGCTCGTTACCGACGCGATGCCGCCGGTGGGCAGCGCGCGCCCGGACTTCGTGCTCAACGGCCAGACCATCGTCGCGCGTGACGGCATCTGCATGAACGACGCCGGCGTGCTCGCCGGCAGCGCGCTGGACATGGCCAGCGCCGTGCGCAACACCGTCAACCTGCTCGGCCTGCCGCTGGCCGAGGCCTCGCGCATGGCCAGCGCCTATCCCGCCGAATGGCTGGGGCTGGAACAGACCCACGGCCGCATCGCCCCCGGCCAGCGCGCCGATTTCGCCGTGCTGGACGACACCCTGCACGTGCGCGAAACCTGGATCGGAGGTGCGCGCCAGGTGGCCTGACCGCAACTTCCTGCCGGCGTGTGGCGGCCGGGGAGCGTGCAACCCAGTGCTTCTTGAGACCCTCAAACATGGGTTCGCCTGGCCTTGCAGGTTTCCCGGTCGACCGGACAGGACCTTTGGATACGGCTGTCCGGCCCGGGGGTCGGAGAGAGTCTCGACACCCGCAGAGCCGCCGCGTCCCGGTCGCCGCGGTCAACCGCGGACTTCCGCCATCGCCCCGATGCGGGGCGATGGCCGGAGTCCACGCTACGGGTCAGGGCTGGCGCGGTGCCATGCCGCGTGCGCGCGGCGGCGGGGGCGGCGGGTACGTGACGCCGCTGCAGGCCTGGAATTCCAGTACGCATTGCTGCAGGCCGGCGATCGACGTGGCGCTGTACATGCACGTCCAGTACGTGCTGTCGCAGACCGCCGGATAGGCCTGCACCGGTCTGGCCGGAAAGAACATGAGGGCGGCCGTCGCGGCGGCGACGGGCAGAGCGAAGGTAACGATCCTGCGAAGCATGCTCGAACTCCTTGTAGGCAAGTTTCCCCTGCACGCTCCGGACTAACACGGCCCTTGCGTGTGCAACAACGGCGAGGCGGCCAAACGGAGAACGGTGCCGCAGTCGATCGGCCGCAAGGTGGCTCCGGCCGCCGCTGCCGTGCCGCGAGGAGGCCGTGCCGTCGCCACCGGGGAAGGGCCGCCGGGACAGGACGGCGCAGCGCCCGCCCTTCGTCGCGCCGATCTGCTACGTTCCCGGCCCTGCCCGTTTGCCGCTGGACGTTTCCCGATGTCGCTCCGCCCGCTGTTGCCCCTGCTCGCAGCCGCCGTGCTCGCCGGCTGCGCCGCCAGCCCCACCATGCCCGCCACCGCGCCCGACGGCGCCCGCGCGGACGTGGCGATCCTGGAAACCACCGACGTCCACGCGAATGTGCTGAGCTGGGACTACTTCAAGGCCAAGGATGATCCCACCGTCGGCTACGAGCGGGTCGCCACGCTGATCCGCCGCGCGCGCGCCGAGTTTCCCAACAACTTCCTGTTCGACAGCGGCGACACCATCCAGGGCACCGTGCTGGCCGATTACCAGGCGCTGGTCGCGCCGATCGGTTGCGACCAGGAGCTGGCCATCTACAAGGCCATGGACGCGATGGGCTACGACGGCGGCACCGCCGGCAACCACGAGTTCAACTATGGCCTGCCGTTCCTCTCGCAGGTCACCGGCACGCCGATGGAGATCGACGGCAAGCGCACCGGGCACTGCGCCGGCCCGCACTTCCCGCTGGTGCTCTCCAACGTGTTCGACGCCACGAGCGGCAAGCCGATCTTCAAGCCGTGGACGATGGTGAAGAAGACCATCGAGGCCTACAGCGCCGACGGCAGCCGCCTGCAGGTGCCGCTCAAGGTGGCGATCATCGGCTTCGCGCCGCCGCCGATCCTCAAGTGGGACCAGCGCAACCTCGAGGGCAAGGTCACCGTCAGCGGCGTGGTCGAAGCCGCGCAGCGTTACCTGCCGCAGATCGAAGCACAGCACCCGGACCTGGTAGTGGCGATCCTGCACGGTGGCCTGAACACCGCGCCGTATACCAGCGACATGGAGAACGGCGGCTGGTACCTGGCCGGCGTGCCCGGCATCGACGTGCTGCTGCTTGGCCACTCGCATACCGAGTTCCCGGGGCCGCGCTACGCGGACATGAAGGACGTGGACGCCAGGCGCGGCTTCGTGCGCGGCAAGCCGGCGGTGATGGGCGGTTTCTTCGGCAAGGACCTGGGCGTCATCAAGCTGGCGCTCGAGCGCGAGAACGGCCGCTGGACGATCGATCGCGACGATACGCACAGCGAGGTGCGCCCGATCTGCCCGCAGAAGAACCCGTGCGTGCCGGCCGATCCGGCGATCGCGCCGCTGGTGGCGCAGGCGCACGCGGCGACGCTGGTCTACGTGAACACGCCGATCGGCCGGAGCACGCTGCGCCTTTCCAGCTATTTCGCCGACGAGGGCGACATGACCGCGCTGGCAGTGGTCAACGCCGCCCAACGCGACTACGTGCAGCGCGAGCTGCCCAAGCTGCATCCCGAGCTCGCCGGCGTCCCGGTGCTCGCCGCGGCGGCGGCGTTCCGCACCGGCTTCGGCGGTCCCGACGACTACACCGACGTGCCGCCCGGCCCGCTCACGCTGCGCAGCGCGGCGGACCTCTATTTCTATCCGAACACGCTCGCCGCAGTGAAGACCGACGGCGCGGGCGTGAAGGCCTGGCTGGAGAAGTCGGCCGAGCGCTTCAACCGGATCGATCCGGCCAGGCCGGGCGAGCAGCCGCTCATCAACACCCGCGTGCCGGGCTTCAACTTCGACCAGATCCAGGGCGACCTCAGCTACGCGATCGACGTGCGCAAGCCGGTCGGCCAGCGCATCGTGGATCTGGAGTACCGGGGCAAGCCGGTGGATCCGGCGCAGCCGTTCGTCGTCGCCACCAACAACTACCGTGCCAGCGGCGGCGGCAACTTCCCCGGGCTGGACGGCAGCAACATCGTGTTCGACACGACCGACGGCGTACGCGAGATCGTGGCGGCCTGGCTCAAGCGGCTCGGCACGCTCGACCGCGACGCGCTCCCCGCGCCCTCGTGGCACTTCGCGCCGATGAAGACGCGTGGCCCGGTCACCTTCACCGCCGCCGCGGGCAAGCAGGCGATCGCCGCCGCCGATGGCGCGACGGGCATCCGCCAGCTGCGCGAAAACGGCGACGGCACCGCGACCTACGCGATCGACCTGGCAGGATCGGCGCCGCCCGGCGCCGACGGCAATCGCCGGCATGCCCGTCGCCATGCCGGCCACTGAGCCGTCGCGTCCGGTCGCCTGTGCGTTCGCCCCCGCCTGCGTGGGCAACGTCGGCGTGGGCTTCGACATCCTCGGCCACACGCTGGCCGGCGCCGGCGACCGCGCGCAGGTGACGCGCATCGACGAGCCGGCGGTGCGCATCGCGCGCATCGAGGGCGTGGCGCGCGACTTGCCGATGGAAGCCGAACGCAACACGGCGGGCGCCGCATTGCTCGCGCTGCGCGACGCGCTGCGGCTGGAGCACGGCTTCGAACTGGTCCTGCACAAGGGCATCGCGCTGGGCTCGGGCATGGCCGGTTCGGCCGCCTCCTGCGTGGCCGCGCTGGTCGCGGCCAACGCGCTGCTGGACCCGCCGCTGCCGCGCGAGGCGCTGTACCGCTTCGCGCTGGACGGCGAGGCGGTGGCCAGCGGCGGTCGCCACGGCGACAACGTCGGCCCGCAATTGCTGGGCGGCCTGGTGCTCGCCACCGCCACGCGGCTGGTGCGCATCCCGGTGCCGGCGGCCTGGCATTGCGCGCTGGTGCATCCGCACTGCGTGCTGGAAACGCGGCGCGCGCGCGCGGCACTGGCCGGAAGCTATGCACTGGGCGAGTTCGTCGCGCAGAGCGCCAACCTCGCGCAGGTGCTCGCCGGCTGCTGGCAGGGCGATGCGACGCTGGTGCGCGAGGGCCTGAAGGACGTACTGGTCGAACCGCGCCGCGCCCCGCTGGTGCCCAACTTCGCCCGCGTGCAACAGGCCGCGCTCGACCACGGCGCGCTCGGCGCCAGCATCTCCGGCGCCGGTCCCAGCGTGTTCGGCTGGTTCGAGGACGCGCGCGCGGCGCAGGGCGCCGCCGAAGCGATGCGCGCGGCGTTCGCCGAGGCGGGGCTGGACAGCGACGTGCTGGTCGGCCCGATCGACGGGCCAGGTGCAGAGCTGCTCGCATGAGCGAGCTGCGCTACCCGAGCACGCGCGGGCAGGCGCCCGCGGCCACCCTGAGCGAGGCCATCGCCGCCGGCCTGGCGCCGGATGGCGGGCTGTACGTGCCCGAACGCCTGCCGTCGATCCAGTCGGCCGCGTTCGACCCGGACGGCGATCTGGCCGCCACCGCGACCACCCTGCTCGCGCCATTCTTCGCCGGCGATCCGCTGGGCGATGCCCTGCCCGCGATCTGCGCCGAGGCCTTCACCTTCGAGGCGCCGCTGCATCCGCTGGCACGCCCGGACGCATCGCTGCTGGAGCTGTTCCACGGCCCGACCGCGGCCTTCAAGGACTTCGGTGCGCGCTTCCTCGCCGCCTGCCTGCGCCGGCTGCGCGCCCCGGATGCGCGCCCGCTCACGATCCTGGTCGCCACTTCCGGCGATACCGGCGCGGCGGTCGGCGCCGCCTTCCATCGCCAGCCGGGCGTACGCGTGGCGATCCTCTACCCGGACGGCCGCGTCTCGCCACGCCAGGCGCACCAGCTTGGCTGCTTCGGCGACAACGTGCACGCGCTGCGCGTGGCCGGCAGCTTCGACGACTGCCAGCGCATGGTGAGGGCGGCGCTCAACGACAGCCGACTGCAGGCACACGTGCCGCTGTCCTCGGCCAACAGCATCAGCCTGGGCCGCCTGCTGCCGCAGATGGCCTACTACGCGCATGCCGCGCTGCAGGTGCAACGCGCGCATGGTGTGCCACTGGACCTGATCGTGCCCACCGGCAACCTCGGCAACGCCACCGCGGCGGTGTGGACGCGCGCGATCGGCTTGCCGATCGGCCGCATCATGCTGGCCTGCAACGCCAACGCCACGCTGCCGGAGTTCTTTGCCGGGGCGGCGTACCGCCCGCGTGCTGCCGTCCCCACGCTGGCCAACGCGATGGACGTGGGCGCACCGAGCAACTTCGAGCGGATACGCTGGACCTGCCGCGGGGATGCCGCGCTACGCGAGGCCGTCACCGCGGCGAGCGTGGATGACCAGGTCATCCGCACCACGCTGCTGGCCCACGCCAGTGCGCACGGCGAATTGCTGTGCCCGCATACCGCGACCGCCATGCACCTGCTCGACCGCGAGCCGGTACACACGCAAGGGCATTGGGCCGTGGTCGCCACCGCGCACCCGGCGAAATTCGAGCAGGTGCTCGAGCCATTGCTGGGCCGGGCGGTGCCGGTCCCGCCCACGCTCGCCGGGATGCTTGCACGGGCGTCCCGGGCCGAGCCGCTGGCCGCCGATCCCGTCGCGCTGGCGGCCTGGCTGGCGCGCTGAATCGCCGGCGCTCAGAACAGGTCGATGCTGCCGGTGCTCATCGGCTCGGCGGCCAGCGCGCCGCGCCGGACCAGTTCCTCGTAACCATGGGTCCGGTTGCGTCCGTTCTCCTTGGCGAAGTACAGCGCCTTGTCGGCCCGGTCGATCACCGTTTCGGGTAATCGCCCGCCGCGGCCAGCGCGTAGCCGCCGCTGACGCTCACGTGGCCGACCTGCGGAAACGGGTAATCGCCACCCGCTCGCGGAAGCGTTCGGGCGCCTGGCGGGCCTCCGCTTGGTCGTGGCCGGCCAGCAGGGTCACGAACTCCTCGCCGCCGACGCGGAACAGCATGTCGCCTTGGCGGAAGCTGGCGCGCATCTGCTGCGCCAGCAGCAGGATCACCTGGTCGCCGTAGATGTGGCCGTAGCGACGCGCGCTTGAGCGGCTCGCGACGGCCAGTGCGGGACCGGTGGCGCGGCGTGCCTTTTCACCGGCTTGACGGCGGTTGCGCAAGCCTTGCGGGCACCCGCTTCCGCCGGAGTCCACGACATGCCGAACAACCCCCAGCATCCCGAACCACCGATCGCCCAGCCGGGCAAACAGCGGCCGGACGAGGAAATCCGCAGCCCTGGCCATGCCAGCCCTGCCAGGGATGCCGAACCCGATCCGCTCGGCAGTCCGCTGGTGGAAAACGACCCGCTGCAACCGCCGCCTCCCTGAGCGTCTTCTCACCCGCGTCTTCCGGGGCGAGCCGCACGACCGAAAAGCGGGCGCCCGCGCAATTGCCAGGCCGCCCGCCGGGCTAAACTCCCGCGCATGGCCCCTCCTCCCCGCAAGCGCCAGCGCCGCACGCCGCCGACCACGGCACGGCCGCGCCCTCCCGCACCCAGCCGCCCGATCCGCCCGGCCGACAGCTCGACCCGCGCCACGCGCGTGCTCGACCTGCTGCTGCGCCCGCTGCCGCCGCACTGGCGCGAAAAGGCGGCCGACTACCTCGTGCTCACCCGCATGGATCGCCCGATCGGCGCGTTGCTGCTCCTGTGGCCGACCTGGTGGGCGCTGTGGCTCGCCGCCGGCGACTTTCCACCATGGGGTGCACTGGTGATCTTCACGCTGGGCGTGTTCGCCATGCGTTCGGCCGGCTGTGCCATCAACGACTACGCCGACCGCAAGCTCGACCCGCAGGTGGCGCGCACCGCCGGGCGGCCGATCGCCAGCGGGCGGGTCAGTCCGCGCGAGGCACTGGTCGTGTTCGGCGCGCTGCTGGCGTTCTCGTTCGTGCTGGTCCTGCTGACCAACGCGCTGACGATCAAGCTGGCCTTCGCCGGCGCCGCGCTGGCGGTGGTCTACCCGTTCACCAAGCGCTGGACCTACCTGCCGCAGGTGGTGCTGGGCGCGGCGTTCGGGTGGTCGATTCCGATGGCGTTCGCCGCGGTGACCGGAACGGTGCCGCCGCTGGGCTGGCTGTTGTTCCTGGGCAACATCCTGTGGTCGGTGATCTACGACACCGAGTACGCGATGGTCGACCGCGACGACGACCTCAAGGTCGGCGCCAAATCCACCGCGATCCTGTTCGGCGACGCGGACGTTCCGATCCTGGGAATGTTGATCGGCACCTTCTTGTTGGCGATGCTGTTCGTAGGCCAGCGCGCGCAACTGCCATGGCCGTTCTGGCTCGGCCTGCTCGGCGCGGGCGGCCTGTTCGGCTACCAGCTGTGGCTGATCCGCAACCGCGCCCGCGACGCCTGCCTGGCCGCGTTCCGGCACAACAACTGGGTCGGCCTGACGCTATGGGTCGGCATCGTGCTCGGGCTGGCCGTGAAGTAGCGGCCCCCGGCTCTCGTAGGAGCCCACTTGTGGGCGATGCTCTTGGGCAACGTGGAAAGAGAGCATCGCCCACAAGCGGGCTCCTGCGAAAAGCGATGATCGGCGAACCCGCAGGCCTCCTATGAAGAGCGGTGGCGCGGGGAGGGGGCGCGTGCGAGGGCCCATACGTCCACCCGCGCCACGCCGGCCTTTCGCAATACCCGCGTGCACTCGGCCAGCGTCGCGCCGGTCGTCATCACGTCATCGAGCAAGGCCACGTGCGCCGGCAGCGCCACGCCTTCGCGGAGCGCGAACGCCCCACGCACGTTGCGCCGCCGCGACGCTGCATCCAGCTCGGTCTGCGCCGCGGTGGCACGCGGGCGCAGCAGCGCGTCGTAGCGCACCGGCACGCCAAGCGCCCGACCGAGCGGCCGTGCCAGCTCGAGCGCCTGGTTGTAGCCACGCTGTCGCAACCGCCCGCGATGCAGTGGCACCGGCACGATCAGCGCCGGCCGTGCGATCGTTGGCACCGTGCCCTGCCACAAGCGTGCGAGCGTGCGCCCGGCGGCCAGGTCGCGCCCGAACTTGTAGCGGGCCTCCAGCCGGTCCAGCGGCCAGCCATAGCGAAACGGGGCCCAGGCCGCGTTCCATGGCGGCGGCTTGCGCTGGCATGCGCCGCACAAAGCCACCGCGCCAGGCAGCGGCAACGCGCAGCGCGCGCAGCAACTGGTATTGCGGGGCAATTCCGCGGCACAGGCATGGCACAGGTCCAGCCCGGCGCTGCCGGCATCGCCGCACAGCAGGCAGCGCCACGGCAGCAGCCAGGCGTGCAGGCGGGAGAGCGCGTCCATGCGCATCGGGCGGGTTTCAGCCCTGCGGCTTGTACAGCGCCGCGTCGAGGATCGACCACAGGTGGATGATCCAGCCCAGCCAGACGATCCACAGTGCGGCGGCAAGCACGAACATGATGATCGCCTTGAGCAGCCGCCCCTGCACCAGCTGGCCCAGGCCCGGTATGAAGAAGCTGCACACCGCGGCGATCACGTTGCCGGTGCTGCCCTGACCTGCGCTCATCTGCTTGCTCCTCGGGATCGGTACGGGCGATGGTAGCGGACGCGTGTGGACGTCATCTCGTCAACCTTTTCTCATGAACACGAGTTGACAGGCGCGAGGCCGCTTCCCACACTGCCGCGTCCCCACGCCGAGTCGCCGCTCCATGACCCCTGCCCCGATCCGCCACGACTGGACGCGCGCGGAAGTGGCCGCCCTGTTCGCGCTGCCGTTCAACGACCTGCTCCACCGCGCGCACGCGGTGCACCGCGAGCACCACGATCCCAACGCCGTGCAGGTGTCGACCCTGCTCTCGATCAAGACCGGCGGCTGCCCGGAGGATTGCGCCTACTGCCCGCAGGCGCAGCGCTACCAGACCGGGGTGAAGGCCGAGAAGCTGATGAGCATCGACGCGGTGGTCGCGCGCGCGCGGGCGGCAAAGGACGCCGGCGCCAGCCGCTTCTGCATGGGCGCGGCCTGGCGCAGCCCGAAGGACCGCGACGTCGCGAAGGTCGCGCAGATTGTCTCCGCGGTGAAGGCGCTGGGCCTGGAAACCTGCGCCACGCTCGGCATGCTCAGTGGCGAGCAGGCCGGCACGCTCAGGCAGGCAGGCCTGGACTACTACAACCACAACCTCGACAGCGCGCCGGAGTTCTACGGCCAGATCATCCACACGCGCGAGTACCAGGACCGCCTCGATACGCTCGAACACGTGCGCTGCGCGGGCCTGAAGACCTGCTGCGGCGGCATCGTCGGCATGGGCGAATCGCGCGAGCAGCGCGCCGGCCTGCTGCAGACGCTGGCCAACCTGCCCGAACATCCGCAGTCGGTGCCGATCAACCAGCTGGTGCAGGTCGAGGGCACGCCGCTGCACGGCACCGCGGCGCTGGATCCGTTCGAGTTCGTGCGCACCATCGCGGTGGCGCGCATCCTGATGCCCGCCTCGATGGTGCGCCTCTCGGCCGGCCGCCAGCAGATGGACGAGGCGGTGCAGGCGCTTTGCTTTCACGCCGGGGCCAATTCGATCTTCCATGGCGAGAAGCTCCTGACCACCGGCAATCCCGACGTCGCCGCCGACCGCGCGCTGTTCGCACGGCTGGACCTGCAGCCGATGGAGGTGGTCCGGCAGTCGGAGACCGTGCACGCCGACATCCTCGAGTCCGCCTGAGCGCCCGCATGCGCACGGACCTGCTGCAGCGACTGGCCGCCCGAACGCGCGAACGCACGCAGGCGGACCTGCTGCGCCGCGCGCGCACCATCGACCACGCCCAGGGCCCCTGGCTGGAGATCGGCGATCGTCGCCTGCTCGGCTTCTGCTCCAACGACTATCTGGGCCTGGCCGGGAACCCGCAGGTGATCGCGGCTTTCAAGCGCGTGGCCGACGACGAGGGCGTGGGCAGCACCGCCGCGCACCTGGTCTGCGGGCACCGCCGCGAGCACGCGATGCTGGAGGAGGCGCTGGCCGACTGGACCGGCCGCGAGCGCGCGCTGCTGTTTTCCACCGGCTACATGGCCAACCTGGGAGTGATGCAGGGACTGCTCGGTCGCGGCGACCTGTGCGTGCAGGACAAGCTCAACCACGCCAGCCTGCTGGACGGCGCGGCGCTCGCCGGCGCCACGCTGCGCCGCTATCCGCATGGCGACGCCACCGCCGCCGCACGCCAGCTGGCCGGCATGCCCGGCGGCGCCGCGCTGCTTGCGACCGACGGTGTGTTCGGCATGGACGGCGACCGCGCGCCGCTACGCGACCTGGTCGCGCTGTGCCGGCGCGAAGGCGTCACGCTGATGGTCGACGACGCGCATGGCCTGGGCGTGCTTGGGCCCGCCGGCGCCGGCAGCATCGCCGAGGCCGGCCTGGGCGCGCGCGAGGTCCCGGTGCTGATGGCCACGCTGGGCAAGGCGTTGGGCACCCACGGCGCCTTCGTCGCCGGCTCCGCCACGCTGATCGAGGGACTGACCCAGTTCGCCCGCACCTATGTCTACACCACGGCCATGCCGACGGCGCTGGCCGCGGCGACGCTCGCGGCGGTGCACCTGGCACGCACCGAGCACTGGCGACGCGAAAGGCTCGCCGCGCTGATCGCCCGCTTCCGCGCCGGCGCGAGGCAACTGGGCCTGCCGCTGGCCGCCTCGGACACGCCGATCCAGCCGTTGCTGCTCGGCGACGCCGCCCGCGCGCTCGCCGCGGCGCGCGCGCTGGAAGCACAGGGCCTGCTGGTGAGTGCGATCCGCCCGCCCACGGTGCCCGCCGGCCAGGCACGCCTGCGCATCACGCTGAGCGCCGCGCACGAGGACGAGCACGTCGACCGCCTGCTCGACGCGCTGGCGACGCTGGCGCGGCGGGAGACCGGCGCGCCGGCATGACGCGCCGGTATAATCGGCGGCTCGCCGCACCCTTCTCCCATGATCGTCAACGTCGCCGCCTATCGCTTCGTCCCGCTCGCGGACCTTCCCGCGCTGCGCGACGCCCTGCGCGCCCGCGCCGGGGCGCTGGCGCTCAAGGGCACCATCCTGCTCGCCCCGGAAGGCATCAACCTGTGCCTGGCCGGTACGCGCGAGGCGATCGACGACTTCATGGGCTGGCTGCGCGAAGACACGCGCTTCGCCGACCTGCCGGTGAAGGAGTCGCTGTCCGCCGAGGTCCCGTTCGGTCGCCTGCGGGTGCGGCTGAAGCGCGAGATCATCACCCTGCGCGCCCCGGTCGCCCCGCACCAGGGCCGCGCGCCCGCGGTGGAAGCGGCCACGCTCAAGCGCTGGCTCGACCAGGGACACGACGATGGCGGACGCGAGGTCCTGTTGCTCGATACCCGCAACGACTACGAGACCGATGTGGGTCGCTTCACTGGTGCCATCGACTACCGTCTGCCCAGCTTCACCGCGTTGCCCAAGGCGGTCATGGCCGACCGCGAGCGCTACCTCGGCAAGACCATCGTCTCCTATTGCACCGGCGGCATCCGCTGCGAGAAGGCTGCACTGCATCTGGCCGGGCTGGGGCTGGGCGAGGTGCTGCAGCTCGAGGGCGGGATCCTGAAGTACCTGGAGGAGACCGACGGCAGCCACTGGCACGGCGACTGCTTCGTGTTCGATGGGCGCGGCGCGGTCGACAAGGAACTGCGGCCCTCGCCTTTGCTCCCTCTCCCCTTCGGGGAGAGGGTTGGGGTGAGGGGCGGCTCTTGCGGGGAACCCGCATCGGAAGCCCCGGCACTGACGCCCTCCCCCACGAGCCCCGGCCCCTCACCCCAGCCCTCTCCCCCATCTTTGATAAGAGCCGGGGGAGAGGGAGCCAAGAGCACGACATGACGCTGCATATCGACACGCTCGGCCACGGCCCGCAGCCGCTGGTACTCCTCCACGGCTGGGCCATGCACGGTGGCGTGTTCGCGCCGCTGGTCGAGGCGCTGGCCGCGCAGTGCACGCTGTACGTGGTCGACCTCCCCGGCCACGGACGCTCGCGAGCCTGCGGCCTGCCACTGGCACCGCAGGCAATCGCCCATGCGATCGCCGCCGCCACGCCCCCGGCCCCGTGGCTGGGCTGGTCGCTCGGCGGGCTGGTGGCGCTCACTGCGGCGCTCGACATGCCCACCCAGGTGCGCGGCCTGGCCATGCTCTGCGCCACCCCGAAGTTCGTGCGCGACGCCGACTGGCCGCACGGCAGCGACGCCACGCTCGTGCACCAGCTGGCGCTGGACCTGGAAACCGACTACCACGCCACGCTCGAACGCTTCCTCGCCCTGGAAGCGATGGGCAGCAGCGATCCGAAGGCCGAACTGCGCCGCCTGCGCACGGAAGTCTTCGAGCGTGGCGAGCCGGAACTGCGCGTACTGCAGGAGGGCATCGGCCTGCTCGAACGCAGCGACCTGCGCGAGCGCCTGCCGCAGCTGGCCGTGCCCAGCGCGTGGATCGCCGGCCGCCGCGACCGGCTGGTGCCGCCGGCCGCCATGGCCTGGTCGGCCGAGCGCTGCGGCGGCCGCTTCGTGGAAATCCCGGGCGCCGGCCACGCACCCTTCATCGGCCACGCCGGTGCAGTAGCCGATGCCCTGCAGCCCCTGTTCGCGGAAACCCCGGCATGAGCACCTTCCATCTCGATCGCGCCCGCGTGCGCCGCAACTTCGCCCGCGCCGCCGCAACCTACGAGCAGCACGACGTGCTGCAACGCGAGGTGCAGGCCGACCTGCTTGGCCGCCTGGACTTCTATCTGCAGGCGCCCGAGCGGGTGCTGGACGTCGGCGCCGGCACCGGCCGCGGCAGCGCGCTTCTGAAGAAGCGCTACCCGAAGGCACAGGTGATCGCGGTGGACCTGGCGCAACCGATGCTGCACGCGGCGCGCAGGCACCAGGCGCTGCTGCGCCCGTTCCAGCGCGTCTGCGCCGAAGCCACCGCGCTGCCGCTGCCCGACCGCTGCGTCGACGTGCTGTATTCCAACCTGTGCTTCCAGTGGGTCGACGACCTGCCCGCGCTGTTCGGCGAGTGCGTGCGCGTGCTCAAGCCGGGCGGCCTGCTCGCCTTCTCCAGCTTCGGCCCCGATACGCTGAAGGAACTGCGCGCCGCCTGGGCGGCGGTCGATGAGCGCTCGCACGTCGGCCGTTTCCTGGACATGCACGATGTCGGCGACGCGATGATCAACGCCGGTTTGCGTGATCCGGTGCTCGACGTCGCCCGCTACACGCTCACCTACGGCGAGCCGCGCGCGCTGCTGAAGGATCTCAAGGGCCTGGGCGCCACCCATGCCGACCGCGCGCGCGAACGCCACCTCACCGGCAAGTCGCACTACCGCGCCATGCTCGCCGCCTACGAGGCGATGCGCGTGGACGGTGTCATCCCGGCCACCTGGGAAGTGGTGACCGCGCACGCCTGGGGCCCTCCGCCCGGCCAGGCGCGCCGCACGCCCGAGGGCGAGATCGCCACCTTCTCGCTGTCCAGCCTGCGCGGCTCTCGCCGGCGCTGATCCACGGAGCCCTGTAGAAGCGCACCCGTGCGCGACCGTGCGCCTCCCGGTTGCGCACAGGTGCGCTCCTGCAACGAGCTAGGCGGCTGCGCCGATGTCCGCGGTGACCTGTGGCCGGCGCCCATCCAGCCGCTCGCGCCAGCGCAGGAACGGCCGCTCCACCGCGTAGTACAGCGCCGCACCGACAACCAGCACGCCCGCTGCATAGAACGCGAACGCCACCAGCCCATTCAGCTGCCAGGGCCCCACCCACCACGTCGCTACTGCGTGCAACGCCAGCTTGTGGCTGAGATACACACTGTAGGAAACGCGCGCCAGCCAGCCCGCCCCCGGCACCGCCCGGCGCGCCGGCATCGCGGTCGATGCACCCACGCACAAGGCCAGCGCCAGCGACAGCAGCGGATAGCCCGCCACCGACGGCCACAAGCCCAGCCGCTCGCGGAACAGCCACCACGCCAGCGCGAGCAGGCCCAGGCCCACCGCAAGCACCACGCCCGCATGCCGCTGCAGCTGCGTCCAGGCCTGCGGCCGGCCCACGCGCAGCGCGGCCAGCGCCACGCCGGCGAGCAGGCCGTCCAGCCGCGCCCAGGTCGCGTAGTAGATGCCCTCGACGAAGCGCAGCCCGAACGCCGGCCCCGGCTGCCCCATCACCGGCGCCATGGCGTGCAGCCACACATAGCCGCGCACGGCCATGCCGAAGGCGACCACGCCCAGCCCCACCGCGAGCGCCTTGCGTGGCGACGGCCGCCGCACCAGCCACCAGGCCAGCCACGGGAACAGCAGGTAGAAATGCTCCTCAACGCACAGCGACCAGGCGTGCGAGAACGCCTTGTCGTGCCCGTAGTCGATCAGCAGGTTGAGCGTGAAGCTCAGGAACTGCCACGCCGGCGCCAGGCCCGGGGCTTCGCGCAGCGCCGGCCAGACGACGTAGACCGCGAGCACCACCAGGAAGGCGGGCAGGATGCGGAAGGCGCGGCGCCGGTAGAACGCCCGCCACGCCAGGGGCTCTGCGCGCGCCAGCGGCGCCAGCAGCTGGTAGCCGATCAGGTAGCCGGACAGGACGAAGAACAGGTCCACGCCCATCCAGCCGTCGTTGCCCAGCCAGGCGAAGTCCTCCCCCAGGCCGCCGACCACGTAGGAATGGAACAGCACCACCCACACGATGGCCCAGGCGCGCAACAGGTCCAGGCCGGGCAGACGATGCATCGCAAGTCCTTTGATCCACGCAACGGAACCGACAGTCTGCCCGGCCGCGCCCGCGCGGTTCGGGCCAAGCCGGGGCGGAACACGGGCCGGCCCGGGGCCGGGTTCAGGGTGTGTCACTCGACAGCAAGGCCGCACGCAGCGCATCGACATACGTGCGGCTGGCGCGCAGCACGGTGCCGTCGCGCAGGCGCAGCAGGTGATCACGGTTGGACAGCGCCTGCATCTCCGCCACGCGGTCCAGCCGCACGATCGCCGAGCGATGGACGCGCACGAACTGCGCCGGGTCGAGCCGTCCGGCCAGCCGCTGCAGCGGCTCGCGCAGCAGGTGCAGCTGCTCGCCCACGTGCAGGCCGGCGTAGTCGCCGTGCGCCTCGATCCAGTCGATCTGGTCCGCCGACACCAGCCGCACGCGGTGGCCAAGGCGCACCTGGAAACGGTTGGCATAGTGCGATGCGTGTGCCCGCGTGTCGCCGCGCTGCCACGCCAGTGCCCGGCGCGCGCGATCCAGCGCGTCGGCGAAGCGGTCCTCGTCGATCGGCTTGAGCAGGTAGTCCAGCGCGCGCAGCTCGAAGGCGCGCAGCGCGAACTGCTCGTAGGCGGTGAGCAGCACGGTCAGCGGACGACGCTCCGGCGGCAGCGCCTGCAGCACGTCCAGGCCGCTCAGGCCCGGCATCTGCACGTCCAGGAACAACAGATCGGGTGCCTGTGCCTGCAGTGCGGCGAGCACGGCAGGACCATCGGTGCACTCGCCCACCAGCGTGACGTCGGCATGGCCGGCCAGCCGGGCGCGTACGCCGCCGCGGGCCAACGGCTCGTCGTCGGCGATCAGCACGCGCAGGGTCATGCGGGAGCGGCCATGGCGCGGAATGGCAGGCTGATCTCGACCCGGCAGTCGCCACCGGGGGCCAGGTGGAAGTCGAACGCGTGCGCCGAGCCATACAGGCGGGCCAGCCGCTCGCGCACGTTGCGCAGGCCGATCGCCGGATGCGGCTCCTCCGCCGGCGACGACGGCACGCCTTCATTGAACAGGTGCAACCGCAGGCGATCGCCCGCGCGCTCGACCTGCAGCCGCACACGGCCGCCGCCGGCACGCGCGGCGATGCCATGGCGGATCGCGTTCTCCACCAGCGGTTGCAGCAGCAATGCCGGTACCGCCGCCTGCAGCAGGTCGGGCCCGACGCGCAGCTCCAGTGCCAGGCGCTCGCCGAGGCGGATCTTCTCGATGTCCAGGTAGTGCCCGGTCAGCGCCAGCTCCTCGGCCAGCGGGACCTCGTGCATCTCGCCGCGCTCGAGCGTGGTGCGCAGCAGGTCGGCCAGTCGGGCGAGCATGCGGTTGGCGTCCATGTTGCGCCGCTCGGCGACCAGCGTGGAGATGGCATTGAGCGTGTTGAACAGGAAGTGGGGATTGAGCTGGTAGCGCAGCGCACGCAGTTCGGCATCGCGTGCCAGTGCCAGCGCATCGCGCACCCGCGCCCGCTCGGCCTGCAGCGCCAGCGTGTGGTCGACCACGGCGTGGATGGCGCAGAAGGCGATCAGCGCCAGCCAGCAGCCGTCCAGGCCGCCGAACAGGCGCAGCCAGTCGAACCGCGGCAGCGCATGCCAGTGCAATGCCAGCAACTCCGCCAGCGCGTTGTTGGCAAGCGACATCAGGTAGGTCAGCGCCAGCAGCGCGAGTACCGCGAGCGGCCATGGGGCGCGTCCGCGCAGCCAGCGCTGCGCGAAGGTGAGCGGCAGCGTCCACACCAGGTAGGTCGCCGCATACAGGACGCGGAAGGCCACGGCATGCCCGTGGCCTACTTCCGGCAGCGCCATCACCGTCATGCACGCGACCATCGGCACGCCGGCCAGCCACGGCAGCCAGAATGGCGCGACCACGGGATGGACGCTCGAACGAATCATGTGGGCCCCTGGCGCGGGAGGCGGGAGCGCCACCCGCGCACACTTTAGCGCGCCCGGTCCGGGTAGCTCGAATAGGCCATCGCGCTGATCTTCCAGCCGTCGTTGGTGTGCACCAGCTGCCAGGTCTCGCTGCCGACGTTGTTGCGCTTGCCATCGACCAGGAACACGAAGTCGAAGTACACCGCGGCCACCGCGCCATCGGTATGGATACGCACGTTCTCGAACTTTTCCTCGATCGGCTGCTTCGCGCCGGCCACGAAGGCGGCGAAATGCCGGAAGCTGTCCGGATGCACGCGGGACAGGTCCGGCTTGCGCGCCTTGATCCGCCGGAAGGCATCCTCGCCCAGCACCTCGAACCACGAGCCGCCTTCGGGGACGAACAGCGCCTCCAGTCCCGCTTGATCGTGCGCGATGATCGCGGCCTTGAAACGCTCGATGAGTTGTTCGATCTGTGCCTGGGCGGGCGCGGCGGCGCGGGCCGGGCCGGTGCACGCCAGGACGGCGAGCAGGGCGGCGGAAAGTGCGTGCTTGTTCATGCGTCGCTCCGGGTCGGTGGAAGCGTCATTGGGACCCCGCCCACCGCCGGTTCGCCAGCCCGCTGCGACGGGCCGTGCATGGCTGTCGGCGAAGCGGTGACACCGCCCCTGATAGCGCAATCTTCACCCGCTCCAGCCTATGGTGGGCGACCTCATCCACTTCCAGAGGAGCCGTGATGGGGCTTGAGGGCAAGGTTGCGCTGGTCACCGGCGCGGCACAGGGCATCGGCCGCGCCATCGCGCTGCGGCTGGCGCAGGAAGGGGCGGCAGTGGTGATCGAGGACCGGATCGCCAACGACCGCGCCCGCGAAACCCTGGCGCAGGTCCAGGCGACCGGCGCACGCGCCTGCCTGATCGAGGGGGACATCGCCCAGGTCGAGGCGGACCGGCGCGTGCTCGCCGAGGCGGTGGCCCAGATGGGCCAGGTCGACATCCTGGTCAACAACGCGGGCGTGGAGCGGCGCGCCGGTTTCCTCGATGTCACCGAGGCCGACTACGACCTGGTGCTCGACGTCAACCTCAAGGGCGTGTTCTTCCTCACCCAGGCGTTCGCCCGCCACGTGCGCGACCGCGGCAATGGCGGGCGCATCGTCAACATCAGCTCGGTGCACGAGGAGCTGCCCTTCCCGCACTTCGCCAGCTACTGCGCCAGCAAGGGAGGCGTGAAGATGCTGATGCGCGACCTGTCGGTCGAGCTGGCACCGCTGGGGATCACCATCAACAACATCGCACCCGGTGCCATCAGGACGCCGATCAATACGCACCTGATGAGCGACCCCGCGCTGGTGGCCGCACTCAAGAGGAACATCCCGATGCAGCGACTGGGCTCGCCCGAGGAAGTCGCCGGCGCGGTGGCCTTCCTGTGCGGCAGCGACGCCAGCTACATGACCGGCAGCACGCTTTTCATCGATGGCGGGCTGCTGTGGAACTATTCCGAGCAATGACCGACCAGACCAAGCGCCAGAACGAGGAGAGGGCGGCCAGCGTCCCCAAGGCGGACACCCTCACGCCGGCGGACCGCTACCAGGAGCTGTTCGTCGCGGTGCAGATGGGCTGCGTGTTCAACGACAGCAAGATCTTCGTCGACTGCGTGCCGCGTGGTGACCCGGAGGAGATCCTGGAGCAGTACCGCGAGCAATGCGACGACGACGGTTTCGACCTGGCCGGTTTCGTGCACGCGAACTTCGAGCCGCCACAGGTGCACACCAGCCACTACAAGTCGCCACCGGGACAGTCGCTCAGGTCGCACATCGACAGCCTGTGGGACGTGCTCACCCGCAAGCCGCACCAACATCCGCCGAACTCGTCGATCCTGCCGCTGCCCAACGACTATGTGGTGCCCGGCGGACGCTTCGCCGAGCTGTACTACTGGGACTCCTATTTCACCATGCTGGGCCTGGCCGAAAGCGGCCGGCACGACCTGCTCGCGTCGATGGCGAACAATTTCGCCTACCTGATCGACACCTACGGCCACGTGCCCAACGGCAACCGTACCTATTACCTCAGCCGCTCGCAGCCGCCGGTCTTCGCGCTGATGGTGGAGCTGTTCGAGGCCAAGGGCGTGTGCAAGGCGATCGAATACCTGCCGCGCCTGCGCAAGGAGTACAACTTCTGGATGGCCGGGGCCGAGGAAATGCGCCCGGGCGACGCGCGCGGGCACTGCGTGTGCCTGGACGACGGCATCATCCTCAACCGCTACTGGGACGATCGCGACACCCCGCGCGAGGAGTCCTACCGCGAGGACGTGCTCACCGCCCGCCAATCCTCGCGCCCGGCCCATCAGGTCTACCGCGAGCTGCGCGCGGGCGCGGCTTCCGGCTGGGACTTCAGTTCGCGGTGGTGCGACGGTTCGGACCTGTCGACCATCCGTACCACCTCGATCCTGCCGGTCGACCTCAATTGCTTCCTGTACAAGCTGGAGCGGCAGATCTGCCTGCTCAACTATGCCGTGGGCAAGCGCAAGCAGGCGGAGAAGTTCCAGCAGCGCGCCGAATTGCGCAAGCAGGGCATCCAGCGATTGCTGTGGAGCGAGCAGACCGGCGCCTATCTCGACTATGACTTCGAGCGGGACGCGCCGCGCGAGGCGCTCAACAGCGCGACTGCGGCAGCGCTGTTCATCGGCGTGGCCAGCCACGAACAGGCCCATCGCACCGCCAGGACGCTGCGCGATCGGTTGCTGCGCGAGGGCGGCCTGGGCACCAGCGAGCTGGACAGCGGCCAGCAGTGGGACAAGCCCAACGGTTGGGCACCGCTGCAGTGGATGGCGATCCGCGGCATGCGCAACTACGACATCGATGCGGACGACATCGCCTGCCGCTGGCTGCATACCGTCGGCGCGCTGTACAAGCGCGAAAGCAAGCTGGTGGAAAAATACGTGGTCACCCACGATGGCGAAAACGCCGAGGGCGGCGGCGGCGGCGAGTATCCGCTGCAGGACGGCTTCGGCTGGACCAACGGGGTGACGCGGCGACTGCTGCACGAGGACCCCGGCAATGAGGTGAACGAAGCCAAGGCCGCGAGCAAGTCATAGCGCCTCGCAGGTGGGCTTCGGCCGACCATCCGCCGAAGCCCACCCTGTCGCCGCCCCCTCAGAGACCGAGCCTGCGCATCAGCGACTGCGCGTCGAAAGGCGCGTGCACCTTGGCGTCGTTGTCGAAGTAGCAGTACACGTCGCGCCCGGCACGCTTCGGAGGCGGATGGCGGCTGGCGCGCACCGCGTCGCCCGGTTCGCCACCGCGTGACCAGGCCCGGATGCGCGCGGCCCAGCGGTCCAGTGCCTCGTCGCCGTAGCCGCTGGTGTAGAGCTTCTCGTCGCCGTGCAGGCGCAGATACATGAAGTCGGCGGTCACGTCCTCCAGGTACGGCCAGCGCCCGGCGGTGTCGGCCACCACCAGCGCGACCTTGTGCCGGCGCAGCAGTGCGATGAACGCCTCGCAGATGAAGCTCTCGTGGCGGATCTCCAGTGCATGGCGCAGGCGGCGCTTGCGGTCCGGGGTGACGCTCGCGCCGTGCTTCAGGCGGTGGTCGTGCCTGCGTGCCAGGGCGGCCGCCTGCAGCGTGTCGCGGGGCAGCGCACCGAGGAAGTGGTCGAACAGCGCCTCGTCGAAGCGCTGATTCGGCGGGCACTGCCACAGGATCGGGCCCAGCTTCGGGCCCAGCTCGAACAGGCCGGAGGCGAGGAAATTGGCCAGCGGTCCGTCGACGTCGCGCAGCCGCTTGACGTGGGTGATGAAGCGCGGCCCCTTCACCGCGAACACGAAGCCGCGCGGCGTGTCCGCATTCCAGCGCGCGTAGCTGTCCGGCCGCTGCAGGCTGTAGAACGAGCCGTTGAGCTCGACGCTGCCGACCTGGCGCGAGGCGTACTCGAGTTCGGCCCGCTGCGGCAGGTCCTTCGGGTAGAACACCCCGCGCCAGGGCGCATAGCGCCAGCCGGATATGCCGATGCGCAGTGTGGCCACGCTCCGTCCCTTCTGCGGAAACCGCCTTCCATGCAAGCGTCCGCCAGGTGACGCACCGGTGAATCGCCGCCGTTCGATGCCTGGCTGGCGTGTTCCGCGCGACCGCGCCGGGCGACCCATCCACCTGTCGCCCCGCACTCGTGGGAAAGGACTTCCGCCGACGAGACATCAGGGCGGCCTGCGTCTTTCCGCCGTTCAGGGCGCGCGACGGGGGCTGGGCCGCCCACGCGAGGGCGACCTGGTCAGACCTCGCGGTGGCGGAAGCAGCCGACCAGGTGGTCGTTGACCATGCCGGTGGCCTGCATCAGCGCGTAGCAGATGGTGCTGCCGACGAAGCGGAAACCGTCCTTCTTGAGCGCCTTGCTCATGCGGTCGGAGCTCGCCGTGGTGGCCGGGACCTCGGCGCTGCTGCGCCAGCGGTTGCGCACGGGTTGGCCGTCGACGAACGACCAGAGGTAGGCATCCAGGCTTCCATGGCGGTCGATCATCGCGAGCGCAGCGCGGGCGTTGTCGCGCGCGGCGGTGACTTTCAGGCGGTTGCGGATGATGCCCGGGTCGGTGAGCGCCTTTTCCAGTTCGCGCTCGCCCATGCCTGCCACGCGCGCGATGTCGAAGCCGTGGAACACCTCGCGGTAGCGCTCGCGCTTGGCCAGCACCGTGCGCCAGGACAGGCCGGCCTGCGCGCCTTCCAGGCAGAGGAATTCGAACAGCAGGCGGTCGTCGTGCAGCGGTACGCCCCACTCGCTGTCGTGATAGGCGCAAAGCAGGTCGTCGGTGGCCCAGGCGCAGCGGTGCATGGAGGTTTCCCTGATGGCGAGGCGCCAATGTAGCGCAGCGCGCGGCGTACACTGGCGCACTTTCCCGCACGCTCCCTCCCATGTCGAAGACCTCCCCGCAGCGCGGCGCGCTGGGCGCCCTGGCCGGCACCATCCTGATCTGGGCCTACAGCTGGGTGGTGATGAAGCAGGCGCTGAACTGGGCGGGGCCGTTCGACTTCGCCGCATTGCGCTACCTGGCCGGCGCGGTGGTGCTGTTCGCCGCACTGGCGGTGAGCCGCCAGTCGCTGCGTCCGCCACCGCTGGGCTCCACCGTGCTGATCGGGCTGTGCCAGACCGCCGCGTTCCAGGGCCTGGAGCAGTGGGCGCTGGTCGGCGGCGGCGCCGGGCACGTGGCATTGCTCGCCTACAGCATGCCGTTCTGGTCGGTGCTGCTGGCCTGGCCGCTGCTGGGCGAGACGCCGTCGGCCCGGCACTGGCTGGGGCTGGCGCTCGCCGCGGCGGGGCTGCTGTTCATCCTTGAACCCTGGCAGGGCCTGGGCAGCCCGCTGAGCACGGCACTGGCGCTCGCCGGTGGCGCCGCGTGGGCGGCCGGGACGGTGCTCAGCAAGCGGCTGTTCCAGCGCCATGCGGTGTCGGCCTTGTCGCTGACCAGTTGGCAGATGCTCGTCGGCGCGCTGGCGCTCGGTGCGGTGGCGCTGCTGGTGCCCTCGCGGCCGATCACGTGGAACTGGGCCTTCGCCGGCGCGCTGCTCTACAGCGCGGTGATGGCTTCCAGCGTGGCCTGGGGCCTGTGGCTGGTGGTGCTCAAGCGGCTACCCACGGCGGTGGCGAGCCTGTCCAGCCTCGGTGTGCCGGTGGTCAGCGTGCTGCTGGCCTGGCTGATCCTGGACGAACGGCCCGATGCGATGGAGTGGCTGGGTGTCGCGCTGGTGCTCGCCGGATTGGCGGCGGTGGTCGGCGTTCGTCGGCGCAAGCGCGAACAGCCACAGTAGGGAACCGGACCCTCACGTCCCAGGCTCTTCGCAGGAGCCCACTGGTCGGCGATGCCTTGCGCATCGCCCATCGCCAGGCTCTTCGTAGGAGCCCACTCGTGGGCGATGCCCTTACACCCAAATTCCACCTTCCAGAGCATCGCCCATCGCCAGGCTCTTCGTAGGAGCCCACTCGTGGGCGATGCCCTTACACCCGATCGCACCTTCCAGAGCATCGCCCACAAGCGGTTTCCTACGGTGATCGCGCGAGCCTGGCGCTCCCAGGACCATCACCAGGGCAGCGCGTCGAGGTCGACGTTGCCGCCGGTCAGCACCACGCCGACGCGGCGGCCGGCGAAGCGCTCGCGGCACTTCAGGATCGCGGCGAAGGCGGTGGCGCTGGATACCTCCACGACCTGCTTGAGCTCCCGCCACAGCAGCCGCATGGCCACGATGGTTTCCTCGTCGGTCACCGTGACGATGTCGATCCGGTGCGTGCGCAGCGCTTCGAGGTTGGGCACGCCGACCAGCGCGCGCAGGCCGTCGCAGACCGTATCCGGCACCACGTCGGTAACGCGCTCGCCGCGGGCGAGCGAGCGCGCCGCGTCGTCCGCACCGGCCGGTTCGGCGGCGTGGAGCGAAAGGCCGGGCCGCAGCGCGTGCGCGGCGATCGCCACGCCCGAAGCCAGCCCACCGCCGCCGACCGGCGTGACGATCGCATCGAGTTCCGCCACCTGCGCGAGCAGCTCCAGCGCGATGGTGCCCTGCCCCGCCATCACCTTCGTGTCGGCATAGGGATGCACCAGCACCGCGCCGGTGTCCTGCACCAGTTGCGCGGTGACCGCTTCGCGTGCGGCCTGGGTCGGCGCGCAGCGGTGCAGCACCGCGCCGGCGCGCTCGATCGCCTCGAGCTTGGCGCGCACCGCCCCCTCGGGCACTACCACGTGCGCGCGGATGCCGCGGGTCGCCGCCGCCAGTGCCAGCGCGTTGCCGTGGTTGCCGGACGAATGCGTGACCACGCCACGCGCGGCGGCCGCCTCGTCCAGCGCCCAGACCGCGTTGCAGGCGCCGCGGAACTTGAACGCGCCGCCGCGCTGCAGGTTCTCGCACTTGAAGTGCAGCCGCGCGCCGGCCAGCGCGTCGAGCGCGTCGCTGCGCAGCACCGGCGTGACCCGTGCATGCGGCGCGATGCGCGCGGCGGCATCCTGGATCTGGGCAAAGGTGGGCAAGACAGTCATGGCGTATCGATCTCCACGCCGCAGCGGAACGTGCGTGCGGCACCGGGTTCAAGTCGGATGGCTTGCGCGCAGTCGGGCCGGTTGAAGGCGTCGGGCAGGCTTTCCATCGGTTCGAGCGCGAGCGAGCGGCGTGCGCCGCGTTCGAGCGTATCGCCGGTATAGGCAAGCAGCACGCCGTGCTCCTGCCACACCGCGATGCCGAGGCCGCTGGCCGGATCACGCAACCGCGTGCGCACGCGGCCGTCCGCATCGGCCAGCAGTTCGGTGTAGGTGTGGTTGAGCTCGAGCGCGCCGACCGCCCGCGGCTTCCGGAAGTCGAGCTCCGGTACCTGCGCCAGCGGCTGGCAGGCGGCCTCCCCGGGCAGCGGGATGTGGCCCGCATCGGTGCGGATCACGCAGGCAGCGGGGAGGGTGAGCTCCCATGAAGCCAGCGCGTCATTACCGAGGCGGAAATACGGATGCCAGCCGACGAAAGCCGGCGCCGCGCGGTTGCCGACGTTGCGTACGGTGGCCTCCAGCGCGAGCCCGTCGGCCGCAAGCGTGTAGCCCACGGCGATGTCGAGTGCGAACGGGTAGCCGGTCTGCGGCGGGACATGAGTGGCCAGCAGCACGCCTGCTCCATGCGCGTCCGCGCCCATCGCGCCGATGACGAAATCGGCATCGCGCACGAAGCCATGGCGGCTGGCGCGCGCGCTGGCGGCCACGCCCGGCATGAGGTCGTGCTGCTCGCCGTCGAACCGATAGCGCGCATCGGCCACGCGGTTGGCGAAAGGCGCCAGCACGGCGAAACGCGAGCCGGGCCGGGTCGCCAGTTCCGCGGCGTCGCGATGGCCGTCGGCCAGTTCCACGCGTGCGCCGCCGATGGTCGCCTCGATGCCCAGGATGCAGGCGCCATGCCGGGCGATGCGCACGCGACGACCACGCGCACTGTCATTCAATACCACGATCGGCTGCGTGCCCAGCCACTCGATGGCGACGTCGAAAGCACCCATGTCCCGTCCGGTCGCGAAAGCGTCGCATGTTAGCCTGAGCCTTCCCCTGGCGGCTTCTCCTTCACCATGACTGTGCGCGACGACCAGACCCCCACGACCATCCGCCTTGCCGACTATCGCCCGCCCGCCTGGGCGGTCACGCAGATCGAGCTGGAGTTCGACCTGGGCATCGACAGCACCGACGTGCAATCGCGCCTGCACCTGCGCCGCGACCCGTCACAGGACGCGCCGCTGCGGCTGGACGGCGAGGGCCTGGAACTGCTCTCGATCGCGCTGGACGGCCAGGCGCTCGACGGGAGCGCCTGGCGCTATCGCGACAACGTGCTGGAAGTCGACGGCGTCACCGACGGCAGCGTGCTGGAGACCCGCGTGCGCGTGCGTCCGGCAGCCAACACCGCGCTGGAAGGGCTGTACCTGTCCGGCTCGCGCGAGCGCGGCTTCCTGCTGACCCAGTGCGAGGCCGAGGGCTTCCGCCACATCACTTTCTTCCCCGACCGCCCGGACGTGCTCGCCCGCTACACCGTCACGCTGCGTGCCGACCGCGCGCGCTTTCCGGTGCTGCTGGCCGGCGGCAATCCGGACGGCGCCGGCGACCTGCCGGACGGACGCCACTGGGCGCGCTTCGTCGATCCGTACCCGAAGCCCTGCTACCTGTTCGCGCTGGTCGCCGGCCGGCTGGAGAAGCTCGAGCGCGACTACCGCACCGCCGACGGCCGTCACGTCGCACTGGTGATCTGGGCCGAGCCGGACGTGATCGAGTGTTGCCACTACGCCATGGACGCGCTCGAGCGCGCCATGCGCTGGGACGAGCAGGCGTACGGGCGCAACTTCGACCTGGACGTGTTCCACGTCGTCGCCACGCACGACTTCAACATGGGCGCGATGGAGAACAAGGGCCTCAACATCTTCAACGCCAAGTACCTGCTGGCCGATCCCGATACCACGACCGACGACGAGTACCGCGCGGTGGAGGCGGTGATCGGCCACGAGTACTTCCACAACTGGAGCGGCAACCGCGTGACCTGCCGCGACTGGTTCCAGCTGTCGCTGAAGGAAGGCCTCACCGTGTTCCGCGAGCAGCAGTTCTCGGCGGACATGAATTCGCCCTCGCTCAAGCGCATCGACGATGTCGCGCTGCTGCGCCGCGCGCAGTTTCCGGAGGATGCCGGCCCGCTGGCACATCCGGTCCGCCCCTCGCAGTACAGCGAGATCAACAACTTCTATACCGCCACGGTGTACGAGAAGGGGTCCGAGCTGGTGCGCATGCTGGCCGGGCGGCTGGGCCGCGAAGGGTTCCGCCGCGGCATGGACCTCTACTTCGAGCGCAACGATGGCCGTGCCGCCACGCTGGAGGATTTCCTCGCCGCATTGGGCCAGGCCAACGGCATCGACCTGGCGCCGTACCTGGCCTGGTACGGCCAGGCCGGCACGCCGCGGCTGTCGGGGGAGGGTCATTACGATGCCGCCACGCGCTCCTACACGCTGACCCTGCGCCAGCACACGCCGCCCACGCCCGGCCAGCCGGACAAGCGGCCGCTGCCGATCCCGGTCAAGCTCGCGCTGTTTGACCCGGACGGTCGCATGCTGCCGCTGCACGGGGGCGCCACCGAACAGGTGGTGGTGCTCGATGCGCACGAGCAGTCGTTCGTTTTCCCCGGCATCGAGCGCGCCCCGGTGCCCTCGCTGCTGCGCGGCTTCTCCGCGCCGGTGATCCTCGACTACGCCTACGCACCGACTGAGCTCGCGCTCCTGCTGACCCACGACACCGATGGCTTCAACCGCTGGGAGGCCGCCCAGCAGCTGGCCTGGCGCGCCTATGCCGAGTTGCGCGACGGTCGCGGCCACGAGGCGCTGGCGGTATGGGGCGATACGCTCGCCGGGCTGTTCGGCCAGGCCACGCTGGATCCCGCGCTGCTGGCCGGCCTGCTCACGCCGCCGGGCGAGGTCGAACTGGCCGAACGCGAGGCCGATGTCGACCCCGCGCGTATCCATGCGCTGCGCCAGACGCTGCAGCGCGAGCTTGCCTCGCGCATCGGCGCGGCGGTGCTGGCCGATCGCTACCGCACGCTCGTCGCCCAGGCGGACGACGCGCTGGATGCCGCCAGCCAGGCGCAGCGCCGGCTCAAGCGCCGCGTGCTGGAGCTGCTGGTGCTGCTCGATGCGCCCGCCGCCCAGGCTTTTGCGGCAGCGCAGTTCGACCGCGCCGCGACGATGACCGACCGCCTCGCCGGCCTCGCCGTGCTTGTCCGCAGCGGCGCGCCGCAGGCGGCCGAGGCCCTCGCCCGCTACCGCGCGCGCCACGCCGACAATGCGCTGGCGCTGGACAAGTGGTTCGCGGTGCAAGCGCAGATCCCGGGCGAGCCCGCGCTGGCGCGCGTGCGCGCGCTGGAGGCCGATCCGAAGTTCACGCTGAAGAACCCCAACCGCGTGCAGGCGCTGCTGGGTACCTGGGCGCGCGGCAATCCGAGCGGCTTCCACCGCGTGGATGGCGAGGGTTACCGTTTCCTGGCCGCGCGTCTGGCGGAACTGGATGCGCTCAACCCGCAGGTAGCGGCGCGGCTGGCGACCGCGTTCAACGGCTGGCAGCGGCTGGAGCCGACACGGCGCGAACAGGCGCGCGCGGCGGTGGCGGGGCTGGCGGAACAGCGCCTGTCGCGCAACCTGGCCGAGATCGTCGGCAACATGCTCAAGGGCTAGCGGCACCGCATCGCCGCAAGGCCGCGACCGGACGGAGCGCTCCCGAAGTCGCTCCGCCCGGTGGCGGGCGGTCAGGCGGCGAGCTGGTTCAATGCGGTTCGCAGACGGACCATGTGCGATTCCAGGCGCGGGCGCAGGTTCTGGCGCTCCTGCTCGGTGCGCGCGGCCAGGTGTTCGATCGCCATCTGCACCTTGCCGATCTCGATCATCAGATCGTGGCGCGGATAGACAGGCTGGAAGTCGAAGGTGGTGTTCATGACGTCACGCAAGGCATGAGTTGGTGAAGCGGGCTCTGCAATGCCCGTGCCAGAGCGTGATCACCGTCACAATCGGCGTTTGGGGCGGCCAACAGGCTGACGCTCAGCGTCACTGCCCCTACAAAAAAAAGCCGGAATCAGTCACTTTTTATTCACGGGTGTACTGGGAATATCGCTCCCGCAGTCGCAACGGATCGCGACGGCGCCCGCCAACTACCGGTTTCTGGCGCCCGGCAACACGGTCATCCTGGATTCCCCCTGTTCCTGAGACCGCCGGGCGCCAGATCTAAGCAAAACCAGGCCCCGCCATTGGCGGGGCTTGGTTTTTCCGGGGTCCGAAAAAGGCGACGGCGCCGTGGGACTCCCCAGCGGCGCCGTCATGCTTCCTCTCCTGGTACGCGGTCGGGCCCCTGTCTGCCCGGCCTCGGCGCGCGGTTCGCGCAGCGTCTGCCCATGGAAAGTGCACGGCAGGTGAAGCAGCAATCGTGCCAAGCTCTTGATTATGCTCGGGAGCGCGCCCCGAAGCGCTAACATAAGCACGTTTCGTCCTTGCATGCGCCAGGCACCCTTCCGATGATCCATCCCACCCGCTACGACGTGATCGTGGTCGGCGGCGGCCATGCCGGCACCGAGGCGGCGCTGGCCGCGGCCCGCTGCGGCGCGCGCACCCTGCTGCTGACCCACAACCTGGAAACCGTGGGCGCGATGAGCTGCAACCCGGCCATCGGCGGCATCGGCAAGGGCCACCTGGTCAAGGAGATCGACGCACTCGGCGGCGCCATGGCGCAGGCGGCGGATCGCGCCGGCATCCAGTGGCGCACGCTCAATGCCTCCAAGGGGCCTGCCGTGCGCGCCACGCGCTGCCAGGCGGACCGCGCGCTGTACCGGACGGCGATCCGGCGGATCGTGGAGTCGCAACCCAACCTCGACCTGTTCCAGCAGGCGGTCGACGACCTGGTGATCGAAGGCGGGCGCGTCGCCGGCGTGGTCACGCAGATGGGCCTGGTCTTCCGCGCCGGCGCGGTGGTGCTCACCGCCGGTACCTTCCTCGCCGGCAAGATCCACATCGGCCCGGCGCAGTACGCCGGTGGGCGCGCGGGCGATCCGCCCGCCAGCACGCTGGCCCGGCGTCTGCGCGAACTGCCGCTGGCGGCCGACCGGCTCAAGACCGGCACGCCGCCGCGCATCGACATGCGCAGCATCGACTTCGGCGGACTGGACGAGCAGCCGGGCGACGACCCCGCGCCGGTGTTCTCCTATCTGGGGTCGCGCGAGGAACACCCGCGCCAGGTCAGCTGCTGGATCACCCACACCAGCGAACGCACCCACGAGATCATCCGTGGCGCACTCGACCGCTCGCCGCTGTTCAGCGGCCAGATCGAGGGCATCGGCCCGCGCTACTGTCCGTCCATCGAGGACAAGGTCGTGCGCTTCGCCGAGAAGGGCTCGCACCAGATCTTCATCGAGCCCGAAGGGCTGGACAGCTTCGAGATCTACCCCAACGGCATCTCCACCTCGCTGCCGTTCGACGTGCAGCTGGATGTCGTGCATTCGATCCGCGGCTTCGAGCGGGCGCACATCACGCGCCCGGGCTACGCGATCGAGTACGACTACTTCGACCCGCGCGGGCTGCAGCCATGGCTGGAGACCAAGGGCATCGGCGGTCTCTATTTCGCCGGCCAGATCAACGGCACCACCGGCTACGAGGAGGCTGCCGCGCAGGGCCTGGTGGCCGGCCTCAACGCCGCGCGCATGGCCCGTGGCGAAGCGCCCTGGTTTCCGCGCCGCGACGAGGCGTACATCGGTGTGCTGATCGACGACCTGACCAGCAACGGCACGCTCGAGCCCTACCGCATGTTCACCTCGCGCGCCGAGTACCGGCTGCACTTGCGCGAGGACAACGCCGACCTGCGCCTGACCGAGCAGGGCTTCGCGCTCGGCGTGGTGCCGCAGGCGCGCTTCGATGCGCTGCGCGCCAAGCGCGAGGCGGTCGAGCGCGAGTCGCAGCGGCTGGCCTCGCTGTGGGCCGCCCCGACCAACGCGCTGGGCGCGGCGATCGAGCGCCAGCTTGGTATCGCGGTGAGCCGCGAGACCAACGCGCTGGACCTGCTGCGCCGCCCGGAGCTCGACTACGCCAGGCTCACCGCCGTCAGCGAGCTGGGGCCCGCCGTGGCGCGCGGGGACGTCGCCGCGCAAGTCGAGGTGCAGGCCAAGTACGCCGGCTACCTGGAGCGCCAGCGCGACGAGATCGAACGCCAGCGCCGCCACGAGCACACCGGCATCCCCGCCGGCTTCGACTACGACAAGGTGCGGGGGCTGTCGTCCGAGGTGCTGCTCAAGCTCAAGCGCACGCAACCGGCGACGCTCGGCCAGGCCGCGCGCATCAGCGGCGTCACACCCGCGGCGATCTCGCTGCTGCTGGTGCACCTCAAGCGCCGTAGCGCCTGACCCTGCGGGAGCGCACCCTGTGCGCGACCATCAGCTTTCCCATCCGCCCGGGCGTGGGCATGGCGGTCGCGCACAGGGTGCGCTCCTACAACGCGTCCGGCGGCGTGGCATCATCGGCCGTATCGAATTTTTCGGAGTTTGCGGATGGAAATCTGGATCGGCCGCGATGGCCAGCGCCATGGTCCCTACAAGGAGGACGACGTGCGCCAGTGGCTGCGCGACGGGCAACTGGCCGGCGAGGACCTGGGCTGGTACGAGGGTCTGGCCGACTGGCAGCCGTTGTCGGTGCTGTTCCCCGACGCACTGGCCGCCACGCCGCCTCCGTTCGCTCCCGCCGCCGCGACCGCGGTGCCGCCGCCGACCACCACGATGGCGCTGGAGGACCCTGCCGGCTTCTGGAAACGCCTGGTCGCCTACATCATCGACGTGATCGTGCTTTACATCCCGCAGATGCTGATCATGAACGCGTTCGGCAACGAGGCGGCTCAGGCGAAGCTCGAGCAGGCCCTGCTGGCCGCCGGCACCGACGCCAACGTGATGCTCGCGGCCTACGGCCAGTATTACGACGTCATGCGCACCGGCGTCGCGATGACCGCCATCCTGGTCTGGCTGTACTTCGCCATCTGCGAAAGCTCGGCCTGGCAGGGCACCGTCGGCAAGCTCGCCATGGGTATCCGCGTCACCGACCTGGACGGCAACCGCATCGGCTTCTGGCGCGCGCTGGGTCGCTACGCGGCCAAGCTCCTAAGCTGGATGATCCTGGGCGTGGGCTTCCTGATGATCGGCTGGACGCGCCGCAAGCAGGGCCTGCACGACATGATCGCCAACACGCTGGTGCTCAACGGCCGCGCCGGCGCCTTCCGCAACCCGGTACCGCGCAACGACGGCTCCTTCCACGCATGAGACCGCAGGGTGGGCTTCGGCCCACCCTGCAGACCGCGGTCCGATTGCTATGATCGACGGCTTCCTGCACCACTTGAAGCCGTCGACCACATGCTCAGCATCGAACACCGCATTGCCCAGGACATCGCCGCCAAGCCCGAACAGGTGCGCGCGGCGGTGGCCCTGCTCGACGAGGGCGCGACCGTGCCCTTCATCGCCCGCTACCGCAAGGAGGCCACCGGTGGCCTGGACGACACGCAGCTGCGCCTGCTCGAAGAGCGCCTGCGCTACCTGCGCGAGCTGGAGGAACGCCGCGGCGCGATCCTCGCCAGCATCGAGGAACAGGGCAAGCTTTCCGACACGCTGAAGAACGACCTCCTCGCCGCCGACACCAAGGCGCGGCTGGAGGACCTCTACCTGCCCTACAAGCCCAAGCGCCGCACCAAGGCGCAGATCGCCCGCGAGGCGGGCCTGGAGCCGCTGGCGACCGGCCTGCGCGAGGATCCCACGCTTGCCCCCGAAGCCTTCGCCGAACGGTTCGTCGATGCCGGCAAGGGCGTGGCCGACGTGCGTGCCGCGCTCGACGGCGCGCGCGCGATCCTGATGGAAACCATCGCCGAGGACGCCCACCTGGTCGGCGAGCTGCGCGACTGGTTGTGGGACAAGGGCCAGATCCGCGCCAAGGTGGTCGAAGGCAAGGAGAACGAGGGCGCCAAGTTCCGCGACTACTTCGACCATATCGAACCGGTCGGCAAGATCCCCTCGCACCGCCTGCTGGCACTGATGCGCGCGCGCAACGAAGGCGTGATCGAACTGGAGCTGCAACCGGCGCTGGATGCCGAGCAGGGCCACCTGGAGGGCGAGGGCCGCGTGGCCGCGCATGCCGGCATCCACGACCGGGGCCGCCCCGCCGACGCGTGGCTGCGCGAAACGGTGCGCCTGACCTGGCGCGTGAAGCTGCACCTGCACCTGACGCTGGACCTGTTCGGCCGCGTGCGCGAGGGCGCCGAGGACGAGGCGATCCGCGTGTTCGGCGAGAACCTCAAGGACCTGATGCTGGCTGCGCCGGCCGGCGCCAAGACGGTGATGGGCCTGGACCCGGGCATCCGCACCGGCGTTAAGGTCGCGGTGGTCGATCCGACCGGCAAGCTGCTGGCGACCGAGACGATCTATCCGCACGAACCCAGGCGCCAGTGGAACGAATCGCTGGTCACGCTGGCCAGGCTGTGCAAGCAGCATGGCGTGGACCTGATCGCGATCGGCAACGGCACCGCCTCGCGCGAGACCGACAAGTTGGCGGGCGAGCTGATCAAGAAGCTGCCGGACGCGAAGCTGTCCAAGATCGTGGTGAGCGAGGCTGGCGCTTCGGTCTACTCGGCCTCGGAAACCGCCGCGAAGGAATTCCCAGGCCTGGACGTCAGTCTGCGCGGCGCCGTCTCCATCGCGCGCCGGCTGCAGGACCCGCTGGCCGAGTTGGTGAAGATCGAACCCAAGGCGATCGGCGTGGGCCAGTACCAGCACGACGTCAACCAGGTGAAGCTCGCGCGCGCGCTGGACGCCCGGGTCGAGGACTGCGTCAACGCCGTCGGCGTGGACGTCAATACGGCATCGGCGGCGCTGCTCTCGCGCGTGGCCGGTCTGTCGGCGAGCGTGGCCGAGAACGTGGTCAAGCACCGCGATGCCAACGGTCCGTTCGCCAACCGCAAGGCGTTGCTGAAGGTGCCGCGGCTGGGCGACAAGGCGTTCGAGCAGTGCGCCGGCTTCCTGCGCGTCCCCAACGGCGACAACCCGCTGGACGCCAGCGCGGTGCACCCGGAAGCCTATCCGGTGGTCGAGCGGATCATCGCCCAGTGCGGGCGCGAGGTGCGCAACATCATCGGCGACACCGGCTTCCTGCGCGGCCTCAAGCCCGAGCAGTTCACCGACGACAAGTTCGGCGTGCCGACCGTGCGCGACATCCTGAAGGAACTGGAGAAGCCCGGCCGCGACCCGCGCCCGGAGTTCGTCGCGCCAAGCTTTGCCGAGGGCGTGGAAGACCTCAGGGACCTGCGTCCGGGCATGATCCTCGAAGGCCGCGTCACCAATGTCGCCGCGTTCGGCGCCTTCGTCGACATCGGCGTGCACCAGGATGGCCTGGTGCACGTGTCCGCGCTGTCGCACACCTTCGTCAAGGACCCGCGTGACGCGGTCAAGGCCGGCGACATCGTCAAGGTCAAGGTGATGGAAGTGGACCTGCCCCGCCAGCGCATCGGCCTGTCGATGCGCCTGGACGACGAGCCGGGCCAGGCGCGCGGCGCGCGCCCGGCCGGTGGCGACGACCGCACCGCCCGTGCCCCGCGCGGCGCGCCCACGCCCAAACCGAGCGCCCCGCCGTCCAACAACGCCTTCGCCGAAGCGCTGCTGCGCGCGCAGCGGGACAAGCGTTAGGGCTGCTTGCCAGGCGCCGCCGAGCCGGCGCCTGATCACGCCTCGTACGAGGTGCTGAAGGTGCGTGTGATGGCAGGCCGGCGGTTAATCGCCTAGGTGGTCGCGTTTTTGGCAGCGCGCTGCGGGACGTTGTGGCAGGGGCGCTTCAAGCCGTGCCTGTGCAGACCGAGCGGTATGTCTTGGCGGTCATGCGTTACATCGAGCTCAACCCGCTGCGCGGCCATGGTGACGCGACCGGAACATTTTCGCTGGTCGAGCGTTCACACCCATCTCGCTCGTGCACGCGCCCCCTGATCACGCCTCACCCGCTCTATCCAGCACTGGGCCATGACGCAGGAGAGCGAGCGGCTGCCTATAAAGCGTGGTTGAACGCCGGCATGGGCGCGGACGACCTGCAACGCATCCGAGCCTACGTGCAGCGGGAGCGTGCGCTTGGCGGCGAGCGCTTCCAACTAATGGTTGAAACAACCCTGGGGCGGCCAGCCATCAGCCGACCGCGTGGGCGGCCAAGGCGCGTCGTAACGGACTAGATTTAATTACCCCCGCCCCTTTATTTGCTTCTTTATTTGCTTCGTCCACTTTATTCGCTTTATTTGGACTAGATTTAATTACCCCACCCCCTTTATTTTTATTTGTCGCCCTTGGAGACGACGCGAATGTTATTTATCGGATCCCCGCCAATATCCAATCCCGTGAGGCCGCACGATGTGAAGCTTATTCCGTAAGAATCCGTGCCGCGATAAAATATCCCTGTAACCTCGACGAATTTTCCGTCTAATTCGGTGCCAAGCTCGCCATCGAGCTCACCAAAATTAACGATGCTCAGGCACTCCGAGGCTAGTTTTTCGTATTTGTATTCGATGCCAGGCTCAGTTACTACGGCTATCGGCTCAGGCCCTCCCAAGAGGTACCCTGGGACGGTAACTTGCTGACCCGCATAATTTTGCGGATGTTCATTCAGCTCAATGATAGACACGCGGTGTCCGCTTAGTGTCGCGCAAGAACCCAACCACATAAGGGACGCTAAAAGCAAAAAGATCTTCATCTTGGCCTCGCTGCGTCGACATAAGGTTGCTGTGCGTTAATGGATTTCTCAAGTAGATTTGCTTCCAGACATGTAAAAGAGCCCTTCAATACGTTGATCTGTATACGCTCATCAACAATTTGATATACAGCGAGACGACGTTCGCTCACTACAAAATTGACTACACCATCGCGTAAAGTATGGATAGCATCGCCCGGGCTAACAAAGCCATCTGACGATCTCCCGGGGGTTTTACCGTCGATATGGCTATGGAGGATGGCCGAGCCAGATGGCATGTTAGTCACACTAACCCCGTCCTTCTTCCCTGGTATATATATTTGCTTACCGGAGATTGCCTACCATCCGCCGGACGACGGACCGCAGCCCCAGATTGACGCAGGATCGGGCCTTTGCCAAAGGGCACCTGCCAATGCCGAGACTGCCTCGACTGTAGCTCCAGGTCGTACCGCTGCACGTAACCCGATGAGGTACGAACAAGGGGCTCATTTTTCCGGCAATAAAGGGGTCGCAGTGAGCCACCCCCGCTTTCTCGGACGGTCTAATTAAGCACCTTTAGCCAGTCTCTCGAAGGCCTCGGGTGAGCGATAGCCAAGGCTGCTGTGCAGCCTTTGGCGGTTATAGAAGCCCTCGATGTAGCGGAAGATCTCGGTGCGCGCCTCCTCACGCGTGGCAAAGGGCTGGTGGTGGGTGAGCTCCTGCTTCAAGGAGCTGAAGAAGCTTTCCATGGCCGCGTTGTCATAGGGCATGCCTTTGCGGCTCATGCTCGCGGTGAGTCCCGCTTGCTGCAGTTGTTGCTGGTAGGCCCTGCTGGTGTATTGCGAGCCTTGGTCGCTGTGGTGGATGGCGCCCTTGGCCGGCTTGCGGCGCCCCAGGGCCATGGCAAGCGCCTCGCTGGCGAGCGCCTGATCGGCACGCTCGCCCATGGCCCAGCCGACGATTCGACGGCTGTGCAGGTCGAGCACGGCGGCCAGGTACAGCCAGCCGCGATGTGTCGGTACGAAGGTGATGTCCGCCACCCATACCGCGTTCGGACGCGGGCTATGGAAAGGCCAGGTGAGGTGGTTGGGCGCGGCAGGCACACGCTGGTAGGTCGCGCGAGCCTGCACGTAGCGCCGGCGACGACGGGTCTGGATGGCGTGGTCACGGCGAAGCCGCCGCACACGGTTACGCCCGCAGGACTCTCCTTGCTGCCGAAGGGCGCGCCACACCCGCTCGGTGCCATAGGCCTCGCGGGTCTGCACATGCAGGCACCGAATGCGCTCCAGGAGCCGCTGATCCTCACAGGCCCGGCGGCTCGGCTGGCGCGAGCGCCACGCGTAGTAGCCGCTCGGCGACACACGCAGCGCCCGGCACAGCGAGCGCACCGGGTACTCCTTCGCCTGGCCTGCGATCCAGGCGTACTTCACCGCAGCTCCCGCGCGAAGTACGCCGCCGCTTTTTTTAGGATCTCGTTCTCTTCCTTGAGCCGCGCCACCTCGCGCTGCAAAGCCGCCAATTCGTCGCTGCTCGCCTTGGGCCTGCCGCTGCCGCGGAAGGCCTGCTCGCCCTTGGACTCCAGCTCATCGGCCCACTTGTAGAGTCGATTGCGAGGGATGCCCAACTCGCGTGCCACCTCAGCTACTGGACGCCCGGACCGGCGCATCAGCTGGACCGCCTCACGCTTGAACTGTGCGGTAAACCGCTGCCGTTTCTCCATCGAACACCTTCGTGCGAGGATTGTCCTCGCTTTGTGGTGTCCGAGAGAGCGGGACCGGCCCACAGCTAATTAGGCCCCGGCCTACCCTCCAGGGTTCTACCCCGATTCTGCGGACACTTTCACTAAGGCTCATACTGGGCCAAAGGAGTGTCCATGTCGAAGCGCAAGCGTTACAGCCCCGAGTACAAGCGGGAGCTCGTCGAGCTGGTCCGGCGATCGAAGTCGAGTTGCCGCCAGATCGCCCTGGAGGTCGGGGTCAACCCCAACATGCTCACCCGTTGGGTGCGCGAGGCGGAGAGCGAGGGGGGCAAGGCGTTCCCCGGCGGCGGCACGCCTCGCGACGAGGAGCTGGCTCGCCTCAAGCGCGAGCTAGCACGAGTCACGAAGGAACGAGATTTTTTAAAAGACGCGGCAGCGTACTTCGCGAAGCAATCACCGAACGGTACGCGGTGATTGAGCGCTGCCGCAGCGACTATCCCGTCGGGATGATGTGCCGCTGCCTGGAAGTTTCAACCAGTGGTTTCTACGCCTGGGCCGGGCGCAAGCCGGGGCCACGGGCACAGGCGAATGCGCGCCTGCTGGAGCGCATTCGGGAGATCCATGAGGACAGCAAGGGCGTGATCGGCGCCCCTCGCATGCACGAGGACCTCGGCGACGAGGGCGAGCACGTCAGCCTCAACCGGGTGGCGCGGTTGATGGCCGGCGAGGGTCTGCAAGGTTGGCCACGACGCAGGAAGCGCCGGTTCGGCGGCAAGCCGGGCTCTCGCCCGGTCGGCGTCATCAACCGGCTCGAACGCGACTTCAATGCAAATGAACCGGAAACCAAGTGGGTCACCGATATCACCGAGGTCGTGACCCAGGAAGGCAAGCTTTATGTGTGCGTGGTGGTCGATCTTTACAGCAAGCTCGTGGTCGGCTGGTCGATGCACCACCGCCAGGATCGCCACATGGTCGTGCGGGCGGTCCAGATGGCCGTGTGGCAGCGGGAGGGAAGTTCGGAGCTCATCCTGCACTCCGATCGGGGTGGCCAGTTCATCAGCGGTACGTACCAGAAGTTCCTGGGCGGCAACGCTCTGGTCTGCAGCATGAGCGACGTCGGACACTGCGCCGACAACGCGGCGTGCGAAGGCTTTTTCGGTGTGCTCAAACGCGAGCGGGTGTACCGACGCAGCTACCGGACGAGGAACGAGGCGCGTGCTGACCTGTTCGATTACCTCGAGCGGTTCCACAACCCGCGCATGCGTCGTAGAGTCGCCAGGCGGGACCGGGAGTTTTCAGCCTTAATCAAACCGTCCGTGGAAACGGGGTAGAACCCTTCAACCATGAAGACCATTCAACGGAGCGCACCCTGGAACAAGGGCAAGCTAATCGGGCAGAAGCCACCCCTCAGACTTCGTGAGCTCTGGGCCATTCGGGTGAGGCTCCAATTGTCCGGCACCGTCCGCAACCTAGCGCTGTTCAATTTGGCAATCGATTCGAAGCTTCGCGGCTGCGACCTCGTCAGCTTGCGTGTCCGCGATGTCTCGCAAGGGACCGTGGTCTTGAGACGCGCAATCGTCCTTCAGAGAAAGACCAATCGTCCGGTGCAATTCGAGATCACAGAACAGACCCGGGCCTGCCTCTTGGCATGGATCCACCTAGCGCGCCTCAGTCTCACCGACTACCTATTCCCCGGCGGCCGCAGTCACGACGCCCACCTGTCAACCAGACAGTACGCCCGCATCGTCCACGCATGGGTGCGGTCCATCGGCTTGGACCCCTACAACTACGGTACCCACAGCATGCGGCGCACCAAGGTGGCACTCATCTACCGGCAGACGAAAAACCTGCGCGCGATACAGTTGCTGCTCGGACACACGAAGCTTGAGAGCACGGTCCGCTACTTGGGTGTCGAGGTCGATGACGCGCTCGAGCTAGCCGAGCAGACGGAAGCATGACCGCTTCCGGCCGAAGCAGACATTCTCGAGCACGGCATTCTTTCTCCTAAAGGGCCACTTTCGAACGATCTCATCCAGCCGTCAGCGCTCACAACGCGACCTGCCTGGAAGGTGAACTTCACGTGGGAGACGTTCTTGCCTCGGCTGTCGACGAACTCGACTTCGACCTCGTGCTTGGAACAGGCATCTATCGGCATGGCCATATAGTCCCAGCCGAGGAAGCGGTAAGCGTCGGCGGTCCACTTCGAGATAACGGAACAGACCAGAATTTCCCTCCTGGCGATGATGCGCTCGAACTCGCCGAGCAGACTGAGGCATGAACGCGACTGGCCAGTAGCGAACATGGCATGGGCCGCCTGGCGTCCCATTGACTCTTCCTAGGAACGCCGGTGCCTCACCCCCGCGTTCACCTCCGGGTGATCACCTCGAGGCAAGCATCTGGGTCGGCTCAACCGGCCCAGGTCTGCGAGATATCGTCCCTCACGACCTCGTCGATCTCCCTGGGAGGAAGGTCGTGGAGTCCGTCGACGCGGCCATGCCGCATACCGAAGAAGATACCGTTGCGCCGATACGTGGCGGTCCAGGTGACACGATTGGGGCCGGCGTTTTGGTATATGCCGTCGTACGTATAGCCGTTGGCGGTCTTGCCGGATATATCAACCATGAGATCTGCCTGTAGTGGTGTGCTCGTGCATGTCCTTGGCCGAAACGACCAGCGGAGGCGCGGCCAACGCCATCGGTGCCTGGGCAGAGTTGTGGCTAACGTTCGTTTGATGGGGGGCCGAATGAGGTTGCGTCGTCCACGCGATCGAAACCCGTTGCTTCACGGTCAGACTGCAGCGGCTCGGATCGGGGGATCCCCTGCGTGGGCAGGAGGAACGCGCTCGCGGGTTGCTCCCATCGCCGCGCGACCGATCCATGATCCGATGGCAACCAACCACCATATCGCCCAGTGGCGGCATCGACGGTGCCTGGAGCAAAGCTGAGCTTGTGTGGAAAGAAGTACAGCGAATTGATCTGGTTGACGGCATGCATGAGGGTGGCCTTTCGAGTACGAAACCGTTCAACATTAGCGATGGGCGCCCGCAACTGGCCGATGATTTGGTGGTCGCTCGATCGACTTCGGCGCCAGGGTTAGTCGCCCTCGTTGCGATTAGGCGGCGACACCAGGGAACACTAGATCGACCGACCATGCCCAAGGGTCGGGCACGCATCGACGGCCACCTCTATTCGACGGTCTGGCCGAGGTGCCGCAAGAGGGCGATCTGCCGTTGGCGGGCTCTGACCTTTGCCGTTGCATCGCCATCATCAAGTCCGCCATTGCGGACACGCTCGCGGTGCTGCTGTTCCTGTCCAAGCTGGCGCTGGGCACTGAGAAGGCGGGTGGCGATGAGCATGGCGCGTCCTCTCCGTTCACCCCGTTGCCATGCGAGCTGCTCATGACGGCCGTTTTTCGAGGACACGAGGGATGAGCAAAACGCCCCGAAATAGGTTGGCTTGGACATGGCCGCGACCGCAGGAGGGCTGAACTCGGGCGAGTGGCTGCCCGGCGCTCGCGTGCAGGCGCGGCGTTGATCCACCGCAAGCATCATCCGGTGACGTCGGCTTGTCCGGTGACGATCTTCTCGGGCCGGCGGCGCCAGGCCCGCCTTCCGAAAGAGTCTCAAAAGAAACGCGACCAGCGAGCCATGCGCGCCAGGTAACGGGAATTGATAGCTTTGCATGATGCGGCCCTCTGGCCGCGGCGCACACAGGGCGCCAGGACACCTACCATGCTCCTTGCGAGGTTACGTTTTGGTCGAGGCGGGCCGCATCGGCGAGACGTCGTGCGTCGCGGACAAGGCGCAAGCTGGCCCTTGTGCGCGTTTACCCTTGCTCCACCACGCGGCAGCCCTTCAATTGCGCGGCGAAATCGACCAGGACACGGATGCCGCTGGCCTCCGCGTCGGCGCACCATCGCCTCAGTTCCTCCGCAAGCGTTGACATGTCCCTTCGGTTGCGCGCAGTGAGGTCGACCAGCCGGTCGCGGAAGTCACACACGTCGGACAGATAGCGTCGCGTACGCACCATGGCGGCAAGCTCGGAGCGGGTGGCAGGATCCAGCCAGCGCCCGCCGCTGGCCAAGGCCCGCCGCAGACGCCGCAGGTGTCGTCTACCAACAGGCCGCTGCGCGAGGACCGGTGCGATCACTCCGGAAGCGTAGTCGTGCAGGATCCGCGCGTGTTGCAGCAGCAGCGCGCGCAGGGTTTCTTCGTCCGGCTCCTGGATGTGGGCACGGTAGCCGAGTCCAGACGCAACCCGTCGCACCTTCGCCAGCCCCAAGCGCTGCAACAGGCAAATGACCAACCATCCGCCGTCGAGCTCGAAGCGGCGCTGGGAAAACCTGGCCGACGCAGGGAACGCGTGGTGGTTGTTGTGCAGTTCCTCGCCGCCGATCAGCAGGCCCCACGGCACCAGATTGGCGGACGTATCGGGCGTTTCGAAATTGCGGTAGCCCAACCAATGACCGAGGCCGTTGATCACGCCGGCGGCCCAGAAGGGTATCCAGGCCATCTGCAATGCCCACAGTGCCAGGCCGACCACGCCGAACAGGACGATGCTGATCGCCGCCAGAAGCGTCGGTCCCAGCCACGACCATCGTTCGTAAAGGTGGCGTTCGATCCAATCCTTGGGCGTACCCACCCCGTAAGTCGCCAAGTCGACCTCGTTGCCAGCCGCGGCCTTGTACAAGTCGACCCCGCGCCACAGGACGGTGCGAATGCCGTGGACCTGCGGGCTATGCGGGTCCTCGGCCGTCTCGCAGCGGGCGTGATGCTTGCGGTGCACGGCAACCCACTGCCGCGTCACCATGCCGGTGGACAACCAGCACCAGGCGCGGAAAAGATGCGCGACGGCGGGATGGAACTGCACGCCGCGATGTGCCTGGCTGCGGTGCAGATAGAGGGTCACCGCGACGATGGTTCCCTGCGTGGTGGCAAGGAAGTAGAGGATCCAGCCACCCCATGAGGCCCCCGTCAGTCCGCGTGCTGCAAAGGAAAGAAGGTCCGGCATCGTGGGTCACCCCGCAGGAAACGATTCCTATGTAGCGCGTGACAGCGAAGGCTGAAGCCAAGGGCGCGTGAAGTCCTTTTTCCTTTGGCGTCACCCTTGGGGCTCGAACATGGCGGGCGGATGCGAGCCCACCGGCAACCGACGGCTCCGTCCAACGAGTTCAACGACGGACCCGCTGCGGTTGGAAAGACTCCAGCGCACGGGTGACACCCCGATGGAAGCAGGCATGTGAATAAGAAGCACCAGCCGACGTGGCCGACCCGGTTGCCGAAGGAATGGATCGACTGGCTGACTCGTCCGTTCTCGCGCTTCATGCGCGTGGAAGCCGGCGCCGGCGCCATGTTGCTGCTCGCCACCGTCGCCGCCCTGGTGCTGTCCAACTCGCCCGCGGCACGACATGTCGACGCGTTCTGGGCAACGCCGATGGGCCTGCGATGGGGTGCCATCGAACTGATCCGCCCGCTCCGTGGCTGGATCAATGACGCGCTGATGACCCTGTTCTTCTTCCTCGTGGCACTGGAGCTGAAACGCGAGCTGGTGCTTGGCGAGCTGCGCAAACCTCGCGTGGCGGCCTTGTCGATCGCCGGCGCATTGGGCGGCATGCTGGTACCTGCCGGTCTCTACCTGCTGCTGCAATCGGGCCGTCCCGGGGCTGCAGGCTGGGGTACCGTCATGGCGACGGACACCGCGTTCGTGAGCGGTTGCCTGGCGTTGCTCGGCGAGCGCATCCCCAAGCGGTTGCGTGTCTTCATGCTCTCGCTCGCGATCGTCGACGACATCGGCGCGGTGCTGGTGGTCGCGATCGGCTACAGCCATGCGATCGCCTGGCTACCGCTTGCGCTGGCCGCGCTTGGCCTGGTGGTGATACGCGCGCTGGCGTGGGCGGGGTTGCGCAGCCTTCCGCTCTACTTCATGGTCGGCGCCATGGTCTGGATCGCCGTGGACGCCTCTGGCGTGCACGCGACGGTCGCCGGCGTCATCCTCGGCCTCATGACCCCGGCCCGCCCGTGGGTCAGTGCCGATCGCCTGTACGCCATATTGCGTCAAGTGGTTGCCCACCCCGCCGCCGAGCGCGGCAGCGGCGCGACCCGCGACCGGGAGACCTTACAGGTGGCCGAGATCGCCGCACGCGAGACGCTCTCCCCCGTCGAGCGGCTCGAGCTTGGCCTGCACCCGTGGGTAGCGTTCCTGATCATGCCGCTTTTTGCCTTCGCCAACGCCGGACTGTCACTCTCGTCGGAGCATCTCGGTGGGCCGATTGCCTGGGCCGTGTTCGTCGGCTTTGCCGTGGGCAAGCCGATGGGGGTGTTCGCATTCAGCTGGCTGGCCGTGCGATTGGGTATCGCCACGCGTCCCCCGGATCTTGACTGGCGCATGCTCGCCGGTGGTGGCCTGCTAGCGGGGATCGGGTTCACGATGGCGATGTTCATCGCCAACCTGGCCTTCAAGGAGAGCGAGCTTGCCAGTGCCAAGCTGGGAATATTTCTCGCATCGGGCTGCTCCGGACTCGCGGGCTTGGTGCTGCTGTGGACATCCAAGGACGTCGCCGGCAAAGGCCAACCCGCCGCGGAGTCGAGCTCATGATCCCGTGATCCAAGAGGGTGCAGGCCGGCCTGTCCCGGCCACTCGCGCCTGTTCCATAGGAAAAGCACAACCGGTCGGCATGCATTGCGCGCTGTCGATCCGACGCTGCTTCGCGCCGCACCGCGGCGTAAGCTACCTGTTGCCCGCCCCTTCGCCAGCGTCGTCAGGCAGAGGTCCGGACAGGATGGCATGAGCCGCTCGCCGGCCCGTATCCCAACGCTGCGAGGGCATACCGTGAAACTGTCGACCTTCATCCGGTGCCACATCGAGGCCATCCTCGCGCAGTGGGATACCTTCGCGCGGGACAACAGCCCCCAGCCGCACCTGCTTTCCCACGAGGAACTGCGGGACCATGCGCGGGAGATGCTGATGGAAATCGCCGCCGACATGGAGGCCAGGCAAACGGACCGCGAGCAACAGCGCAAGTCCGAGGGGCATGGGGCATCGGGCCATGAGGGGCGCGCGGCAACTGAACACGGAAAAGGCCGACAGCTGCATAAGTACACCCTGTTGCAGGTGAGCGCGGAGTTCCGTTCGCTAAGGGCCACCGTGCTGCGGCTGTGGGAACCCTATCTCGAACATGCCGATGCCGACGCACTGCACGAGGTCATCCGTTTCAACGAGGGCATCGACCAGGCGTTGGCCGAATCGATCATCGGGTGGGCCAGGCACACGGGTGAAACGCGGGACCTGTTCCTGGCCGTGCTCGGCCACGACCTGCGCTCTCCACTGGCCAGCATCGCCCTGGCCGGCGACATGCTTGCGGGACCGGCACTGCCGCCTGAACGCCTCGCCAAGGTGGCGTTCACCGTGACCCGTGCCACCCGGATCATGTCGGACATGATCAACGACCTGATGGGTTTTGCCAGCACCCAGCTCGGCGGAGACATACCCCAGCATCCAGTGCCGTGCGATCTGCTGGCACCGCTCAACGACGCCATCGCCGATGCGACCGCCACCTATCCGGGCGCCCGCTTCCAGTTGCACGCGCCCGCTACGTTGATTGGCCGCTACGATCGGGGGCGCCTGTACCAGATGTTCCTAAACCTGCTGGTCAACGCGGCGCGCCATGGCGCGGAGGGCTGTCCGGTTCTCGTCGAGGCCGGCACGCGATCCACCGACCATGTGGTGAGCGTCACCAACAAGGGCGAACCGATACCCCCGCAGGCACTGGAGTCGATCTTCCAGCCGCTGGTGCAACTGACGGAGGAAGACCACGTCACTCGTCCACCCACCAGCCTGGGCCTGGGCCTGTTCATTGCCCGCAAGATTGCCGAAGGGCACGGCGGTGGCATCCAGGTGGCGTCGAACCAGTCCGATGGCACCCGGTTCACCGTCACGCTGCCGACCAAGGAATCGGATGCATGACCTGTCTACCGCGCCTTCGCCGAATGGATTGACAGGGACGGCGGTCGGTTGACCATCCAGGCAATTCCAGCTGTTGCTCGACCTTCATCGGGACACCATAAACCGGTGCCGAGTAAGGGCGTCGAGCCTTGTAGAGGCGCTCAATCGAAGACGTTGATCTTGGGTCCGGCACGGCAAAATGGGTTGCGGTCTTTTTGGGTGTCAGGTCCATCCTGAGTTTGGCGTCTCCTGCTTGAGCCGGGCAAAGTCAGGCCGGCTCGCCCTTCATCCATCCTGGCCCAGGGAGGCGTGCTCAGGTCGAAAGGGGGTGCGTGCGCCGAGGTGGACATCCTTGCTACCGGGTGTCGGTGACATAGGCCGAGCGCGAGATCGTGATGCCTCTGAGGCGACTTCGCGCTCAAGTCCCCGATTTGGCCCGTGCGTAACGGAGGGCGTCGCTCAGATTGTCGTAGCGGTATTCGCCGTAGCAGAACTTCGCGGAGTCGACTCGGGTTATGCCCAAGATGTCCATCTCTTTTTGTTCCGCAGCCGAGACCGCTTGTCCGGCTCGTGCATGGATGCGTTCTGCGTGCCCGTCCCGACCGCTCAATTGACTCAGCAACGTGCGGTACAAGTCAACGGCCTGATGGGCTATTGCCGCGTTGGTGGCGGAAGGAAGCGTAGAGCCACGAGCGATCAGTGCCGCCGCTAGCGTAGCCGCGGAGTGTTTGTCGGATGGATCCCCGTCGTCGTTTTTGCGGCACCATTCGTTAGCCATTTGCATTCCACCATGGGTATTCGATGCATCATCGATGTGTTTTTTTGTCGGCACTTCGATCTGCGGTTGCGTAGCTGATTCCGGTCCGCCGGCATCGGTCGGCCCTCGTTTTCGGCAACCGATGACCACGTTACTGACCACGCCATTCGCAAGTCGGAGGGAGGGCGAGAAAGCGAACAGCACGAAGGGGTAAATGGACGGTGCGCGGTCGCATGTGACCACTTCGTGACCCCGCAAGGCTGCGTTTACTACAGCAGCCTGGACTGCCTGAGGCGGTCCTGCGGATTGCACCCGGCAGAGCTTGAGAGCAGGCCCAGCTGCAGTTCGGTCACAGGGCGCCGTCAAGCCGCCGCGACGTCGAGCGCCTGTTCGAGCCGCAGCGCCGCGAGGTGTGCGGAACCGATCGGCAAGCCCCGAGGGGCGATGGTCGTCGATCGCCGTCATTCGGGTGTCGATGCTAGATATCGTCGAAACTGGCAGACGACCCGGCGTCGTTCAACTGGTAACGCCTTACAGTGCGGCTCAGAAATCCTGCCGGCACTTAAGCCGTTGGTGGGGAGCTGACGTCCGCTTCCGGCCAAAAGCAGTCGTCGCCGGCATTCGCCAGACTTCGCCCTGATCAGCATTGGTTTCCATCAACCCGAGGGCCGGCATCCTGCGCTTGGGAAACAGCCCGCGCGTCCGCTTGTCCTCAGGCGGCTGTCGGCCACTGTTCGATAGCCTCCAGAAATCGGTCGATGCCGCCGTTGCGCATGGAGAGACAGCGCGCAATAGGCATATCAATGCCCGTCTCAGCGATGCGTTGGTGCAGCGCGTTGACCCGGCGTTCCCAAGCCTTGTCCAGCAGCACGAGGTCACAGTAGTCCACGGCATCGACTGCGTGCATAAGGTCGATCACTTCGTTGGCGGTGACCGATGCTTTGGTGTCAAGCACGAGTTCCCGCAGCAGCTCCCCGGAAATGATTTGCTGGCGCGTGCGCCCATCGTCAGGCTGCGCGGCCTTCGCCTTGCGTCTATAGGATTTCATCTGCCGGTGTTGGACGAGCGAAGCGACGAGTTTTGACGTCACCTCGTCCAGCGTCTCCACCATGCGATCGCGGTTCTCGTGGACCACCTGGAACATACCCTGGAACGTCTCCGGGAAGGATTGGGTTTGGGCCCACTTGCGCGAGAAGTAGTCCATGTTCCGGCGGTCGGCCGGAGGGAGTGATTGCCTCGCTGGATTGGTCTCGCCGCGCTTCACCCGCGCATCTGAGGGTTCCGATAGGAACAGGTATACATGCGGCACCACCTGCGCCAGCAACCGCTCGGCCCGTTCGGTGTGGCGCGGGTCGGCAAAGCGGGCGAACTCACCCATGGACACCGCCGCCAGGAGCCAGGTGCCGTTGCGCGCCTTTAGGCCATGGGCAAACCGGGCTGACCGCTCGTCGCTTTCGGCGATAGCGCGGATTGCGAACGTGTCCAGGTAGACGGCCGGGCGGTCGAACCGCTGCGTCCACACTACGTCATCGCCGTTGAAAGCGAACGAGATCGGCATCCGTTACTACCTAGAGGTGATTGCGACTGTTCTTTGCAGCCAGGTTATCGGGCGAGGCCAAGTACCGAAGCCCTCTGGGACTGAGTTGGGCATGGCCTACTACCTAATAGCACACCGGGCCAGACCGGGATGAGCGCAGCTCTCGGCTACGATACGGCCATGGCCGTCCCCACAACAATCGCCCAGGTCCCCGCCAACCTGCTGTCGCTGCACCAGGGTGAAGAAGAGTTGCGCCAGCGCGCTGTGCGTCTGGTCGAAGGCAACCCGGATCTGGCTGACCATTTGGACTTGGCCGAACGTGCCATGGACGTTATGGACATGCTGCGCCAGCACTACCAAGCCGATGACGACGAACGCGCCATTAGCCATCTCGGAATTCGCGCGTTCAATGGCTTTGCCACCGCGTGGAAGCTCGTGGCTTCGGGTTACTACCAGGCGGCCACGCTCATCTTGCGCGACATCGTGGAGACGACCAATTTGGTTAACGCCTTCCACGTGGACCGCGCTCTCATTGAGAAGTGGCGTAAAGCGGACCGACGAACGCTCAAGCGGGATTTCGGCCCCGCTGCCATCCGCAAAACCCTCGACGACGCCGCAGGCCTGGGTAAAAGCCGACGCGAGGATATCTACATCAAGTTCTCTACGCTGGCCGGCCACCCCACGCTTGATGGTTTCGCCATGCTGCGCCCCGCAGGCATGGATGCACACATTGGCCCTTTCTCGGACCTCACCGCGCTGCGCGCGGTGATGGAGGAGATGGGCATGCTGGCCCCACAGGCAGGGTTTGCGTTTTGCCTCTACCTGGATGAATCAATTGACGCGTGCAGACAGGTCACGCACCGCTTCTTGACAGGCGCGATGGACTATTCGGGCAAATACCTGGGCAGAGCTTACTCGACTGCAGAACGCGCGGAAGTCGATCGACTGTTCGCACACTCACCTTTTGAGGCGCGGTGATGAGATGGGGCTTGACAGAACTTCGGCAACACGTCGAGCGACTGTTTGGCGAAAGCCAGTTGCGCACCGTCAACCAATGCTTACGGACCATCGGTGATCGGCGCGAGTTCAGTCGCTATCACTTCAACGAAGCGAAAGGCCGGATGGAGGACGTCCTCTATGGACGTGAAGACTTTGAGCTGACGGCCGCGCTTTTGGGAGTATGCACGCGGTTGTCGACAATATGGTGCACTTTGTGTACTACGCACTGGGAGCCAATCTGGGAGCGACCACCAGATACGAAGGGAGCGCGACATCACCTGGTCGAACGTGAGCAAGGTGCTCAGTGGCGGACCCATCAAGGATGGGCTGAGCGCCTTGTTGGACGATCCAGGCTTCACCTATCTGGCGGCGCTGAGCAACCACTCCAAGCACCGTTCGATCATCGAGGTGTCCTATTCGGTGAACTTCGAGTCTGATGTAGTCGAACACGGCCTTCAATTCTCCTCCTTCAGCTACGACGGGGTGGACCACCCCGCCAAGTGGGTTCGCCCCACGCTGATCAACGAGTATCAGCGAAAAGAGGGCCTACTACTGACCATCGGTAACGCGGTGAACGACTTGCTCCGCGACCGGCCTTGAGCCCCACCGTCAGGGGCGCAGAGCGTTGCTCGACCGTCTGCTCTGGGTCGACAGCTGCCTCCGCGGCGTGCCGGTCGGCGTCCGGCAAGATGCAGACCACCCGGGTCGCCTATACCTCGTTGCGAGGCCATTCTTCGTGCACAGGCTGGTGGGTTGCCCGGTGCTTCCCGGGCTGTTACAACGCCAGCATGCTCGCGAAAGCGACTTGCAGAGGCTCAACCATGGGCGTTTCACGGATCGAACGCATCCTCATCCTGGCCAAGACCTACCCTTCCCCTAGTGCAAAGCACGTTGAGACCTCATGCGTCGCGGGCATCACCGAACAGGGGTGCATGCGCCGCCTCTACCCGGTGCCATTCCGGCTGATCGAAGAAGGCCAGCAGTTCAAAAAGTGGCAGTGGGTGACGCTTCGCGTGGAGAAAGCTCGGGCCGACCACCGACCCGAAAGCCACAAGGTGTACGTCGATACCCTAACCGTTGGCGACCACATCGACACGTCCCGAGGTTGGGCTTTACGCCGCGACTGGCTGGGCAAGATTCCTTTCTTCCCTTCGATGCAGGCACTAGATCACGCACGAATCAATGAGAAAGTCTCCCTTGCACTGGTCAAACCGGAGCGGATGCTCGGTCTGGAAATCACGCCTGCCCGTCACGCCGATTGGACGGTGGAGGAGCGCGAAAAGCTCACCCAGCAGCAAATGGAACTCTTCAGCGAGGAGGCCGCGCGCTCGCAGGTTCATGGGTTGCGCAAAGTGCCTTTCGATTTCTACTACCGCTTTGAGTGTAGGGGTCCGGAGGGGGTGCAGGTCGCCAAACACAAAATCGTGGACTGGGAAGCGGGGGCATTGTTCTGGAACTGCCAGCGCAGCCACGGTACCCGCTGGGAGGAGCCCTTCCGCGCGCGGCTGGAGACTGAGCTGCTCGACAAGGATCTGACGCTGATGATGGGCAACCAGCACCGCTTCCCTGACCAGTGGCTGGTGATAAGCCTTATCTATCCGCCAAGGCCAACACCAGAGCACAGCGCGCAAGGAGCATTGTTCTAGCCGCGGGCTTCGATGTGCCGAACGACTGCGCCGGCCCGCTTCTTAAGTGCATCAGCCACAAACGAACGATGGCACTGGCGGTAGTCAGCCTCGAAACACACGAGCGCGCAGCTCGCACGTCGGGTGAGATCGGCGAGGCGCTCGAGTGCGGCAGCCTGGCCAGTCAGATAGCGCAGAAACCCTTGGCTGTAATGCTTCCAGCTGCCGTCCTGCTTGTATTGCTGGCGGACAGGCTTGGGGCAACCCAGGTCCCGCATATGCACGTAGCCCAGCCCGGCCTGATCAAGAACGCCGGCCAAGGCTCGCTTGGAGAAGCCAGGTTTGCGTGATAAGGGAAGCTCGCGGATGTCGATAACGGTGTCGACGCCATGCTCCTTAAGCAGCGCGACGAACGTTGATGCGTCCAGACCTTCGTAACCGATGGTGAAAACCGTCATGGCAATGCCTATCAAGTGCGCGTGCAGTGTAACGGCTGCCTGCCCCAGATGGCTCGCGCCGTCTCATAAGATCTGGGCGACGCATGGCCCGCTCCCACAGCTTGCAAGCAAAGTTGGCCGTATGTGCGCCGGTTAGCGATGACACATCGTGTTGCGCACTCACCACCCGTGAGAGCTTGGCATGGGGAGCTCTCCACTGCGGCTTGGAGAGAAGGTATCGTCCAGAAGATTTACGGCCTAGTAGGGTCGTCCAAGCAGGACGCTGGAGGGGGTTCTACCCCGTTTCCACGGACGGTTTGATTAAGGCTGAAAACTCCCGGTCCCGCCTGGCGACTCTACGACGCATGCGCGGGTTGTGGAACCGCTCGAGGTAATCGAACAGGTCAGCACGCGCCTCGTTCCTCGTCCGGTAGCTGCGTCGGTACACCCGCTCGCGTTTGAGCACACCGAAAAAGCCTTCGCACGCCGCGTTGTCGGCGCAGTGTCCGACGTCGCTCATGCTGCAGACCAGAGCGTTGCCGCCCAGGAACTTCTGGTACGTACCGCTGATGAACTGGCCACCCCGATCGGAGTGCAGGATGAGCTCCGAACTTCCCTCCCGCTGCCACACGGCCATCTGGACCGCCCGCACGACCATGTGGCGATCCTGGCGGTGGTGCATCGACCAGCCGACCACGAGCTTGCTGTAAAGATCGACCACCACGCACACATAAAGCTTGCCTTCCTGGGTCACGACCTCGGTGATATCGGTGACCCACTTGGTTTCCGGTTCATTTGCATTGAAGTCGCGTTCGAGCCGGTTGATGACGCCGACCGGGCGAGAGCCCGGCTTGCCGCCGAACCGGCGCTTCCTGCGTCGTGGCCAACCTTGCAGACCCTCGCCGGCCATCAACCGCGCCACCCGGTTGAGGCTGACGTGCTCGCCCTCGTCGCCGAGGTCCTCGTGCATGCGAGGGGCGCCGATCACGCCCTTGCTGTCCTCATGGATCTCCCGAATGCGCTCCAGCAGGCGCGCATTCGCCTGTGCCCGTGGCCCCGGCTTGCGCCCGGCCCAGGCGTAGAAACCACTGGTTGAAACTTCCAGGCAGCGGCACATCATCCCGACGGGATAGTCGCTGCGGCAGCGCTCAATCACCGCGTACCGTTCGGTGATTGCTTCGCGAAGTACGCTGCCGCGTCTTTTAAAAAATCTCGTTCCTTCGTGACTCGTGCTAGCTCGCGCTTGAGGCGAGCCAGCTCCTCGTCGCGAGGCGTGCCGCCGCCGGGGAACGCCTTGCCCCCCTCGCTCTCCGCCTCGCGCACCCAACGGGTGAGCATGTTGGGGTTGACCCCGACCTCCAGGGCGATCTGGCGGCAACTCGACTTCGATCGCCGGACCAGCTCGACGAGCTCCCGCTTGTACTCGGGGCTGTAACGCTTGCGCTTCGACATGGACACTCCTTTGGCCCAGTATGAGCCTTAGTGAAAGTGTCCGCAGAATCGGGGTAGAACCCGAGGGATGTTCCCTAGCGCCAAGCGTTATTGTTATGCCGCATCTCCGTCCACTAGGAGGAGGACAAGCATGGAATCAGCCGAACTGGAAGCCGTCGTAACGCAGGCCAATGAGGCTTTGGCAGCCATCCAGGAGGCTCACGGACGATCGAACGTGCCGGAGGCGCGGATACGCTTTCCACGAGGCTTCATCCTGCCTGCCGCCACCTATCAGTCTGGCCTCCCAAGGCTTGGCACCAAGGTCCAGCGATCCAACGCCAGCTATGCGCTGCAAGCCATTGACGTGCTCCGTTGGGTTTGCGTACGTACGGATCTTTCTGGTGTAGCACTCAGCATGATCATCAAGGAAGCAATCTGCGTCATTGGGGCAATATGCGAGTGGCTCACCAAGGAGGCTACCCGAGGCGACGGGGCGCGACGGTCCTACACTCGTCGCACGCAAAAGCTGGTGGACCGGGGAGCGATCACGAAGGAGCTAAAGGCTGAGGTCGACTGGATCTGGGATGTTCGCTGTAACGAGCATCTACATGAGGTGCAGTCGCTCGAGCTGAGCATGTACTCGCGTCGGGACTACAACCGGGCCCTGGACGCGTTCAAGGCTCTTAAGTCTGCACTGATCGAGGTTTACGGGAAAGCAGGGGCATAAGCGCCCGCACCTGCCCGCCTGCGCAGCTCACGTGGTGTAACTCGGCAATTCACCATAGTTTGTGCGCTCGCAGTTCGCCAAAGTTTGTTCAATGGTTACAAACTTTGGGGTTCTGACCACCGGCCTGCAAACCCCGCGCGATGCGCCGCAGCGTGCGCTTCCGTATGGTGTGCATTACGGTAACCCGCAAATAACAAGGCCAATTCCGGCCCCAGGAGCGTCACATGCCCCGTACCACCCGTCTCGCCGGCGCCATTCTGGCCGGCCTGTTGTTCAGCACTGCCGCTGCCGCCACCGATTTCAGCCAGGTCGTCGTTTTCGGCGACAGCCTGAGCGATGCCGGCAATGTGTCGCTCGCCCAGGGCTCGCCGATACCGCTGCGCTTCACCACCAACCCCGGTACCACCAGCGCCGAGAACGTCGCGGCAGCGCTTGGCTTCACGCTGGCTCCTTCGCTGGCCGGCGGCACTGACTACGCCTTCGGCGGCGCGGGGGTGGTCTACAACTACGTGGCAGGCGTGCCGACGCTGCCACAGCAGATGGCCATGTACCTGGCTGCCAACGGCGGCGCCGCCGATCCCAATGGGCTCTACCAGGTCTGGGGCGGGGGCAACGACTTTCTGCAGCTGAGCAAGATGACGTCCGATCCGACCACCTTGGCCAATGGCATGGGGCTGGCGGCGCAGACCGAACTGCAGATGCTGGGTGGCCTGCAGCAGGCCGGCGCCCGCTACGTCGTGGTCTACAACCTTCCGGACCTCGGCAAGACGCCGGCAGCCGCGGCGCAGGGCCCGGCGGCACAGGCCGGCGCGTCGGGCCTGGCGGTGGTGTACAACGGCATCCTCGGGACGGGTCTCGGCCAGTTGAGCGAAGCCGGCCTGAACGTCATCCCCGTCAACACCTATGCGTTGATCAACGAGGTGGTCGCCGATCCCGCGGCGTTCGGTTTCAGCAACGTTACCGCGCCGGCCTGCAACGGCAGCTCGTCGCAATGTGGCCCCGCCGGCTCCGGCCTGCCGTTCTCGTATGCCGCCGGGACGGATCAGACCTACCTCTTCGCCGACGGCGTGCACCCGACCACCGGCGCCCACGCCATGCTCGCGCAGTACGTGGTCTCGGAAATCATGGCGCCGGGCCAGATCTCGCTGCTGGGCGAGGCGCCGCTGGCGGCATCGGCCGCGCAGTACCGCGCGATCCGCAACGAGATGCTGGCCGATGGCCAGGGCAGCGACACCCGCGTATTCGCCAGCGTCGACTACGGCCGCCAGCGCTTCGACGCGACCGAAGGCTCGCCCAGGACCAACAGCGACAACGTGAACCTCACCCTGGGCGCCGATGTGCGGGCCAGCGAGAACCTCTCGTTCGGCATGGCGCTGGGCCTGGGCCAGCACAACGCAGACTTCGCCGGCGGCATGGGCGGCTACAAGTTGCATGACATCTCCGGCCTCGGCTACGCGCTTTATCACAACGGCGGCGGCTACGTGGGCGGCTTCGCCAGCTTCGGCCAGTCGAACTTCAGCGACGTCAACCGGCGCATCCAGCTGAACCAGGCGCTGCGCACCGAGGGCGGCAAGGCCGACGGCTCGCACCTGGGCGGCGGCCTGGAGGGAGGCTGGTGGTTCGGTACCGGCAGCCTGAAGACCGGTCCGTTCGCGCACGTGGAATGGCAGACGGTCAAGATCGACAGCTACACCGAGTCGGGTGGCGACAGCACCGCGATGTGGTTCGGCTCACAGCAGCGGGACGCGCTGATCGAATCGCTCGGCTGGCGGCTGCAGGGGCAGTGGCAGGCGGGCGGCGCCACGCTGATGCCGTATGTCGAGCTGGCCTGGAACCATGACGACAAGGCCGACCCGCGCGAAGTCCGGGCCGGACTGGTCAGCATGCCGGGCAGCTTCGCCCTGACCGGTTACGTGCCGGACAAGAACTGGGCGAGCGCCGACGTGGGCCTGTCCGCACAGTTCAGCCCGAACGTCACCGGCTGGTTCGGCTACCACGGCCGTTTCAGCGACGACAACCAGAAGGACGACAGCCTGGACCTGGGCGTCAAGATCGGCTTCTGAGGCTGGTCCCGTCCCACGAAAAAGCCGCCCGAGGGCGGCTTTTTTGTTGGTCGGACGTCCGGATGGCTGGACGTCCGTGGTGCGGAAGGCTTACTTGCCCTTGCCGCCCGTGGCCATCTTCAGGATGTTCTCGGCCTGGTCCCTCAGGCTGGCGGCTTCGTCTTCGCTCAGCGGCTCGGTCTTGCTGCCGGAAACGGTCTGCTTGAGCACGAGGTTGCCGTCCTTGTCCCAGCCGGCCCGCTCGGTCGCACTGGGTTTGGCGTCCTGGCTGGCCTTCTTCTGCTGGACGACCACCCACGGCTTGCCGTCCCTGTAGGCGTAGTCGGTGCTGGTGAAGCCCTTGTCGCCGTAGTCGGCGCGGGCGCGGATGAACTGCACCTGGCCGTTCTGGCGGAACACCTGCCAGGCGCGCGAAACGTCCTTCTCCAGCTTGGTGCCGTTGCTGATCTTCATGCCGCCGATCTGCTTCTGCACGGCCTGGAAGTCGGCCAGCTCCTTCTCGCCAGGGGTCTGCTCGGCCACCAGTTCGATCGACACCTGGCTGGGCGCACCCTTGGTCAGCACCGGCGCCTGCAGCGCCATCTTGTAGTGGCGCTCGCCGTCGGTCAGATCGGCCTTGACCACGTACAGGTCAGCCGGATTGACGTCGGCGGGGTTGAAGGTGAGCTCGAACGACTGCGGGAACTGCACCGGGGCAATGGTCTTGCTTGCCAGCGGCGCGGCGCCGGCCTGGTCGGTCGAGGACACGTCCACCAGGTTGACCACCAGCCTGGCCTCCGGCGAGACGGTGCTGTCGCCGCGCACGGTGATCGTGCCGCTGACCGTGTTCGCCTTCGCCGCCGTGGCGGCATTGTCGCCGCTGCCCTGCTCGGGCGCGTTGGACCCGTTGCAGCCAGCCAGTGCCAGCGCAGCTACCGACATCAGCGACCAGACCATTCTGCGCATGGGAAAACCTCTATTCGATGGAAAGCATTGCTCGGGGATTGCACGGAAGCTGCACGCTGTCTCGCGTGCCTTTTCCGCGGGGGAAGTTCCAAGCATAGCGGAAAAAATGGTTCCCGGGCAAAAGTCAAGCCGGACTGATGGCAGCCCCGGCCAGCGCATTGCTCGCCGTCGACGGAGGCTCGGCAGGGGGTACATCTGCCAAAGCCCCTGATAAGCGCGGCGCGCTAGGATGGCTCCCTGGCGACCTCCAGGCCGGCGGCGGCCAGCGTTGCTTCCTGATGCCAGGAAAAACCCATGAACCTTGCACCGTCCTCACCCCAGCATGAAACCGGCGGGACCTTCGCCGATCGCATCAAGGTGCTGATCAAACGTGTCGGCAGCGTCACCGAGATCGCCCGCATGTGCGGTTTCTCCGAGGGCGTGGTGCGGAGCTGGCGGGACGGCAATACGGATCCCTCGCGGGCGCGCTGCGTGACCCTGGCGCGCACCCTCGGCATCTCGCTGGTCTGGCTGGTCGCCGGTGAGGGCGCGATCCAGCCCGAAGTCGACCTGGCCAGTCTCGACCGGCAGGACACCACCGATGGCAGGCGGCAGCCACAACCCCGTCTGGACGGTGCAGTCAGTCAGGCACTGGGAAGCACGGCCACCGGCGTCGACACGCAACGCCTGCATGCCGCAATGCGCATCCTGCAGTCGGAACTGGAACTGGCCGGGCAGCGGCTTTCGCTGGCCGACCACACCGACCTGCTGGCCAAGCTTTACGAGGCGGTGGGCCCCGGCGGCATGCGCGTGGATACCGACGCGATGCTGGCCTTCAACCGTCAACTGGCCGGACGGATCGGCCGCGCCGGCGCCTGAGGCACCCGGTGCAGACTGCGGCCCGGCCCAGGCGCGCTTGCGGTGCCGGCGTCACAGGCGCGCGATGTCGGCCACCGCCGCGAACTGCGCCTTCAGGCGGGCCAGCAGGGCCAGCCGGTTGGCCCGCACGCGGGCATCATCGGCGTTGACCATTACGCTGTCGAAGAACGCGTCCACCGGTGCCTGCAACCGGGCCAGGCGCGTCAGCACGGCGGTGTAGTCGCCGGCGTCACGCGGCGCGGCGGTGTCGGCCAGTGCGGCATCCAGCGCGCTGGCCAGGTCGTGCTCGGCGGGTGATTCGAAGCAGGTGGCATCGACCGCCCCGCCAGGCGCGACACCGGTTTCCTCCTCGGCCTTGCGCAGGATGTTGGCCACGCGCTTGTTGGCCGCGGCCAGGCTCGCCGCTTCGGAACGACGGCCGAATTCGGCCACCGCACGCAGGCGGCGGTCGAAGTCCGGCAACGTCAGCGGCGACACCGCCAGCACGGCTTCGAACTGTTCGGGCGTGAATCCCAGCTCCGCGTAATAGCCACGCAGGCGATCGACCACGAACTCGGTGAGGTCACCCAGCAGCGCGGCGCGGCGCGCGCCGGCGTCGAGTGCGACCGGCTTGCCGTCCTTGCCGGGCTTGATACCGGCCGCGAGCGCCGCGTCCGGCAGCAGCTCCAGCGCCTCGGCGAAGCTGGCGCGAAGGTCCAGCTCCAGCCCGGCTTCGACCAGCGTGCGGGCCAGGCCGAGCGCCGCCCGGCGCAGCGCGAAGGGGTCCTTGTTGCCGCTGGGCTTCATGCCGACGGCGAAAATGCCGGCCAGCGTGTCGAGTCGCTCTGCCACGGCGAGCACCTGCCCGACCGGGTCGGCGGCGATCGCGTCACCGGCGAAGCGCGGCTGGTAGTAGCTGTCCAGGGCCTGCGCCACCGGCTCGCCCTCGCCCTGGCGCTGCGCGTAGTAGCGTCCCATCACCCCTTGCAGCTCGGGGAACTCGCCGACCATGCGGGTCAGCAGGTCGCACTTGGACAGCGAGGCCGCACGGGTCGCAGCGCCGGCGTCGACGCCCACGCGCGCGGCGATCACGCGGGCCAGTTCGGCCACGCGCACGCTCTTGTCCCACAGGCTGCCCAGGGCCTGCTGGTAGGTGACGTTGCTCAGCTGCTCCTGGTAACCGGCCAGCGGGGTCTTGAGGTCCTCGTCCCAGAAGAACTTGGCGTCGGCGAAACGCGGGCGGATCACGCGCTCGTAGCCCTTGCGGATCTCGGCCGGGTCCTTCGATTCGATATTGGCGACACCGATGAAGTGTTCGGTGAGCTTGCCCGCAGCGTCGAACACCGGCACGAACTTCTGGTGGGTCTCCATGGTGGTGACCAGAGCTTCGGGCGGCACGGCAAGGAACTCGTGTTCGAAGGCGCAGGCAATCGCCGCCGGCCACTCGGTCAGGTTGGCGATCTCGTCCAGCAGCGCATCGTCCAGGCGCGGCACGCCGCCGGTCTGTCCGGCGGCGCGGGCAACCTCGTCCCGGATGCGCTCGCGGCGTTCCCGCGGATCGGCCAGCACCCTGGCCGCGCGGAGTGCGTCGAGCCAGCCGTCCGCGTCGGTCACATGCACGGGGTTGGGATGCATGAAGCGATGACCGCGCGACTTGCGGCCGCTCTTCAGCCCCAGCACCTGGCCCTCGACGATGTCGGCGCCATGTAGCATCACCAGCCAGTGGGCCGGGCGCACGAAGGCATAGTCGTGGTCGGCCCAGCGCATCGGACGCGGGACCGGCAGGCCCTTGAGCGCCTCCTCGACGATCTCCGGCAGCAGCGCGGCCAGTGGCTGGCCGGGCTTGACCGCGCGGAACACGAACCAGGCGCCCTTGTCGGTTTCCAGCTTCTCCAGCTGCGAGACCTCCACGCCACAGGACTGCGCGAACCCGGTCAACGCCCTGGACGGCTGGCCCTGCGCATCCAGTGCGGCATTGACCGCCGGACCGCGGCGTTCGAGGTGCTGCTCCGGTTGCGTGGCCGCCACCGCCGGCACGTACACGGCCAGCCGGCGCGGCGTGCAGTAGGCGCGCGCCGCGTCCAGCCCGCCCTCGATCCCGCGCCGGGAAAGGCCCTGCACGATGCCATCGAGGAATGCCTGCGACAGCTCGTCGAGCGCCTTGGGCGGCAGCTCCTCGGTGCCCAGTTCGATCAACAGCGATTTGGCGGCGCTCATGCGGCCTGCTCCTTCTTGGCGTTCTTCAGGCCGGGGAAACCGAGCTTCTGGCGCTGCGCCACGTACGCTTCGGCGACCGCGCGGGAAAGCGTGCGCACGCGAAGGATGTAGCGCTGGCGCTCGGTCACGCTGATCGCGCGACGCGCATCGAGCAGGTTGAAGGTGTGGCTGGCCTTCATCACCTGTTCGTAGGCCGGCAACGGCAGGTCGGCGGCGATCAGCTGGTTGGCGGTGGCCTCGCACACATCGAACCAGCGCAGCAGCTCGGCCACGTTGGCGTGTTCGAAGTTGTAGGTACTCTGCTCGACCTCGTTCTGGTGGAACACATCGCCGTAGGTGACCGTGCCGTGCGGGCCTTGCGTCCAGATCAGGTCGTAGACGTTGTCCACGTTCTGCAGGTACATCGCCAGGCGTTCGAGGCCGTAGGTGATCTCGCCCGTCACCGGCCTGCATTCCAGGCCGCCGGCCTGCTGGAAGTAGGTGAACTGGGTCACTTCCATGCCGTTGAGCCACACCTCCCAGCCCAGGCCCCAGGCGCCCAGCGTCGGCGATTCCCAGTTGTCCTCGACAAAGCGAAGGTCATGCACCTGCGGATCCAGCCCGAGCTCCTTCAGCGAGCCGATATACAGTTCCAGGATGTTCTCCGGATTGGGCTTCATCACCACCTGGTACTGGTAGTAGTGCTGCAGGCGGTTGGGGTTCTCGCCGTAGCGGCCGTCGGTGGGGCGGCGCGAGGGCTGCACGTAGGCGGCGGCCCAGGGCTCGGGACCGAGCGAGCGCAGGAAGGTTGCCGGGTGGAACGTGCCCGCACCGACCTCGGTATCCAGTGGCTGCAGAAGCACGCAGCCCTGCGCGCCCCAGTAGCGGTTGAGGGTCTGGATCACGTCCTGGAAAGTGCGCGCTGGCATGGCGATTGGCCTTACAACAAAGCGCGTTAGTATAGCCAAAGCCCGCGCCCGCACTGGCTCGGCGCCGCTCGAACGCACACGGGGGAGGCCCGTCCTCGATGGCCGCATCACCGCAAATCGCATCCCTGCTCGGCCGCCGCGGCCGGCTTGGGCTGGACGACGTGCTTGCAGCGCTGGTGGTCGACGGCTTCGTGGCCGCCGAGGATGCCAGGAACGTCCGGATGGGTTCCCGCGCCGGCCGCAGCACGATCGAGCTGCATCCGCTGGTACTGATCGCCAACGCCAAGCTGGCCAACCAGCGCGACCCGGGCCGACCGCTCAGCCTGGAGACGCTGACCGAATGGCTGGCCGGCCAGGCGGCGTTGCCGTATCTGAAGATCGACCCGATGAAGATCAACGTGGCGGCGGTGACCCAGGTGGTCAGCCACGCCTACGCCACGCGCCACCGCATCCTGCCGGTGGCGGCCACGCCGGCGGAGGTGACCTTCGCCACCAGCGAACCGTTCGACGCGGCCTGGGCGGGCGACCTGGCGCAGATGCTGCGCCGCGACGTGCGCCGGGTGGTGGCAAGCCCGCTGGACATCAACCGCTACCTGGCCGAGTTCTATGGCGTGCAGCGCTCGATCCAGATGGCGCAGGACGCCAAGGGCGCCGGCTACGACGCCTCGGCGGCGATCCTCAATTTCGAGCAGCTGGTTGAACTGGGCAAGACCGGCGAGGTCGGCGCGGACGACCGCCACGTCGTGCACATCGTCGACTGGCTGCTGCAGTACGCCTTCGAGCAGCGCGCCTCGGACATCCACCTGGAGCCGCGCCGCGAGGCCGGGCAGATGCGCTTCCGCATCGACGGCGTGATGCACAAGGTGTTCGAGCTTCCGCCCCCGGTGATGACCGCGGTGACCGCCCGCATCAAGATCCTCGCGCGCATGGACGTTGCCGAGAAGCGGCGCCCGCAGGATGGCCGCATCAAGACCCGGTCCTCTTCCGGGCGCGAGGTGGAACTGCGCATTTCGACCATGCCGACCGCCTTCGGCGAGAAGGTGGTAATGCGCATCTTCGACCCGGACATCGTGGCCAAGGATTTCTCGCAGCTGGGTTTCTCGCCGGAGGAGGATGCGATCTGGCGCTCGCTGGTCGAGCGCCCGCACGGGATCGTGCTGGTGACCGGTCCGACCGGCTCGGGCAAGACCACCACGCTGTATTCGACGCTCAAGCACCTGGCGCGGCCGGAGCTCAACGTCTGCACGGTGGAAGACCCGATCGAGATGGTCAGCCCCGAGTTCAACCAGATGCAGGTGCAGGCGTCGATCGAGCTGGACTTTGCCGCGGGTGTGCGCACGCTGCTGCGCCAGGACCCGGACATCATCATGATCGGCGAGATCCGCGACCTGGAGACCGCGCAGATGGCGGTCCAGGCCTCGCTCACCGGCCACCTGGTGCTCTCCACCCTGCACACCAACGATGCGCCCAGCGCGGTGACCCGCCTGCTCGACCTGGGCGTGCCGCATTACCTGATCCAGTCCACCCTGACGGGCGTGGTGGCGCAGCGACTGGTGCGCACGCTGTGCCCGCACTGCAAGCGCGAGGCGCAACAGGATCCGCACGCCTGGACCGCGCTCACCCACGGCTGGTCGCTGGCGACACCGGAAAAGGTGTTCGAGCCGGTGGGTTGTCTGGAATGCCGCAACACCGGCTTCATGGGTCGTACCGGCGTCTACGAGATGCTTCGGGTCAGCCCGCGCCTGCGCGGCCTGATTTCGGCCCAGCTCGACCTGGCCCGGCTCGGCGAGGCGGCGCTGACCGAGGGCATGCAGCCGCTGCGCATTTCAGCTGCAATGCAGGTGGCCAAAGGCTTGACCACGGTGCAGGAAGTGCTCACCGTGTTGCCGCCCATCGAACACGAGGGCCAGTCCCTCCAGACCTCCGCATGAAGCCGATCCTGATCATCCGTACCGGCCGGGCGCCGGATTCGATACGCGCACGCCACGGTGATTTCCCGCACTGGTTCCGCCTGTGCGCGGCACTCTCGCCGGTGCGGTTGCGGGTCGTCGACGTCGCTGCCGGCGAAAGTCTGCCGCCACCGAAGGAGGCTGCCGGCGCGCTGATCACCGGTTCTGCCGCGATGGTCACCGAACGCGCCGCCTGGAGCGAGCGGACTGCCGGATGGATCCGGGACGCCATGGACGCCCACCTGCCGTTGTTCGGCGTCTGCTACGGCCACCAGCTGATGGCCCATGCCCTGGGCGGGCGCGTGGACTACCTCCCCGGCGGGCGTGAGATCGGCACCGTGCCGATCGAGCTGACCACGACGGCCGGCTCGGACCCGCTTACCGCCCGACTGCCCCCCAGTTTCCGCGCCCACACGACGCACGAGCAAAGCGTGCTGGAGCCGCCGTCCGGCGCCACGGTACTCGCCCGCTCGGCGCGCGATCCGCATCACCTGCTCCGCTATGGACCCAATGCGGTGAGCGTCCAGTTCCATCCGGAGTTCAACGCCGAGGTCATGCGCGCCTACATCCGCCGCAAGCGGGAGGCGATGCGGAACGAAGGCAGCGATCCGCACCGGATCTGGCGCGAGGTGGCCGCAACGCCTTTCGCGCGGCAGGTCATGCGCGGATTTGGTCTGCGCCACGGGCTGAGCGGGGCGTAGTCGCGGAGCGCGCCGGCGTGGCGCGCGTACGGGCCGAAAGTACCGCGCTCAGCGCGGCCTGGGCGGCAACGGAAACGGCGTGATCTTCTGGCCATCGCTGGCCTCGCGGATGACCAGCGTACCCTTGCGCTCGACTTCCTCGATGCGCACGATCGACTGCATCGGCAGGTGGAGCACGCGGGTGTCGGCGAATTCCTCGCGCAGGCGCTCCTCGGTGGGATCGACCAGCAGGCCGGAGCCGGCCGGCTCGAACACCAGTTCGCCGATTTCGGTAAAGCCCCACAGCGGGCTGGTGTCCACGTGCCGCGCATACAGCTCGTAGCACTTGCCCAGATGCAGGAAGGTGATCTTGTAGAGTCTCTTGGCGCGCATGACATCCAGTTTAGCCGCGCAGGCGGCGGGCGATCGCCTGGCGCGAGAACAGGGCGAACAGCATGCCGAACAGAAAGCCGGCGATGTGCGTCCACCAAACCACCGCACCGTAACTCGGGCCGGCGTAGCTGAAGAGCAGCTGGAGCAAGACCCAGATGCCGATCAGCAGGTACGCCGGCACGCGCACGAACTCGAGAAACAGGCCCAGCGGCAGCACCAGGCCCAGCCGCGCACGCGGGAACAGTGCCGCATAGGCACCGAGCACCGCGGACACCGCGCCACTGCAGCCAATGATCGGCAGCCGCACGCCGGCGAGCGTCAGCGCACCCACCAGATTCGCCACGATGCCGCCCGCGACGAAGAGCGACAGGAACCGTGTCGATCCCAGCGTACGCTCGGCGGGCAAGCCGAAGATCACCAGAAAGAGCAGGTTGCTCAGCAGGTGGATCCAGGCGACGTGGATGAACAGCGCGGTGAAAAGGCGCACCAGTGCTGCATCGCCGAGCTGTCGCCAGAAGGCTTCGTGCGTGTCGAAGATATTGGCCGGAATGGTTCCCCACTCGAGCAGGAACGATATGCGCTGCGGGGGCGGCATCAGAGCGAGGGCGACGAAACTGGCCACGCACACGAGCACCAGCAGCAGGGTCGCCCATTGCGTGACTGAGCGCCGCCGGGTTTCCACATGGACGAACAAGGCGGCGTCTCCCTCGGCGCGGCGTCGTGTCAGCACGCATCATAGAGGCATGGAGGAACGCGTGGCCGACTCCACGCCGGTTCAAGGAGCCGAACAAGGTGGGCGACCCCCACGATTGGGACGCATGTCACGCGCGGACGCATGAGGGGTAGTCATGGCCTCGTCCGGGAACGTACGGGCCGCGCCGGGGCGGGTGGAGGCGACGGGTGTGAGGGTCGCGCCCGAGGGGCTCCTGCGGAGGCGAGGGGGAGTCTTCCCAAGCGGAGGCCGGGCGATCGCCGTTGACGGGCGCCGCGTGGTGCCACGCGGTCACAAAGAAAAAACCCCCACCGGGATCGGTGAGGGTTTTTGGATAAAGCCCCTGGCGGTGACCTACTCTTGCATGGACAAGCCACACTACCATCGGCGCGGCTGCGTTTCACTTCCGAGTTCGGGATGGGATCGGGTGGGACCACAGCGCTATGGCCGCCAGGGAAGGGGTTGAAGCAGCGCTTGTCGAGCGCCTGGCTTCAAAAGGGGTAAACGAGTGACAAGCGATTTGGATCTAGTCGAACCCGGATGCGTCATCGAAGCGGGTCCTGGCTCTTTTGAAGAGTCCGGCCATGGATGGCCGGGTTCGTCGCAGAGGGACCTGCATACGCGAAGCGTCTTGGGGTTATATGGTCAAGCCGCACGGCGCATTAGTACGCGTAAGCTCAATGCATTGCTGCACTTCCACATCGCGCCTATCAACCACCTGGTCTTGATGGTGCCTTAAGGAGAGTCAAGCTCTCGGGAGATCTCATCTTGGGGCGTGCTTCCCGCTTAGATGCTTTCAGCGGTTATCACTTCCGTTCATAGCTACCGGGCAATGCCTCTGGCGAGACAACCCGAACACCAGCGGAACGTCCACTCCGGTCCTCTCGTACTAGGAGCAGCCCCCCTCAAATCTCCAACGCCCACGACAGATAGGGACCGAACTGTCTCACGACGTTCTGAACCCAGCTCGCGTACCACTTTAAATGGCGAACAGCCATACCCTTGGGACCGGCTACAGCCCCAGGATGTGATGAGCCGACATCGAGGTGCCAAACACCGCCGTCGATATGAACTCTTGGGCGGTATCAGCCTGTTATCCCCGGAGTACCTTTTATCCGTTGAGCGATGGCCCTTCCATACAGAACCACCGGATCACTAAGACCTACTTTCGTACCTGCTTGATCCGTCGATCTTGCAGTCAAGCACGCTTATGCCTTTGCACACAGTGCGCGATGTCCGACCGCGCTGAGCGTACCTTCGTGCTCCTCCGTTACGCTTTGGGAGGAGACCGCCCCAGTCAAACTACCCACCATACACGGTCCCTGACCCGGATTACGGGCCTAGGTTAGAACGTCAAGCACTTCAGGGTGGTATTTCAAGGATGGCTCCACGCAAACTGGCGTCTGCGCTTCAAAGCCTCCCACCTATCCTACACAGAAGAACTCAACGTTCAGTGTAAAGCTATAGTAAAGGTTCACGGGGTCTTTCCGTCTTGCCGCGGGAACGCTGCATCTTCACAGCGATTTCAATTTCACTGAGTCTCGGGTGGAGACAGCGCCGCTGTCGTTACGCCATTCGTGCAGGTCGGAACTTACCCGACAAGGAATTTCGCTACCTTAGGACCGTTATAGTTACGGCCGCCGTTTACTGGGGCTTCGATCAAGAGCTTCGCCTTGCGGCTGACCCCATCAATTAACCTTCCAGCACCGGGCAGGCGTCACACCCTATACGTCCACTTTCGTGTTTGCAGAGTGCTGTGTTTTTGATAAACAGTCGCAGCGGCCAGGTTACTGCGACCCATCAGAGCTCAGCTACGCATGTAGCCACCCCGATGGGCGCACCTTCTCCCGAAGTTACGGTGCCATTTTGCCTAGTTCCTTCACCCGAGTTCTCTCAAGCGCCTTGGGATTCTCACCCTGCCTACCAGTGTCGGTTTGCGGTACGGTTTTTCTTAAGCTGAAGCTTAGTGGCTTTTCCTGGAAGCGTGGTCTCAGTCACTTCGCCCAATAGGGCTCGTCTCGGTGCTCGGCGTATGTGATCCCGGATTTGCCTAAGATCACCGCCTACCGCCTTTCCCCGGGACAACCAACGCCCGGTAGACCTAACCTTCTCCGTCCCCACATCGCACTTAAGAAAAGTGCAGGAATATTAACCTGCTTCCCATCGACTACGCATTTCTGCCTCGCCTTAGGGGCCGACTCACCCTGCGCCGATGAACGTTGCGCGAGGAAACCTTGGGCTTTCGGCGTGCGGGCTTTTCACCCGCATTATCGTTACTCATGTCAGCATTCGCACTTCCGATACCTCCAGCAGACCTCTCGATCCACCTTCACAGGCTTACGGAACGCTCCTCTACCGCGCACATTGCTGTGCACCCCGAGCTTCGGTGTAGTGCTTAGCCCCGTTAAATCTTCCGCGCAGACCGACTCGACCAGTGAGCTATTACGCTTTCTTTAAAGGGTGGCTGCTTCTAAGCCAACCTCCTGGCTGTCTATGCCTTTCCACATCGTTTTCCACTTAGCACTAACTTGGGGACCTTAGCTGCGGGTCTGGGTTGTTTCCCTTTTCACGACGGACGTTAGCACCCGCCGTGTGTCTCCCGGATAGTCTGTCCTGGTATTCGGAGTTTGCCATGGTTTGCTAAGTCGCGATGACCCGCTAGCCATAACAGTGCTCTACCCCCAGGAAGATTCGTCCGAGGCGCTACCTAAATAGCTTTCGAGGAGAACCAGCTATCTCCGAGTTTGTTTAGCCTTTCACTCCTATCCTCAGCTCATCCCCATCTATTGCAACAGATGTGGGTTCGGTCCTCCAGTGCGTGTTACCGCACCTTCAACCTGGCCAAGGATAGATCACTCGGTTTCGGGTCTACTGCCAGAGACTATGCGCCCTATTCAGACTCGGTTTCCCTTCGCCTCCCCTAGACGGTTAAGCTCGCCACTGACAGTAAGTCGCTGACCCATTATACAAAAGGTACGCAGTCACCCTTGCGGGCTTCCACTGCTTGTACGTATACGGTTTCAGGGTCTATTTCACTCCCCTCTCCGGGGTTCTTTTCGCCTTTCCCTCACGGTACTTGTTCGCTATCGGTCAGTCAGGAGTATTTAGCCTTGGAGGATGGTCCCCCCATGTTCAGACAGGGTTTCTCGTGCCCCGCCCTACTCAATTTCACGCACGGTGCCCTTTCGTCTACCGGGCTATCACCGTCTATGGCGGACCTTTCCAGGTCCTTCAACTAAAACACTGTGCGCTTTTGGGCTGCTCCGCGTTCGCTCGTCGCTACTTACGGAATCTCGGTTGATTTCTTTTCCTCCGGGTACTTAGATATTTCAGTTCCCCGGGTTCGCCCCGTACACCTATGTATTCAGTGCACGGTACCGCCTAAGCGGTGGGTTTCCCCATTCGGACATTGCCGGATCAAAGCTTGTTGCCAGCTCCCCGACACTTTTCGCAGGCTGCCACGTCCTTCATCGCCTCTGACTGCCAAGGCATCCACCGTATACGCTTGGTCGCTTGACCATATAACCCCAAGTCGCCTCGGGGCATACTCCCGTTCCTCCTCAGGAACCGGATTCCGCCAAACAACGCTCGCTACAATTGCCTCAACGACACATCTCGGTTCGGTTTCGAACCAAAACGCTTGTCACTCGTTTACGTTTTCAAAGAACACCACGCCGGCCTCAACGCCGGATGGCTTCAAATCAATCTTTGTGTGCGCTTAGATCTACACATCCGTTGGCGGTCGTGCCAGGTACTGGTGGAGCCAGTCGGGATCGAACCGACGACCCCCTGCTTGCAAAGCAGGTGCTCTCCCAGCTGAGCTATGGCCCCATAAGTGGCAGGGAACTTCAAGCTTGCCCGAATCTTGTTC